>NZ_JAKJSJ010000010.1:0-252049 GCF_050336715.1 Photobacterium makurazakiensis
GGAGTGGACGAACCTCTGGTGTTCGGGTTGTCACGCCAGTGGCATTGCCCGGTAGCTAAGTTCGGAATCGATAAGCGCTGAAAGCATCTAAGCGCGAAGCGAGCCCTGAGATGAGTCATCCCTGATACTTTAAGTATCCTAAAGGGTTGTTGGAGACTACGACGTAGATAGGTCAGGTGTGTAAGTGCTGCGAGGCATTGAGCTAACTGATACTAATTGCCCGTGAGGCTTAACCATACAACACCCAAGGGGTTTTTACGGACTCCACGAAACACTTGAATGGTGTTTGAGAAACTAGTCAGATTTTCCCAGATTATGAAGATATTCCGCCTACCAGAGGTAGCGCCGGGATAAAGTTCGATAGCAAGACAAGTTGTGATTCGAGTGAGGGAGTTTAGCCTGCTAAATGACCAAGCGAGAGAGCAACTTAACACAGCTAGCGGGCTTTATAGCCAGCGGGATGTTTTCAAAAGAATTTGCTTGGCGACCATAGCATTATGGACCCACCTGATCCCATGCCGAACTCAGTAGTGAAACGTAATAGCGCCGATGGTAGTGTGGGGTTTCCCCATGTGAGAGTAGGACATCGCCAGGCTCCCAATTTTAAGTTTGTGTTAGTAATAACCTGAACTGTGTAAAAGAATTTACTTGGCGACCATAGCACTATAGAACCACCTGATCCCATGCCGAACTCAGAAGTGAAATATAGTTGCGCCGATGGTAGTGTGGGGTTTCCCCATGTGAGAGTAGGTCATCGCCAAGTTCCCTATTCGTTTTCATCTTTTTTAGAAAAAGATGAAGGCAAAAATAAAGCGGTTAACCGTTTTATTGTAAGTAATAGCTTTATGCTGAATAGACACTGCGGAGTGGTAGTTCAGTTGGTTAGAATACCGGCCTGTCACGCCGGGGGTCGCGGGTTCGAGTCCCGTCCACTCCGCCACTATATTAAGCCCGAGTCTAACGACTTGGGCTTTTTTACGTCTGGGTAATGTGATTGTTCGCCCTCTGGCCGAATGAGTCCCGCTGGAATACCAGCCCAGCCGCTCCGCCACTTCTTCGAAAGCCTCAGCAGAAATGCTGAGGCTTTTTTGTATCAGTAAACAATGTTTAGCCAAATAGCCCAAGACTAGGCGCCCCGTCGAAAGACTTGGGCTTTTTTACGCCTGTATATTTTCTAGTCTTTCGTTCTATTGGTTATTTTTATGCGGCTTAGAATAAGAGTAGAGCCGTGAGTGCTCGCTGAACCTTCATAATAACGTTAAAATATAAGCGCTTATTTTCCGTGTAATACAAGGAATGGTTATGACAGCCACCCCCAGTGATAATACCCATGTTGATAGCGATTTATTGACTGAAATTGCAATCGCCTACTATCAAGATGGCGCGACACAGGAAGAAATTTCTAAAAAATTTGGTATGTCTCGCGCAAAAGTAGGGAGACTATTGCGTCGAGCAAGGGATGAGGGTGTGGTTGAAATTACCGTTAAATATCACCCGGTATTTAGCGAGAAGTTAGAGCAGCAGCTGATAGAGCGTTTCAACCTTAAACGTGCGCTAATTGCACTTGATCAGCCTGATGATGAAAGTCAGCGTCAACAAGTTGCCAGTTTAGTTTCTAGCTACCTTTCCTCTGCGCTAACCGATGATATGGTCGTGACTGTGGGACAGGGGCGCAACATAGCTTCTATTGCTAGCCATGTTGGTGTCGTTCCCCATCGTAAGTGTCGCTTTGTCAGTGGTATTGGCGGTACACATCGCTCAGGTAATGCGATAAATGCTGATCATATCTGCCGGTTATTAGCGAAGAAATATGGTGGGATCAGTGAAACCTTATATGCACCAGCCTACGTTGAAGATATTAAAGTAAAAGAAGCCTTCATGAAGAACGGCACGGTGAAAGAAACACTCGACCGTGCACGTCGCGCTGATGTAGCGCTTGTTGGGGTGGGTGATATGAATGAAAATAGCCACATGGTGAAATTAGGCTGGTTTACACCACAAGAAATTGTAGAGGCACGGATTCGAAAAGGTGTCGTCGGTGATATTGCGGGTTATGACTTTTTTGATAGCCAGGGGCAGCATGCCGATACCATGATGAGTGATCGTGTTATTGGTTTGAGTATGGAAGAGCTACGCCATATTCCAACGGTTGTTGTTACTGCAGCTGAAAACAGTAAGGCACTTGCTTTGCTTGGTGCATTACGTTCAGGGGTCGTGGATGTATTGGCAACTAGCGTTAGTAATGCATTAACTATCCTAAACCTTGATCAACAAATGAAGTAATCGTTACTTCGTTATTTGCTTCTACAAAAAAAGGCTGCCATCTGGCAGCCTTTTTCGTGCTTGCTATGCTGTTATAAGGTTGATGGAGAGTATAGTGAAGCAATTCTTAATTTGTATTTTTGCGCTGTTGGTTAGTTTTGCGAGTGCAGCAAGTCCATGGGAAAAAGTAGAGACTCCAAGTGAAGGGCAGTCAGAGTCGATAGGAACGTATAATAATGGCTGCCTTGCTGGCGGTGAGAATCTACCTCTTGCAGGTGATGGCTTTCAGGTGATGCGTTCCCATCGTGGCCGCTACTATGGCCATAAAGAGATGATTGCGTTTTTACACGGGCTTTCGACCGATGTCCAACAGCTTAAACTTGGACAATTATTGGTGGGCGATATTGCGATGCCTCGAGGTGGCCGTTTTTCTTCAGGCCATGCTAGTCATCAAACGGGGTTAGATGCAGACATTTGGCTCAAATTGACCAATAGCCCCCTTTCTGAAAAAGAGCTTGTTGATGTACAGCCGCTGCCAATGGTCCATATTAAGGACTACAAGATTAATAAGGAAAACTGGGGAGAGAAGCAAGCCTTATTGGTTCAGTTAGCTGCTGCAGATGAGCGAGTTGCACGCATTTTTGTTCACCCTGTGATTAAGGAACAATTGTGCCAACGCGAGTGGACGAATCGTGATTGGTTACGAAAAGTACGTCCATGGTGGGGGCATTATTATCATTTCCATGTTCGCCTACATTGCCCAGATGGAGATACCAGCTGTAAGCCTCAAAAGGCACCACCAGCCGGCGATGGTTGCGGCGCCGAACTAGCGTCTTGGAAACCTCAACCCAAGTCAAAAACAGCCCCAAAAAAGGTTGTAAAGACGCGTAAACGCCTTCCTCCAACTCCTCCACCCCAGTGTTTAGCCGTATTACATCAATAAAGACAAGGGGCATCGATAGGCTTGCTTCGGAGCTGTTTTAGATGCTTGATATATAGTGCAACGGCAACGAAAAGTGTCGTTGCCTCAGCAAGCGGTAGTGCATATAAAAAATGTAAGTCATTGTTCAATGCCGAAAATAGAAGTAATAATGTGATGGGTAATATTAATCCTCGTAACAGAGAAATACATGCAGACGGGATTGGCTGTTGCATAGCGGTAAAATAAGCTGAAAGCAATACATTGAAACCACTGAATAAAAAGCATGGCCATAGGTAGTTGAGGTACTGCTTAGCCTGCAAGCCTGCTTGTGATGATGGATTGTCGAGAAAGATACCCGTGATGATATTGCTGGCGTACAGTGCGATACTGGCTAGTCCAATACAAACGAGTCCAATGGTTATCGTGGCGACCGCCATAAAGCTGTGGACACGATGAATTTTTCCAGCCCCAACATTTTGGCTGATCAGGATGTGGAGCGAGTCAATAAAACCATAATAGATCATCATGCCGACGAACAAGAGGTAATTGGCAATGGCAAAACCTGCAATACCTTGTTCTCCAGACTGTCTTACTATCAGCCAATGGATGGTAAATATTACAATGCCGACAGATAGTTCATTAATAAACTCAGAGCAGCCATTGTAGAGTGAGCGTGCTAATGCTTGCAGCGATAAGCCGTAAAGTGTTACCCGAAGTCGACGATTAGGCTGTTTAAAAAAACGCGATAAATATAGGCACTGTATAGCTTGCGCTATTGTTGTTGCCCAAGCTGCCGATTCTATTCCCCAACCTAAATACCCAATAAATAATCCATCAAGGGAGATATTAGTCATAGCCCCTATGATTAAGCCTTGTGTTCCGAGTACAGGATTGCCATCGAGCCTTATAAAGTAATAAAGAACAAGGTTAGATAGCTGGATGATTAAGCAAAATGAGATCACTTGGTAATAACGGCTCATGGTTATGTGCAGTACTTCTGGCGCGCCAAGTAATCGAAATAGCTGGGATTCAAAAAAATAAGAAAGAGATGCCATCAATATGGCTATTACGATGATTGCCAACATCGACTGAGTAAAGGTAGCGCTTGCTCCTGCGCTATCTTTTTCTCCTAGGCATTTGCCTGCTATTACCGATCCCCCAATAGCTATCATTAATGCGAAGGCAAACATCAAGGTGAGGTAAGGGATAAGGAAATTAACAGCTGCTAGCGCGTTAGCTCCTAGAATATGGCCGATAAAAAGTCCATCAATCACACTGGTTGTTGATATAGCGAGTAACCCGATCAGTGAAGGAATAGCATAATAAAAAAAAGTGCGAATGGGAGGGCCAACTAGCGGTAACTCTTTGTTGTTTGACATCTTATTCTATTTGTTTGATTAGAGATGAAACACATATTCCTCTAACTCACACCATAGTTGCTAGCTTGGTATTTAAAGCTCGGAATCCCCATCAACCTTCATCGTAACAATTGTAACTTGAGTTGTAATGATAACCATTATCAATAATTATCGCTAACTATGCCTTCTCGATATGGATGTCAGTGACGCAATGTTTGATGAAAAAATAATGGAACAAAGGGCTAAAAACATAGCGACTCAAGCTTCGTTTCATGCCTTTATTAATGGATATTTACGAGAAGTTGATGGCGGCGAGTGGGGGAAGAAAAGTTGCCTTTTAGGTTCACTTCCTGAGAGTGAGCTGGGTACTTTTAATCAATTAATGGCGCGTAAGCATGCTTGGTGGGTAAAGCTTCCTTTGACTCATAGGGGAGGGTTCTTGATGCTCGAAGTTGCTTATCGCACCGTAGTTGGTCGGCATCGGTTCCATCAGGTCGTACTATTCACCGACGACTCAGGCGTGCAGGTAATACCTTTAGCTAACGTCATATCCATGCTGGTGAGAGAAATTTACAGTTCCTACTGCGACAATAAAGCTTCCCATAATGAGGAGCAAGAGCTACTCAGGCGTATTGTTGATAGCGAGCAATTGATGGCTCGTTATATTACTCATCATATGTGCACACCGGCGCCTACTGCTATTCGGTTCATTGATACTGAGCAGATGTTAGTGTTTGGTCACTGGCAACATCCGACGCCTAAAAGCAGGCAGGGGATGCTGGAATATCACCATGAATTCTATGCCCCCGAGATGAAGGGTTATTTCAAACTGAACTACTTTCAGGTTCACCATTCTCTTGTTCGCCAACGGTCAGCTTTACTCTGTGATACTGAAGAAATTATTGCGAGTAGTTTAGATACCGAAGCGTTAGTGCGTGAGGATTACGTTGTATTGCCGATGCACCCACTTCAGGCGCAATGGTTGTTGCATCAACCTTATGTTATTCGTTTAATTGATGCTGGTCTTATTGTCGACTGTGGCGCTCATGGGCCACAGTTTACTGCAACATCCTCAGTCCGATCTTTATACAGTCCGGCACTTGATTGGATGTTTAAGTTTTCCCTTCCCGTAAAAATTACCAACTCTTTAAGGGTTAATAAGCGACACGAGCTCGAGGCTGGTGTCGTGATGACTCGGCTATATCGTAAGACTGGTTTTTCATCTTTATATCCCAGCTTTCAGATAGTCGCCGATCCTGCTTATATCACGGTGGATGTACCTGAATTAGCAGAGAGTGGTTTTGAAATTATCATCAGAGAAAACAGTTTTAAGCAGGGAAATGATCAAGACACGACGTCGCTTGCGGCATTAGCCCAAGACCCGTTGCCCGGTAACGCATCATTACTTCACCATCAGGTTAAACGGTTATCGATAGTGAATAATTGCACCCTATTTCTGGCTGCGATGAAGTGGTTCGCGGCTTACTGGGAATGTGCTATTGAACCAATGATCCACCTTTATGATGAGCACGGTATTGCATTAGAAGCGCATCAGCAAAATAGTGTGTTGGCCTTGGATCAGCAAGGGCTGCCTAAGACCTATTATTTTAGAGATAACCAAGGTTACTACTTATCTAAATCCTACCAAGCCTATCAGGCTAGTTTGGACCCTGACTTAGCCATTGTCGCTGATCTTTACTTTGATGATGAGATGATTTGCGACCGATTTTGTTACTACCTTATGGTGAATAATCTTTTTGCAATCATAGGTCGCTTAGGGGCTGATGGTATTGTGGACGAGCCGAGTTTACTGGCGTTTGCCCAGCAGCGGTTATCTGGTCTGGAACGTCGTTTAGTCGGGGCTGGCAAAAAGTTTGTGCAAAGGCTGTTGCATGAAGAGAAGTTGCCAATGAAAGCCAATTTGCTGACAAGGGTCCATGATATTGATGAGTTACAAACTGAAAATGAACAGTCGGTTTATACCTTTATTGATAATCCATTGCTGGTAGAGCAGCCATATAACCGAGAGTTGCCGACTCATGCCATTGCCTGAAATTTCCCCTCTGTCTGTGACTCAGCGGGTACTGAGGCAGTTAGTTGAAGCATTGATATTTGAACGTTTTGTCGATGCAACCTATTCCGCTTTACCCGAACATAGTGGCACTTTTGGCTGGACACTTGCTCGTACCCATTACTCAGTGCAGGGGCGGGTGACTGGTTTTGGCCGAGTGAGGGTTGATATTACAACCTTGACGATAAATCGGTATATGTGCCGTGATTTTTCCACCGCGTTGATTGAACTCATCAATGAATTACCATCGCCAAATGAGATAAAGCACAGCTTATTAGAAGAGCTTTCCCAGACAGTGCGTTTATGCGATTGGAATTCGTTGAATTTGACTCGCAAGCTGTCGCGCCGGATCTGTCAATACGCTGAATTGGAAGGGCTACTCGATGAGGGGCACCCTTATCATCCTTCATTTAAAGCACGTACGGCTTTTAGTCTTACTGATCATCAATCTTATGGCCCAGAATCAGGCGCTCGGTTCCAGCTTGAATGGTTAGCCGTGAAGTTAACTCACCTTCAAACGGCCTTGCCGAGTGTACATGATGTGTTTTGGTTGCATGAGTTAGGCCTTGAAAGTTGGCGCCAACTAACAACTCAATTAAGCCACTACGGGGTGTCATGGGATGAATATGCTCTGTTGCCAGTCCACCCTTGGCAGTACCAGCAGTTGAAAGCAACATGGCTCGAAAGGCAAGAATCACTATTGGTGGTGATCCCTCTGGGCGTCGCTGGCGATCATTACTCAGCGACCCAATCGGTCCGAACGCTGATTAATATGTCACAAGCCGCGAAAGCTCACGTCAAGTTGCCTATAAACATGGTGAATACATCTTCCAAACGGACATTGGAACCGTATTCGGTTTGCCGAGCACCAGAGATATCGACTTGGCTATCAGCCGTCACTTCAAATGATCCCTCTTTGTCAGGACTCTCGGTATTAGAAGAGTTTGCGGCAGCCATATTTAAGCCTCCAGAGTGCCCATTGCACACCGAGCCAGCTGATGGACAGCTTGCGCTGATCATGCGACAGAGTGTCGAAAGTGTATTGGCTGCAGGTGAGCAGGCGATCCCTTTTAATGCCTTGATGATGGTTGAGCATGACGGTATGCCGTTTATTTCTGGATGGGTGGAACAGTTTGGCCTTAAGCGTTGGCTTACTCGGCTGCTACAGGTGGTCGTGATTCCGGTTTGGCACCTATTAGTTAAGCATGGCATTGCGCTAGAAGCGCATGGACAAAATATGGTGTTGGTAGTAGCTGATGGGTGGCCGACTAGGCTGATTGTCAGGGACTTCCATGAAAGCGTTGAATTCACAGATAGTTTTCTTGCGGATAAGGAACATCTCCCTACTTTTCTTGCTGACGGTCGCGACAATTATTACCGAGCGGAATCTATCGAGCTGTTACGTGAACTAGTGATGGATACGTTGTTTGTTTATAACTTAACAGAAATCGCCCACCTATTGATGACTCACTATGAATTTTGCGATGCCGACTTTTGGCAAGAAGTGATGGATTGCCTCCATGGTTATCAGATTGAACACCCTGAATTGTCTGAGCGGCTAGCAATGCTGGGGCATGGTCAGCCGTATGTACTAACAGAGTCTTTATTAACACGAAAGTTAATCGCGGCAAAAGATGAGTGCCACCACCTCATTCCCAACCCGCTGAGTTTTGAAAAGGATAGAACAGAAGGATCTTATGATTTACATCAACGATGATTATTACGGCGATGATTACTTTTTAGCTCGCTATCAAGAGTTTGCTCGTCATGATGTGCTTTCACGCTGTAAAGGGAAGCGAATTGCATTATGCAGCTCAGATCCTGCGTACTTGTTAGCACTGTGTTTATATCTAAAAAAAACAGGCGGGTCTCTTTATCCCATCCATGCAGATATGCCTCGCTTGGCAGCTAAACGTATGGCAGTAAAGGCTAAGTGTCACTATCTACTCATTAATACAGTAGCGCATTGCTTACCTTTGGGGAACGATATTCCTGAAACTGAAGCCGTATTGGTACAAACCAGTTCAGGTACGACGGGTGAGCCAAAGGTTATTTGTCGCTCTTGGCGTTCTATTGATCAGGAATTAGATAGCTATATTTCGACATTCACTGCGCCGAATAGCATGACGCCTATCATTGCTTGCCCTATTACGCATTCTTATGGGCTAATTGCCGGAGTGATGGTTGCATTGAAGCGTCGGCAGATCCCACTGATCATCAATCAGCTCAATCCGAAATACTTGATTAAGGTATTGCAACAAACGCCAAATCATCTTCTTTATTCATCGCCAGCCTTGCTTCAGTCTATTGCAACGCTATACCCACAATCTAAGCAATTACATGCGGTGATGACTTCAGGCACTTTGTTGCCGAAAGCCTGTTTTGAAGCTTTGCAGTATCGTGCAGAGCATATTTTTCAGCAATATGGCTGCTCGGAAGTCGGCTGTATAGCCATTAACCCGAATACAGAAACCAATAATAGCGTGGGGTATGTATTGCCCCATCTACACGTTCAAGCTGGACGTTGCCATCAGCAGCCAGAAGAGATCACCGTTACAGTTAATGGCGAGGTTATTCATACCCGAGACTTAGGCTATTTCGATGAGCAGCAACGGCTGCATTTTGTTGCTCGTGCCGATGACCTTATCAATGTTGCTGGTTTGAATGTGTATCCGAAAGATGTTGAAGATGCGGTGAGCGAATTGCCGGAGATCACCGATGCCGTTGTATTTAAGCGCCAAGATGCACTCGCGGGTGACAGGGTGTGCCTTCAATTTGTTGCTGATGAAAGTCTTTCTCCTAGCCTAATCAGACGTTGGTGCAGTACCCGGTTAGCCGCTTTTCAACTCCCTGTTGATATTCAGCAGGTGGAACAGATAGATAAGTTGCCTAACGGAAAAGTAGATCGACTTGCGTTAGCAAAGACTGAACCTGCCATTTCGGCAATCGGTTAAGGAGGATAGATTGATGACTTATGAGCAGGTTACGTTGGCAATTAAACAGGTGCTAGAAGAGTCGATGAAGAGCCCTTGTTTGGACGCTTTTCATGAACATGCACGGCTTAATGAAGATCTTTATTTAGATTCCGTTTTGGTTTTACAGCTGATGCTACATCTTGAACTTGATCTAGGGGTCAAAGTTCCTGACGAGAATCTAAGTAAGAAAGATTATGAGACGGTTGCGAGTTTAGCGTCGTTTATTGTGGGTTTGGCCAATGAGAGTGAGGTTAGCGTTGATGAAACAAGCATGGAGTCGGAAGAGTTTGAGGATGTCAAAGTCCATTGTTTTGTTAGCTGTGTCTGTGAATCGTTGAAGCGCGCGGGTATTGACCATCGGCCTTTTTATTTTGGGGTGTGGGATGCCGAATTTACGGTGACAGATAATTACCATTTACGCTATCACTCGGATGATGTTGATCACCGTGTCTTTCGCGACTGGTATAAGCGTTTATATGGTGGCGATTTGATTGCTTGGTATGAGGGAAGTAAGAGCAAGAATGACAACATTGAAACAATGATGACTCTGCTGGCAGGGAAGCCTAACTCTATGCCGCTGATGGTGATGTTAGATATGTACCAGTTGCCCGAACGAGAAAATAAATTCAGTCAGAATCCTTTTCCCCATTACGTGTTACTTCAGCAAGGCTCGAGACCAAACACTTTTATGATGTCAGATCCGGACTTCCGCTGGGAGGGCGAGATTGATAGTGATCGCGTGATCAATGCGATTGCTCAGCCAACTGTTGCGGGGGGGTACTACTTTGATGCAAAGGTGCTTCACTCTGCAAATGATGAAGATATAAAAGCATATTTTGAGCTGTGCTTTACATCTAAAAACCGCCCTTTGAATGACGCAATTAAAAGCATCCTGATCTATTACGTGCAGGGGGAAGGTGTGTCTTCACTCGGCGAACTAAGCCAAGCACTGAGAGAGATAAAGGTCATCGCCGTTCGTAAATATGCTTATGAACATGGCTTTGCGTTTTTCTGGCGTGCTTTAGGGTTACCTGATGATGAATTCGAACATTGGTGTGATGTGGTCGAGGAGCTGGTGCAAACCTATTCAAATGTGCAATACCAAGTGATGAAACTGGCACAGACAGAGAATACCGAGTTAGTTAAAGGGATTTACACCCTGCTGGAGAAACAAGAGAAGACTGAAAACAAGATCAGAGCACGCTTATATGAAGCGTACATGGATTGGTGTGAATTTACGTTTAGCACTGTGTGCTGATAGTAGCAGAGGAGAAAAAAATGCAATTATCGATCTGCACCATTTCGTTTCGTCATCAGCTGGTGTCATTGGAATATTTAGCTGAGTGGGCGCGCTCAAACTGCTTTGATGGTATTGAGCTATGGGGAGTACATGGCCGCAGCCTTGCATTACAACCACAATATGATGCCAAGTGGTTAGCAGATATGGGGTTATCGGTCTCAATGGTTAGTGACTACATCCCCCTTGTTGGTGAGCGTCGAATAGCACAAGAAAAATGCCAATCTGTTTGCCAGTTGGCCAATTTTTGGAAGACGCCCAAGATCCGTACATTTGCTGGCCATATTGCTAGCGAGAGTGTGAGCAGAGGTGAGAGAGCCGAGATGATTACTCGCTTAAGGCATGTTTGTGATTATGCTGCTGGGCTTGGGTTAGAGGTATTGGTCGAAACTCACCCCAATACGCTGGCAGATACTCCGTCTTCTATTTTTCAGCTATTAGATCAAGTTGACCATCCTGCCTTGAAGATCAATTTTGACACGTTACACGTGTGGGAGTCTGGGGCTGATCCCTGTGAGTTTCACCAAAAGATAGAGGAAAACGTTGCTCACTATCATCTAAAGAATATTGCATCGCGTCACCAGCTATCCGTTTTCGCCCCTGATAATGTTTATTCACCAGCAGGAACCCGGGAGGGAATGGTCTCTTTGTTTGAGGGGGCACTGGATTACAAGGCATTTTTGGCCGATATCATTACAGATAGCAATAAATCGGCGTCCTTAGAATGGTTTGGTGATGACGTAAAACCTGTTTTGCTCAAAGATAAAGTAGCCTTTGCCAAACTGCAGCAAGAGGTGAAGATGAAAGAATTAGCATTCGCACTATAGTGATAAGTTTTGTGAATGGGAGTTTGATGTGCCTCTAATAATTTGTATGAAACGAATTTAATTATTGAGGCTGGAAGCAATTAAGGGCTTAATGATATTGATAATTAATATCATTAAGCCCTTTTTTATTTTTAACGATAACCGACAGCTAATTGAAAATGAGTCTAACGAAACGGAATTTTTCTCAGGAAGTAACGATTTTGGTCGCAGAGCCCGATGAAAAGTACAACCAACTCATCTGTGAGAGATTGTGGCAAGATGGCTACATGGTAAAGCGTTGCCGTAATGGGAGTGAAGTACTTGATGAGGTAAAACGAAAAGCGGTCAGTTTCATTATTTTGTCTATGCGGCTTTCAGGTATGCATGAGTGGGCTTTGCTTAAACAGTGTCGTGAGTTGACCCCAATCCCCATTATTGTACTGACGATGGAAGGTCAACATACTGAGGGAGTGATAGGTTTTCGGTACGGTGCAGATGATTATATGCCAGTGAAGCGCTCTGTTCAGGAGCTATGCTATCGCATTGATGCGATATTGCGGCGGAGTTATTCAGCAAAGCAGTTTGAGATTAGAGGAAAGGAACTCGTTCTCGATAAGCTCGTTATGGATCGCCAATCAATGGATGTGTCTTTTGCTGGTAATATGATAGCAATGACCCCCATTCAGTTTAAATTGCTTTGGACTCTGGCCTCGCAGCGGAATGAAGTATTACCGAAACCCTACCTTTATCGGCAAGTGCTTGAGCGGGAATATGCACTTTACGATCGCAGTTTAGATATGCACTTGAGCCGAATAAGAAAGAAGCTGATTGCTGTTGGCATGCCTGCGGACCAATTACTGACCTTGCATGGTAAAGGCTATAGCTTTGTGTCGTAACTTTCCTGATTTAATTTTTATCACTCCGATCTTTCTTAACACCATGATTAATCGTTCTGCCTGATAGCTCTATTACTTGTGTCGGGTAGAGCTATTTCCTGTTGGTATTTTTTTGCGGGCTTACTTCCAGATAGAGGCTAAGTATTACTGTGTGGAATATAGGTGACTGACTTTAAACGGATTTGAATGTAACAGTTGTAAAGTTTGTTTACTTGAATCGCTCAGTCTAGACAATGAGATGCATTGATAATGCTTCTCATTAATATTGGATAAAGCAAATGATACAAGGCCGTACATTTCCCCTGACTTTTCTTAGTGTTGCTGTTTCTGCTGCACTGGTTATGAACCCAGCCCAAGCTCAATCAGAGAATGAATTGATTGATGAGACAATGGTGGTGACTGGGAGAGTATCCTCGTTGCCGGATATTGTGATCGATGCCGATCAGCTACAAAAACGTCAAGCCAATGATCTGAGCGATATTTTCCGCACTGATCCAGAGGTTAGCATCGGTGGTGGTTCAAGTGTATCGCAGAAGATTTATGTGCGAGGGCTTGAAGATACCATGTTGAACGTTTCCATTGATGGGGCAACTCAGTCTGGCTATATCTACCATCACCAAGGGCAATTATCGATCGAACCCGAGTTGTTACAGCAAGTGGAAGTTTCTGCCGGTGCTGGTCGAGCAACGGATGGTGCAGGGGCGCTAGGGGGAGCAATTCGCTTCAAAACCAAAGATCCGTCAGATTTACTATGGGGCGATCAGCGTTACGGTGCCTTGGTGAAGGCTGGATATTACGATAATACAGAAGGCTATAAGACCAGCCTGAGTGGTTATGGTTACTTAACCGATACTATCAGTGCACTTGCGACATTATCTTATAGCGATCTGGATAACTTTACCGATGGCAATGGTGATGAGCAAGCTCATACCGGAGCCGAAAATAAAGTCGGATTCGTAAAATTAGTCGGTGAGTTTACCGAGTCACAAAAGCTGACATTAAGTTATGACAGACGTGAAGATGAGGCTTTTCGCTATCATCGTCCACAGTGGGTCGAAAGCTTCAAAAATGTGCCGATTAACCAAGAAATGATCCGTGAAACCTATACTGGTAATTACCTGTTTGATCCCGCCAATAACTCATGGCTGGCACTGGATGTTACGGTTTATGGAACAGAAACCTCGCTAGAGCATATTGATGGCCCATGGGGTGATTATTTGGGTGAGGCAAAAAGCTATGGCGCTGATATTCGTAATACCAGCACATTTGCTGGTAAGCATAACGTAACCTACGGCGTCGAATACCGTGATGATGAAGGTACGCTAGGCAGCCCTATTTATGGCTCTGATAAAGACAGCGGTAAAGTGAAAGGGGTATATGCCCAAGGTGATATTTACTTGATTGATACGCTGCTGCTGAGCTTGGGCGGACGTTATGACGAGTATGAGCTGCAAGAGTCAAACGGACCAAGCTTTGACCACAGTGGCTTCAGCCCGAATGCAAGCCTGACCTATGAAGTGCTTCCGGGGCTATCTGTTTATGGCGGCTATGCTGAAGCCGTGCGTGGTGCACAAGTGCGTGAAATTTTTAAGCTTGATGGCTCAAACAGTAGTGAAGATCGAAAAGAAGAGCGGGCTAAAAATACGGAATTAGGCGTTAACTGGATCCGTGATGGGCTGAGTGTCTCGGCAACGGCCTATGTTACTAAGGTTGAGGATGTTGTTGGCGAGACAGAGCAACGTGAGCTGGATAATTTAGGTGAGCTTGAAACTAAAGGGTTTACTGCACGTGTGGGTTACCATTGGCAAGCTGTCTCAACCAGCTTGAGTTATAACCAGTCGCGTCCGGAATTAAATGGTGAGCCATTGAATGACGACACCAAAGGCATTGGTACAGCGATAGGGGATACGTGGGTTGCGGATATCGGCTACCAAGTTTTTGATGGCCTTGATATTGGCTATAACGGTCGCTATGTCGCGCGGTTAACCGATGTCGCTGAAGGGTATGATGAAAAAGCAGGTTATGCTGTGCATGATATTTATGCGCAGTGGCTGCCAGTCGCAAATCAAGATCTTACCTTAACGCTGACCATTAAGAACTTGCTGGATAAAGCCTATCGTTCACATGCAAGTTACGGCAATAACGGTGAGGTCGCTCAGGGGACGCTCGAACCTGGTCGTGATATCCGTTTTAATGTTGCTTATGGCTTCTAGTTAAATGCTGCCATTGATAGCCGAATAAAGGGTATAAAAAAAGCGCCTATCGGCGCTTTTTTTCGTCAAACAGATCAGGTGAGCCCTTGAAGGGTTACGAATTTTTCAAGTAGCTCGTCGTCGGTTTCGACATTATCGGGATCGACGATGATACATTTTGTAATCGGACAAACAGACTGACAGGTTGGTTTGTCGTAGTGCCCTTTACATTCAGTACAACGAGCAGGATCTATTTCATAGAACTCTTCGCCCATGGTGATCGCTTCGTTCGGACATTCAGGATCACACATGTCGCAGTTGATGCATTTGTCATTAATGAGCAATGCCATCGAATTATTTACCGTCTACTGAACCGTGCGGGCTTCGAGTATCTTGGCCGTCGCTTAGGTTGCGCATTAGTAGGCCGTACTCTAAGTCCATATCTGCAGGCACAGGAATGAACATGAAGTGGCCATTACCTTTTGCATCATCAACAGATTCTGATTTGCGGTTTTCCATGACTTCAAGCGTGAAAACAACGTTACCTTGCGGTGTCATTACTTCAAGGCTGTCGCCAACCATGAACTTATTCTTAACATCGACTTCAGCAAGATCGCCACGACGCTTACCAGTGAACTCACCCACAAATTGCTGAGTATCAGAAATAGAGTAACCGTATTCGTAGTTTTGGTACGCATCATGTGTATGACGACGTAAGAAACCTTCGGTGTAGCCACGGTGAGCCAGGCTTTCTAGCGTCCCCATTAGGCTTTCATCAAATGGTTTGCCAGCGACTGCATCATCAATGGCTTTACGGTATACCTGAGCAGTACGCGCACAGTAATAGAAAGATTTAGTACGGCCTTCAATTTTAAGTGAGTGCACACCCATCTTCGTTAGACGTTCTACGTGTTGAATAGCACGTAGGTCTTTCGAGTTCATAATGTAAGTGCCGTGCTCATCTTCAAAAGCGGCCATTTTTTCTTCAGGGCGGTGAGACTCAGAAAGTAAAACAACTTCGTCTGTTGGTTTACCAAGACCGAGTGTATTGTCAGGGCGTGCTTCTTGCACTTCAACTTCCTGTACGTTAACACCAGTATTAGCTGGGTTCGCTTCAACAATCTGACCGTTTTCGTCTTCTTTTGCTGCTTCTGTTTTGTATTCCCAACGACAAGCGTTAGTGCACGTACCTTGGTTAGGATCGCGTTTGTTCATGTAGCCTGAAAGTAGGCAGCGGCCTGAGTAAGCCATGCATAATGCACCGTGAACGAAAATTTCGAGTTCGGTCTCTGGGCAGTGTTCGCGGATCTCTTCGATTTCCTCTAAAGAAAGCTCACGCGATAGAATGACACGCTCAACACCTTGTGTTGACCAGAATTTCACTGTAGCCCAGTTAACCGCATTCGCTTGTACCGACAGGTGAATAGGCATGTCAGGGAAGTTTTCACGTACCATCATGATAAGGCCTGGATCAGACATGATTAAGGCGTCTGGGCCCATTTCTACGATAGGTTTAAGATCGCGAATAAAGGTTTTTAGTTTCGAGTTATGCGGCTGAATGTTACATACCACGTAAAGCTTCTTGCCTTGGGCATGTGCTTCATTGATACCGATTTGTAGGTTCTCGTGGTTGAATTCGTTGTTGCGAACTCGAAGGCTGTAACGAGGTTGACCTGCGTAAACAGCATCTGCGCCATAGGCGAATGCGTAACGCATGTTTTTAAGGCTGCCCGCAGGCGATAACAATTCAGGTTTAAACATAGCTCTTAGATTCCAGTGTCTGATTCCAAATCAGGCCGTATCGCAGTGGGATACGGATGTGAGGCGGGATTTTACTGTGATCGGCTGCACAATACAATGGCAATGAAAACGGAATAAAAAAGCGAGAAACAGAATGCGTAGAGCTTCTGTTTCTCGCTATTTAATGGGCTGAAGGAATAAGCTTGGTTTAAGCTTTAGCTTCTAGGCCGCCAAGTACTTCGAATAAGTTCGGTAAGAAAGCCGAGAATTCACCCGCCATTAAAGATAAATCGGCATCAATGCGTGCTGCCATTTCTTCACGGTCGATGTCTTCGTTTTGATCTCTCAGCTCATCTGAAAACTTCAGGCGCTTGATTGATAAGTCATCGGCCAAGACGAAATCAATGCGATCTTGCCAGTTGATTGCCAGCTTGGTAACGAGTTTATCTGCTTCGATATGAGCAAGAATTTCATCACAAGATAGATCTTGTTGCTTACAGCGGATCACGCCGCCATCTTCAAGAATCGCTTTCAGTTCAGCTTCTTCGCCAATAGTGAAACCGCTTGGTGAAGTGTTCGAGCGAACCCACTCTGTCATGGTCAATTCAGCTGGTTTTTCTGGTGTAACCGGAATAACAGGTAGGCTACCGATAGATTTACGTAGCAGTGCGAGCATATCTTCTGCTTTTTTGAAACTACCCGCATCGACAAGGACATAGCCTTCTTTTGGCATGATTAGCGCGTAAGTTTGGCTCTTACGGCTGAATGCACGCGGAAGAAGATCCATCACGATTTCATCTTTGATGGTGTCTTTCTCGCTCTTTTTCAGCTTGCGGCCATGCTCCAGCTCTTGTGCTTCAACCTTCTCATTTAGTGACTCTTTGATCACTGAGGCTGGCAGCATTTTTTCTTCTTTGCGCGCACAGATCAAGATATTGTCACCAATAACATGGGTGAACATATCGCCGTGTTTACCTAGCGCATGTACCCAACCAAATTTCTGCTGATCCTGACTGCCACACGGAGTAAAGCGAAACTCTTCTAGCTGCTTTTCCAGTTGGTCAGGATTGAGGTCGATCTCGCGGCTGAAGCGATAGGTAAGTACGTTTTTAAACCACATCATGGCTGTTACAGATCCTTGGTTGTGCATTTGGCTGTCAATCTTATTGCATTGGCTAGGGTTTGTCTTAAGTTTTCTGTTTGGCGTGGCTTCGAGGGATGAAAAATTACGGTACAATCAGCTTAGTTTTCCTTATTAGGTCGATATATTCGTCATGAAAATTCTCCACACCTCCGATTGGCATCTTGGTCATCAACTCCATGGCTATAACCGTGATTATGAGCACCAGTGTTTTTTGGACTGGCTTGCTAATACGCTAGAACAACAGCAGATCGATGCTTTGTTGGTGGCAGGGGATATTTTTGATACTGCCAATCCCCCAGCGAGTGCATGGCGGATGCTGTACCGCTTTATGGCGCGCTTGGCGAAAACGATGCCACAACTTGATGTGGTTATGATTGGCGGAAACCATGACTCTCCGAGTAAGCTTGATGCGCCACACGAGCTGCTTAAAGCATTTGATCTACATATGGTCGGCGGTATCCACCGTCATCAAGATGGCAGCTTAGATACTGACCGCATGTTGGTACCGTTAAGTGATAGCTCGGGAAAGCAAACTGCTTGGGTACTGGCTGTCCCTTTCTTGCGTAGTGCTGACTTACGTACCGATGATTTGAGTGACGATGACGACCGTCTGATCAAAGGGGTAGAAACCCTGTACGGTGAAATGACCGCAGCCGCGCGTGAACGCCAGCAAGAAGATCAAGCACTCATCGGTATGGGGCATGCGTATATGGCTTCTGGCAAGTTGTCAGAAATGTCGGAGCGCCGCGTACTTGGTGGTAATCAACACGCTTTGCCTGCAACGATTTTTGCTGATGATATGAGTTACGTGGCGTTGGGGCATTTGCACCTAGCTCAACGGGTTGCAAAAAAAGAGCATGTTCGCTATAGCGGTTCGCCGCTGCCACTGTCCATGTCTGAGCGAGGTTATAACCACCAGGTTGTGGTTATACAGCTCGAGGGGCAAGCCGTTTCTGCTCTAGCGCCTATTGCGGTACCGAGAGTAGTCGATATGCTCAAAGTACCCGCCTCTCCTGCACCACTTGAGCAAGTACTTGAAGAATTGACTGCTCTGGCTGTCGAGGACTTACCCCGTGAGTCACAGCCTTTTTTGGAAGTACATGTGCTGCTTGATAAGCCGCAGGCACTGTTAAGAGAAAAGGTACTTGAAGCGCTAGAAGGCAAAGCGGTGCGTTTAGCTAAAATTACCCCGCATTATCCACCGCAGGTCCAGCAACAGTCTTTAGGTGAGAAGCGATTGTCTGATGTGTCACCGCAGCAGGTCTTTCAGCTTAGCTGGGCGCAAAAATACAGTGGCGAGCCTGAAGCAGGAATGGCCGATGCATTTGAAAGTTTGCTTGTGCAACTTGAAGAAGACAGCAATAACCAGTAATTACCGCGTCCATATATAAAGAGAATAATAACGATGAAAATTATCGCGCTAAGAGGCCAGAACTTGGCCAGCTTACAGCAACCGTTTGAGATTGATTTTGCTGGTGGGCGTTTAGGTGATGCTGGTTTGTTTGCTATCACAGGTAAAACCGGGGCGGGTAAATCAACCCTACTCGATGCGATATGTCTCGCCTTATATGATCGAATCCCTCGGTTGCAGTCGAATAAAAAAAACGATGCAGAGATTGGGCGTGATGATGATAGTAGCCGTATTAAAGCCAATGATGTACGTAGTATTTTATCGCGTGGCAAGGCCGAAGGTTATGCCGAAGTCGATTTTGTAGCCAATGACGGCAGCCACTGGCGTGCACATTGGCATGTACGACGCGCAAGGGGGAAAGCAGAAGGGCGGATTCAGGCGTCTGAGCAATGGCTAGAGAACCTTGAAACCAATCAACGCTTTGCCGGTAAAAAACAAGAACTACAAGTGGAAATGGAACGCTTGATTGGTTTGTCTTTTGACCAATTTCGTCGTGCTGTGATGTTACCGCAAGGGGAATTTGCCGCGTTTCTAAAAGCGGGAGCCGATGAGCGAGCTGCTTTGCTTGAGCGAATGACTGGCGGGGAGATTTACGGCCGCTTATCGATTGCAGCCTACGAACGTGCACGAGCCGAAAAACAGCAACTTGAGCAGCTGCAAGATAAGCTCGGTGATATTGCATTGCTGTCAGAGGAAGACAAGCAACAATTAGTCGCACAGGTCGACTCACTCAAGCAGCAAGTTGAGCAATTAGATACGCAGCTACAAGCTTTCAAGCAACATCAGCAGGCGTTGAAAATTGATGCGCAATTGGCTGAACGTGTTGGTCAGGTGCAAAAGCAGTTAAAACAGGCTGAAGACGATAAGGAAGCAGCGGCTCCACGTTATGCCCAGCTCACGTTACTTGAACAAGTTCAACCGGCACAGCGTGACTTTTCGCTATTACAGCAAGCTCAGGCACAAGTTACTAAAGTAGCAGACGCCTTGGCAGCCGCTCAGACAAGCTTAAAACGTGAAACTGAGCTTCATCAAGTTAGTGATCAACAAGTGGATGCCGCAACGGCAGCGCTTAAGAAGGTGGAACTTCAGTGGCAACAGGTTGAGCCGACATTAAAAGAAGCTGCGAAATGGGATTTAAAAATTGCTGGTCTACGTGAGCAGTTGCAGCCGCAAGAGGCCCAACGCCAACAACATAGCCAAATGCAGCAAACGCAGATGCAGCAAGCCACGAGCTTGAAACAGAAACAGCAAAGCTTGGTGCAACAGCATAATGAGTTGGAGCAGTACTTTGTAGAGAAACAGGGCTTCAAAAGAATTGCCGAGCAAGCATCGTCAGTAGAAGACAATGTGAAGCAGTATTTAGCCGCTCATCGTACTAATAGCGGTTTGCGTAAAGAGTTCCAACAGATCGCCAATGATCTCAATGATCATGCGAAACGACAAAACGCGCTTGAACTGCAGATACAAGATTTGAATGCCACAAAACATGGGTATGAAAACCAGAAGCAGGCATTTGATTTTGATGAACTAGAAGCACTTCAACAGCAAGAACGAGCGCAATATGCAGAAAAACAACAGTGGCGTGAACAGCTGCTTCAGGGTTTGTCAGGGGTAAAGGAGTGGCAGTCGTTACTGCGCCAATACGATAAAACCGAGACAGAATGGCAGCACTCAACGACACAACTTAAAGCGGCAGATCAACGCATCGATGTATTAAAGCCACAGATTGCGACTTTATCGGTGCAACATAAAGAAGTGGAATCGTTGTTGCAGCAAAGCCGCGCTGTCATGCAGTTAGATGATTACCGCGCAGAGCTAAAAACAGACGAAGCGTGCCCGTTGTGTGGCTCTTATGATCACCCTTATGCGACAGACAACCCTATTGCCGAAGGATTGATCCAGACTCAGCAAACTCGTTTAACGGAGCTCACGAAACAGTGGCAAGCGGCAGAAAACGAAGTGAGCCTTCTGGGTCAGCAGTGCATAGCTGAGCAACAACGTATTGCTGCTCTCGAAACCGATAAACAATCGCTGAAAGTACAAATCACCCAGCTGTTTGAGCAATACTCAGCAGTATTTGATGGATTGCATGTCCAAGATGAAAGCGTGTTATCTGCAGAGGCTAATTCTGAAACATTAGCATCGTTGATGTCGATATGGCAGCAGCACGTCATGCAAACTGACGCGCTATTAAAACAGTTACAGCACTCTGGTGAGCATCGCCAACAACAAATTAAGCAAGGTCGTCAACTTGAGGTTGAGTGGCAGCAGGTTCAACAAGCAATTAATAAGCAGATTGAGCAGCAGCATGCTTTAGCCCAGCAGTTCACACAATGGCAATCGCGTCAGCAATCCATCGAGCAACAGCAGGATACGCAATCAGTGATCTTGGCTGAACGCGAGCAGGCGTTGAATGAACAATATGGTAATGACCAATGGTTAGTACAGTTAAAACAACAAGGTGAAGAAGCGTTTTTTACCCAGCTGCATATCGATGTACAGCGATACCTTACTAACCAGACGTTGTTAACCGATATAGAAAAGCAGTTAGCAATCGTGGCCCCAGAGCTTGCTGAAGTGCAAACGGCATTACGTAATACTGAGCAGCGCGGGACAGAGATCGACAATATCATTATCTCTTTAAAACAAGAGATAGAGCAGCTATGGCAGCAACGTGTTGCATTGGTCGGTGAGCAGCAATTATCCGAGCTGGAATTGCAACATAAGCAAGCGTTGAACGCTCATCAAGCCGTATTAGAGCAAGCACAAGTGCGTCAGCGCCAGTCAGGTGAGGCAATGGCCGCTGCTGAAGCATCTGCGGGCAGTGTTCAGCGGCAGCAAAGTGACGTTCAACAGTCGCTTGATGTACTGCAAAACAACTGGAATAAATGGTTAGAAAAATTCAGCTTAGCGAATGAAGAGTTAGTGGCATTATTGAGTAAAGGCGATGATTGGCTGGCGCAAGAACGTGAAGCGCTGAAACTGCTTGAACAAGCGGTGTCTGCGGCGAATACCGTGTTGGACGAACGCCAGCAAGCTGTTGTTGATCACCAACCTATCATTCTGCTTGCGAAGCAATGGCTCTCTGAGCACGAGATTTCAGTTGAACAAATGGAAGACACGCCAATTGTTTCATCTTGGCTGGCCAGTAAAGCCGAGTTGGATGAACAAATATTCCAAGGGCGCCAACGCTTGGCGCTTGCAGAGCAAGCAGAGTTACAATCAGGGGCATTGACTGAGCAATTAAAAGAGCAACAAGCAACGACAGAGCTGTGGCTGCAAATGAGTGAGTTGATAGGCTCTGCAACAGGTAATAAATTTCGCACCCTTGCTCAAGGCCTAACGCTACAACAGCTGGTGGTTTTAGCTAATCAGCATTTGCAAGATTTAGCACCTCGCTATGCCCTTCAACCGGTACCAAACAGCCCACTTGCATTGCAGGTTATCGATCATGATATGGGGGATGAAGTCCGTAGTGTTGAATCTTTGTCTGGGGGCGAAAGTTTCTTGGTATCATTGGCTTTGGCCTTAGCGCTAGCGTCATTGGCTGCTGATACTCGCCAGCTGGGGTCACTATTTATTGATGAAGGCTTTGGCACGCTCGATCCCGATAGCTTAGAAATGGCATTGGCTTGTTTGGATGCATTGCAAGCCGATGGCCGTCAAATTGGGGTGATATCCCATGTCGGTACATTGGTTGAACGGATCGGCGTGCAAGTTGCTGTAGAAGCGCAAGGTGGCGGCCGCAGCCATATCACTGTGAAAGGCTAGGTGTTTGTTTTAGATATATAACTGTTTGACCAGAGTAAAATGTATATATGGATAGCATGTGAGACTAGTCGCATTACAAAATGATATACATAAGGTTACGTTTTTCTCTGGTTAAGTCACAAAAGTGTCATACTTAACACACATAATGGCGCTCGAAAGACAGCAATTAATAGGTAGAAAAGATTATGGTAAGACGGATTCTTGTTGTGGAAGATGAAGCTCCGATCCGCGAGATGCTTTGTTTTGTACTTGAACAAAAAGGATATCAAGCAGTTGAAGCCGAGGATTATGATGCGGCACTCGAGAAGCTTTGCGAACCATATCCAGAACTTATCTTGCTCGACTGGATGTTGCCAGGTGGTTCAGGCATTAACCTGATCAAGCACCTTAAGCGTGATGAAATGACCCGCCAGATCCCTGTTGTTATGCTTACCGCCCGCGGTGAGGAAGAAGACAAGGTACGTGGTTTAGAAGTGGGCGCAGATGACTACATCACCAAGCCATTTTCACCGAAAGAGCTAATGGCGCGTTTGAAAGCGGTTATGCGTCGTGTATCTCCAACATCACTTGATGATGTGATTGATGTACAAGGTTTAAAGCTTGATCCTGTTTCTCATCGTGTGACATCAAATGATTCACCACTTGATATGGGACCGACAGAGTTCAAAATGCTGCACTTTTTCATGACGCACCAAGAGCGTGTATACAGTCGTGAGCAGCTACTAAATAATGTTTGGGGCACCAATGTGTACGTGGAAGATCGTACGGTTGATGTTCACATTCGTCGCTTGCGTAAGGCATTGGAAACAGACGGTCACGATAAATTGGTTCAAACCGTTCGTGGCGCGGGTTATCGATTCTCTACCCGTATGTAATGCAAAGAGAACGTTGATTAAGGCAGTAAATACAGCAGAACGTAAAACGTCGCTGTAACGGAGTAAAGCATGGTAGAACGGCTATCGTGGAAAAAATTAGTCTGGGAACTGATGTTTTTCTACTTGCCATGGGTCGCACTTGGCTTAATTTTTGGCTATATGCCTTGGTTTTTGCTAGTGGCGACTTGGATCCAGTTAATTTGGCATTTTCATAATCAATTGAAAATGTCGGATTGGCTATGGAAAGAGCGCAGCTTAACTCCGCCTTCCGGCTCAGGCAGCTGGGAACCCTTATTCAACGGTATCTACCGTTTACAGCAGCGCAATCGACGCCGCCGTAAAGAGCTAGCCACCTTGATCCGCCGTTTCCGTAACGGTGCAGAATCCCTTCCTGATGCGGTCGTTGTCTTTCGTAGCGAAGGGAATATTGTTTGGTGTAACAAGCTAGCTCAGCATCTACTTGGTTTCCGTTGGCCTGATGATGCCGGCCAGCCAATCAGTAATTTACTGCGTAGCCCCGATTTTGTGCGTTATTTAGCGAAGCAAGCATTCGATATACCGCTGGAAATTACGTCACCGCTCAATTACGATCGTACGTTAGAGTTGCGTATTATGCATTACACCGAAGGGGAATACCTGATGGTGGTGCGTGATGTGTCTCAGGTTAAACAGCTTGAAGGGATGCGCCGTAACTTTTTCGCGAATGTGTCCCATGAACTGCGTACCCCGATGACAGTGCTGCAAGGTTACCTCGAAATGTCGAGAGACCCTGAAATGCTAATTGGTCCTATGTGGGATAAAGCACATGGGGTGATGACCGAGCAATTAGTGCGAATGAACTCGCTGGTTGAACAATTGCTAACGCTGTCCAAAATCGAAGCTGCACCAAATATTGAATTAGAAGAGATCATCGATGTGCCTTCGATGCTCGATGTCTTAGAAAAAGAAGCTGTGTCGCTAAGTGGCGACAATGAACACGTGTTTACCTTTGCGGTTGATAGCTCGTTAAAAGTGCTTGGTGATGAAGATCAACTACGCAGCGCGATCTCAAATTTGGTTTATAATGCGGTGAAGCATACGCCGAGCCATGCCGAGGTAAAAGTACATTGGTTCTTGTCTCCTACCGGACCCCGTTTAGAAGTTACGGATAGTGGTGAAGGGATTGAGCCTCAGCATATTCACCGTCTGACTGAGCGCTTTTATCGGGTTGATAAAGCCCGTTCGCGAGAGACGGGAGGTAGTGGCCTTGGTTTGGCTATTGTGAAACATGCATTAAGTCACCATGACTCTCAGCTTGAGATTGAAAGTGAAGTTGGTGAGGGCAGTACATTTGCCTTTACTCTGCCTCAGCGCCTTATTGCGGAAGCAGCAGCTTAATCCATAGCGGGTATGCATATTGTGCTTAACCCATGTAAAATTTGAATGATGAACATACCCAGCGGTCTTTATGGCCGCTTTTGTTGTTTTTATCGGGAGTAATATTGGACTAATGAGCACCCTGAAAAATCAATCATTGGGACGGTATTTGTCCGCAATAACTCACAAGTATTTAAAAGCATCTTCTGTCTTGAGTACATTGGTGCTTTTGATGGTGAGCTCTTACGCCACTGCGAGTCCAACCAACACCTTACCCGAATATCAAAAAATCAGTGGCGTATCAGGTAATTTATCTTCGGTCGGCTCAGATACCTTTGCTAACTTAATGACTTATTGGTCGGAAGAATTTAAGCGTTACTACCCCAGTGTAAATATTCAGGTTCAGGCCGCGGGTTCATCCACTGCACCGACCGCGCTAGTGGAGGCAACGGCTCAATTTGGCCCGATGAGCCGAAGAATGAAGTCGAAAGAGATTGAAGCGTTTGAGCGTGAGTATGGCTATATGCCAACTGAAATACGTGTTGCTATTGATGCGTTAGCGGTGTTTGTTCATGAAGATAATCCATTAGAGGGACTGAACTTCGAACAGATCGATGCGATTTATTCACGTACTCTACGCTGTGGTGGAACACAGCCAATAACCCGTTGGGGGCAGCTAGGATTAACCAGTAACTGGGCGGCACGGGATATTCAGCTTTTTGGTCGCAACTCTGTATCAGGCACTTATGGGTACTTTAAGCAGCAAGCTCTGTGTTTGGGTGATTTTCGTAATAATGTGAATGAACAGCCTGGCTCGGCGTCTGTTGTGCAGTCGGTCGCAAGCTCGTTAAACTCAATCGGCTATTCAGGTGTGGGTTATAAAACAACGGGGATACGCGCGTTACCTATTGCGAGAGAAGGGGATGACTACGTTGAGGCCACCCTTGAGAATGCAGTCAATGGTCGTTACCCATTAGCAAGGTATTTATACGTTTATATTAATAAGCAACCGGGTAAGCCCTTACCGCCACTTGAAGCGGAATTTATCCGCTTTATTTTGTCACATGACGGTCAAGATATCGTTGAAAAAGACGGGTATGTGCCATTGCCAGCTGAAACCGCGAAGGCTATTTTGACTCAGCTCGGACTATAGTTGAAACGCGTAATGAATCGGTCATAAAAAGCGGGCTTAACTGAATGGTTAGCCCGCTTTTTATTATTTATAGCTTGGATTGATTTGAGTTCAATCTTCGTTGAGGCTGAGCTTCCAGCCCGTTTTTCGCCAATACTCTTGTTCTTGCCGTAAGTCTGCAGCAAGTAGTCGGTTATTTTCTTCCCAACCGCTTGGTAATGATAGTTGCCATTCTTCCTTATCGGCTTTAACCGTGATGTTTGGTAAAGGCTCTTCACTACGCTGGCCATTTAAGGCGACGGCTAGCCGTAACGTACGGATCAATGGGTACAAGTGCTTGCGCTTGTAGATGCTCAACTCTGGCATTTCTTCAAGCTTTAGGCTTTTGCGTTGAAACCGCACAAGTGTCGCCAGAACAGTTTGCTGCTCGAGGTTAAAGCCCGGCATGGTGCTGTGCCTGAGCAAATAAGCGGAGTGGCGATGGAAGCCCGGGTAGCTGATACTGAGTCCTGCTTCATGCAACAGTGCCCCCCAACAGAGTAATGTCGCAAGTTCAGCCTTTGTCATACCCGGCTGTGGTTCTATTTGATTATACAGCTGCTCTGCCGTTTCTTTTACTCGGTTCGCTTGGTCTATATCGACATTGTATTGGCTTGCCATGGCGGTCGCAGTGCGAGACCGAATGTCACTGTGGCGAAAACGCTCTTCCATTTCATAAAGCAGGCCTTCACGTAGAGCACCATCGGAGAAAATCATTTCGTCGATGTTGAGTGACTTAAACACCGCAATCAAAATTGCGACACCAGCGGCGAAGACGGGTTTGCGATCATCACTCAGGCCAACAAGGTCGAGATCATCGGCGTGTTTTACGTTGAGGATATCGTCACTTAGCTGCTCTAATCTTTTAAGGGTGATCACGCCATCGACATGCCCTTTACCAATCAAAACTTCCTTAATGGCCTTGATGGTACCGGAAGAGCCGATTGCGGTTTGCCAGCCTTTATTGCGGTACTTTGTCGCAATACTTTCAAGTTTCTGTTCAGCCGCCAGTTGTGCTGATGCCATGTTTTTACTTGAAATTTTCCCCTTAGGGAAAAAGTATTTATTATAGCTAACACACCCCATGTGTTTGCTGTAGGCGAGTTTAGTCGAGAAGCCTTCGCCGATGACAAGCTCGGTACTTCCTCCTCCAATATCAACAACCAGCTTTTTACCTGTTTCTGGTTGGGTATGCGCAACGCCTAAGTAGATCAGTCGAGCTTCTTCTGTGCCAGGGATGATCTCTATGGGGTAGGGGAGAACACTTTCCGCCCGCTTTAAAAATACCGCGGCATTTTGTGATTGGCGCAAGGTGTAAGTGGCGGCTATGCGGATATTCTCAGGCTCAAAACCTTGAAGCCGTTCAGCAAACATTGCTAAGCAGTTTAAGCCACGTTGAATGGCTGCTTGGTCAAGGTTGTGATGCTCATCAAGCCCTGAAGCAAGATGAACCCGTTGTTTATGGCGGCTTATAATTTGTAAGCTTTGACCAACAATACGCGCCACTACCATATGGAAGCTGTTGGATCCCATATCAATGGCGGCTATCTCACGAGGTCGAGGTTGTTCTGTCATTCGCTCTTTTCGCTCTTTTCGGCTTGCTTCTTTAGCTGCTTTTCAGAGTGCTTAAGGTAATCGTAAATCGCAATTTGTGAGCGAATTTTACGTTTATTGCCTCGCGGCACATACTCGTTCGTCATCTTTTTGTCGATGACCCGCGCTTTTACCGTATCCGATAACTGGATATTGATAATATCAATGATCTTTTTCTTGAGCGTAGGGTCGTGGATTGGGCAGCCTACTTCGATACGGTTATCAATATTACGTGTCATCCAGTCAGCGGATGAAATATAGACATCAGGGTCGCCGTTATTTTTAAATACAACTACCCGAGGGTGTTCAAGGAAACGATCAACGATGCTGATTGCGGTAATGTTTTCGCTGATCCCTTTAATGCCGGGAATGAGGGTACACATCCCACGAACAATAAGTTTGATAGCCACCCCTGCGCTACTGGCTTGATAAAGCAGGTTAATCAAGCCTTTATCAACGAGGTTGTTAACCTTTAGTGTAATACCTGCTGGCAGTTTTTGCTTGGCATGGGCAATTTCACGGTCAATGAGATCGTAGAGGCGTGAACGCGAATTGCGTGGCGAGACAATAAGCTCTTTAAATTTAACCGGGCGATATGGGTTTTGAATGTAGTTAAAGACCATCCTTACTTCGTCAGTGATCGCTTTACTACAGGTCATTAAAGAGAAGTCGGTGTATATACGGGCGGTTTTCTCATGGAAATTCCCCGTACCTAGATGAGCGTATCTAACCAGCTCATTGCCTTCTTTACGGGTGATTAAGCATAGCTTTGAGTGAATTTTCAGCCCTGGGACACCAAAGACAACATACACACCCGCTTCAGTTAAACGCCGTGCCCATTCGATATTCGCTTCTTCATCGAATCGAGCTTGTAGTTCGACGACCACAGTAACACTTTTACCGTTATTGGCTGCATCGATCATCGACTCTATAATCCGTGAGTTTTTGGCAACACGATAGATATTGATTTTGATGCTGCGTACCTTGGGATCATAAGCGGCTTGGCGAACAAGCTCTGTCATATGATTAAAGGTATGGTAAGGGTAATACAATAAAATATCTTGGGCTTTTATTGCTTCAAATGCATTGCGGGCACTGGTGAAGTGGTAGCTATCGATAGGCGGCAGTGGCTTATTTTCTAAGTAGTTACGACCAACATTGGGGAAACCAATGAAATCGACAAAATTATGATAGCGCCCACCCGGAATAATACTGTCATAGTTCGAGACCTTTAGCAGGGAGCATAAGACATCGATCATATCGCTTGGCATATCACGCTGGTAGACAAAACGTACAGGCATTGCCGTAAGACGTTGGTTAAGGCCTTCAGACATTTGTTCCAGTAAGCTGTGTTCAACCTCTAGGCTAAGATCGTACTCGGCATCTCGGGTCATCTTCATCGAATAGGCCGCAAGGCTATCGTATTCAAAGAAACCACTGAATATATCATCGAGGCAAAATCGGATAATGTTATCGAGTAAAATTAATGTTTTACGTCGCTTTCCTTTTGCTTCTGGCAGCTGAATAAAGCGTGGTAATTGATCGGTTGGGATTTCAATCAGAGCATAACGCTTACTGTCACCTTGCTGCATTTCTATTGCAAGGTAGGAGTATTCATCTTTTAGAAACTGTAATAGATCGATGTCGTCGTTAAGTAAAATAGGATTAATATGCGGCAAAATGGTATTGCGGAAGTGTTTGCGTAACCATTGTTGCTGGTAGTCATCCAGCTGTTGTTCGTTAACCAGAAAAATATGGCGGCGTGCCATTTCTAGCAGTATTTCATTATATAGCGTATCAAAGTCTTGATTGAGCTTTAGTACCCGGCTCTGTATTTTGCTCAGTAGGTGCTTGGCTTCTTCATTTCGGCCTTGCTCCTCATCAATGATGATCCGGCGTTTTATATCGGCAAAACGTACTTTATAGAATTCATCAGTATTACTTGAGTAAATGCCTAAAAAACGGACGCGTTCAATCAGAGGCACAGATTTATCTGCAGCCTCTTGTAAAACGCGTTCATTAAATGAAAGCCAGCTTAGTTCTTTATCGATATAGAGAGGTTCGTTGCTCATTGTTATCCTGTAAGAAGCAGTGGCCTGAGAAAAATAACGTTATTCGTTATTATCTATATCAACAGTGAGATCATCGGCAATACGTTCAAGGGTCTCTTGGACGGTATCAATACTTATTTCTGTAGGTAGCTCTAATTCAAACTCAGCGGTGAAAATAGGGTACCCCCAGTTTGGCGCGCTGTGAGTTTCGGTTTTGAGCTTGTTGATATTAATTCCCAGACGATTAAGTGTCGTGGTGACATCTTTCACGATACCGACTCGGTCATTGCCCGTAACAAGTAAGTGGTGCAGAACGGAAGAAGCCAGCGTTTTGCTTTCATCTTCCACAATCTGTACTTGTAAGCCGTCAATATTGTTTAGTGCTTGGCTAAGCACCGTAATATATTGGTCGGCGACTTCGAGTTGGATTATTCCTGCAAACTGACCCGCGAGCTTGCTTAAGCTACTTGATAGCCAGTTACCATGGTTTTGGTAAACCGTATCAGAAAGGGTTTCAACAAGGCCAACGCAATCTTTACCAATAACTGTCAAAATGAGGTGCTTCATAATCATATCCTTATGCTTAAATTTTCAGCATTATTATTATGTGATGATGTGCATTTCCTGTCTAGTCACAAGCGAATATTCCGAGATATGGGTACGATGTGATGTCACGAACGAGAAAGTACAGGAGATTTATGACAGTTATATTTAGTTGAATTGATTTATTACATAATTATTTCAACGACTAATGAATAAGCGAATGGTTGTTCGTGGAGGGCTGTCATATAATTGTAATAGAAGGGCGATATCATTGATAAACGTGTAAATTTATTGAGGTAATAATGGCGAAGGCCGGTGCATTTTTAATGGGTGAAAATCCTGGCCGTAAGGTAAAAGATAAGTTTGTCCGCTATGGCGTAACAGCGGGTGGTATCTTCGTGCTTATTACCCTTGTTCTCATCTTTTTCTATTTGCTTTATGTCATTTTTCCTATCTTCTCGAGTGTAAAAGTCACTGAGCAACAATTTTTCGAAACATCGTTTAGTGATAAAACGCAGGCTGTTGCTATTAGTGATCACAACGATGCTATTTATCGCCTTTCTGATAATGGTGTATTGAGTGTTATTCAGCTCGGTGCTGAATCATTGAATAAAACATCACTGCCAGCACCTAAAATCGCCGAACAGTTAACCCTGCTTGGTAACACGACAGTTGTTGCGGCAACACTTCCAACCCAGGCAATATTTGCTGTTGGCGGAGAAAAAGGAAACGTTCAGGTCGTTAAGCCTGAAGCGCCGCGTTTTATCAATGGGCGTGATAATCATGTGACCTTTAATTACCCTCTTGGCCGAGAACCTGTCCAACTTGATCCTAATGGCCAACCCATTGTAAAACTTGCGGTCTCGGTGAGTAGTAGCCAGGCTGCGATAATCGGCGCGACGGTTGATAACCGTGTCAGGGTTCGCCTTTTTAATCAGAAAAATACGGCCTTTGAACCAGATAACGGCTGGCAATCAACGTCATTTGAAGTGGCTGGGCTCCCCGATTCAATCAATGCATTAGCAATTACCCCTGACACACGTACAGCCTATGCACTGTCTGGCCAGTTTATCTATGTTATTGCACTTGAACACGACTCAGGGCATATCCGAGATGTCGTTGATGTTAGCAATGGCAATAGTGTACCTGAGCAACTGGTGTTATTGTCTGGCGCCCATTCGTTACTGATCAGTAATAGCGATAACAGTCTATCTCAATGGTTTGAAGTGTTGAATGAGGGAAAGCGAGTACTGACTCGTACTCGTGACTTCAATGTATCTGATTCTGCGATTCATTCCGTTGTCCCCGAATATACGCGTAAGGGCTTTTTTGCCCTTCAGCAAGATGGTCAATTATCCGCTTTCTACACCACCGTAAATGGCGCGATTTATAACGAAACTCCCTTTGGTAGTGATTTGCCTGAGCGGTTAGTTATCTCTCCTCGTGCAAATCAATTGCTTACGGTATCTGGCAATCGTTGGCAAATTTACGGTGTTGAAAATAAACACCCAGAAATAGGGTTCGCCTCGCTATGGCAAAAAATTTGGTACGAAGGTTATCCAGAGCCTGATTATGTATGGCAATCAACATCTGCCAGCGATGAATTTGAGCCAAAACTCAGTTTAGTGCCGATAGTATTCGGTACCTTTAAAGCGGCGTTTTATGCGATGTTGTTTGCCGTGCCAATGGCATTGGCTGGTGCGATATACACCGCTTATTTTATGTCGTCGAAAATGCGTAACGTTGTTAAGCCAACAGTTGAATTAATGGAAGCGCTACCAACGGTTATTTTGGGCTTTCTCGCTGGTATTTGGCTTGCTCCGATCGTAGAAAATAACTTAGCAGGGATCATGCTGCTGATTGTCGCTTTACCTGTGAGCATTGTGCTGGCTGGGGTTGGGTGGTCGTTACTCCCTGGGCGTTGGCGACATCGCATTCCTAATGGTTTCCACATTTTATTATTAATGCCCGTGATTGTCTTTATTGGGTATGCTTGTTTCGCAGTCAGTTCGTTTATGGAAAGCTGGCTATTTGCCGGCGATGTGCGGGTTTACCTGACTAATGAATGGGGTATCGGTTACGATCAGCGCAATACGCTGGTGGTAGGCATCGCGATGGGATTTGCAGTTATTCCCACGATATTCTCCATTGCTGAAGATGCTATTTTTTCGGTGCCGGGACACTTAACCAGTGGTTCGTTAGCACTGGGAGCAACTCATTGGCAAACTTTAACCAAGGTTGTGCTGTTGACGGCAAGCCCTGGTATTTTCTCTGCCATCATGATGGGCTTAGGCCGTGCGGTTGGCGAAACCATGATTGTATTGATGGCGACAGGTAATACCCCCATTATGGATTGGAATATTCTTGAAGGGATGCGTACGCTTTCAGCGACTATCGCCATCGAGATGCCTGAAAGTGAGGTGAATAGTTCACACTATCGTGTCATGTTCCTTGCCGCCTTCGTTTTGTTTGTTTTCACTTTCTTCTTTAACACGATCGCAGAGCTTGTTCGTCAGCGTTTGCGAGATAAATACAGCTCGCTATAACTGAGATGTATGAACCGATAAGAGCTAAATTGCATGAATAATTTATACCATGGGTAATTGGTTTAGATCCGGCTCTCCTTGGATCTGGTTAACCGGCGGAGCCGTTAGCTTAAGCCTTGTGGCGGTTTTAGGGTTATTGCTATTAATTGGCTGGAAGGGGCTAAGCTATTTCTGGCCAGCACCCGTGTACCAGTTTGATATTAAGCAGGGCACCAATACCTCTGTGATCATCGGCGAAATTTATGGCCGTAAAGTCGTCCCTGTCGAGCAGCTTGCTGATGCTGGCATTGATACATCTGGGTTTGGTGAACAGAACGTACTGCGCTACATGGTGAAGACCGGTAACCGTGAAATGCCTGGTAGCGATTTTGTTACATTTCTAGAGCCGTACATTGAAAATCAGTCGCTTGCACAGGGTGTTATGGTGATTGAGCGGCTTAAAAATGGGCGGTTTTATGGGTTTCCTGTCCACCTCACTGATAACGGGAAAGCGCTTCCGCTAGAGGCATTGCCTGATAGCTTATCTACAGCTGCAGCCATCCGAGAGCAGATACGAATACTAGAAAATACTGAGCTGGCAAGTATTAACCGCCAAATCGAGCAGCTGCGTCGTGAGCGCCTTCATGCGTCTGACGATACGGTTATTAATGCAAAAACAGCGGCGCTGGAAGCACAATTTGAGCAGGTTGCAGAGCAGTTACAAGCACTTCACCAGCAGCTTGATAATGACATTTTGACTGTTCGTGAAATGTCGGGTGTTGAAGTTGAAATTTCGATGGGACAAGTACTTGATCTCTGGCATCCAAATGAGCTGACTTTTGGCGGTAAATTTGTTCATTGGTTAAAACAGCTGGGTAAGTTTGTCAGTGAGGATCCTCGAGAGGCAAACACTGAAGGCGGCGTATTTCCTGCGATATTCGGTACGGTCTTTATGGTGTTGTTGATGAGTGTGATTGTGACGCCATTAGGTGTTATGGCAGCCATCTACCTCCACGAGTACGCGGGGAAAAATATCTTCACTAAATTGATCCGAGTTGCTGTTATTAACCTTGCAGGCGTTCCTTCAATTGTCTACGGTGTATTTGGCTTAGGTTTCTTTGTTTATATGGTGGGGGGAACGATTGATGATATCTTTTTCTCTGATCAACTGCCGGCACCAACATTTGGTACCCCAGGGATATTGTGGTCGGCATTGACCTTAGCCATTCTTACTCTGCCAGTTGTGATTGTATCGACAGAAGAAGGGTTAGCGCGCATTCCTAGTTCTGTACGCCATGGCTCATTGGCGCTAGGGGCGACTCAAGCAGAAACGTTATGGCGTATCGTGTTACCGATGGCAAGCCCTGCTATTATGACGGGGTTAATTCTTGCTGTTGCCCGTGCTGCTGGTGAGGTTGCGCCGTTAATGCTCGTCGGGGTCGTTAAAATGGCCCCTTCATTACCCATTGATAGCCATTTTCCTTACTTGCATTTAGACCGTAAATTCATGCATCTTGGTTATCATATATATGATGTTGGTTTTCAAAGCCCCAACGTAGAAGCAGCACGTCCACTTGTATACGCCACGTCGTTTTTGTTGGTGACGGTGATTGTGGGATTAAATTTAACCGCTATCGGGATCCGTAACCACTTGCGTGAGAAATTCCGTTCTTTGGAGCAATAACAAGATTATGTTTTCAATCAATTCCCCCATTGGCTTGTTTGAGCCGATTGATTTATCTGTTTTGCCCGAGGATAAAACTGCGCTTACGATTGAAGGGCTAGACCTGCACTATGGACCGCATCAAGCGCTGTTTAATATCAATATGCGTGTTGAGAAAGGACAGGTTACCTCTTTTATTGGTCCTTCTGGCTGTGGTAAGTCAACACTACTTCGCTGTATTAACCGGATGAATGAGTTGGTTGAAGGGTGCCGTGTCGACGGTAAAATCATACTCCATGGGCAAAACATCTATGGCAGTAAAGTCGATGTAGCGTCATTACGCCGGCGTGTTGGTATGGTGTTTCAGCGGCCAAATCCTTTTCCTAAATCCATTTATGAAAACGTGATTTACGGTTTACGGTTGCAAGGTATAAAAGACAGGCGTGTGCTGGATGACGCGGTTGAAAGCTCATTGCGCGGTGCCGCATTGTGGGATGAAGTGAAAGATCGACTCCATGAAAATGCATTTGGTTTGTCTGGTGGTCAGCAACAACGTTTGGTGATCGCTCGTGCCATTGCGATAGAGCCGGAAGTGTTATTGCTTGATGAACCGACCTCGGCACTGGATCCGATTTCAACCTTGACCATCGAAGAGTTGATCAACGATCTTAAAAACAAATACACGGTGATCATTGTTACTCATAATATGCAGCAGGCAGCTCGCGTGTCAGATAATACCGCCTTTATGCATATGGGAGAGCTGGTAGAGTACACCAGTACCAATGATATTTTCACCACACCGAAAGAAAAACGCACTGAAGATTACATTACTGGCCGATACGGTTAAGGAGAGAAATTATGTTGGATAATCTTAGTTTGGGTCGACATATTTCCGGCCAGTTTAATGCAGAGTTGGAAAGCATTCGCACCCATGTTTTAGCCATGGGTGGCTTAGTTGAGCAACAGCTGGCTGATTCGCTTAAAGCCATGCATCAGCAAGATGCCGAATTGGCGCGTAGAGTGATTAAAGATGATCACAAAGTGAACGCAATGGAAGTTGCGATTGATGAAGCATGTACGCGGATTATTGCTAAACGCCAGCCAACTGCCAGTGATTTGCGTTTGGTGATTGCGATTATTAAAACCATCACTGATCTTGAGCGTATTGGTGATGTTGCCGAGAGCATTGCTAAAGTAGCACTCGAGAATTTTACCAATAAGCAATATAACCTATTAGTCTCACTTGAGGCGCTTGGTCAACATGCTGTACGAATGTTACATGAAGTGCTTGATGCCTTTGCGCGAATGGATGTTAAAGCGGCTATCGAAGTGTATAAGGAAGACGATCGGATTGACCGTGAATATGAAGCGATCATCCGCCAGTTGATGACTTATATGATGGAAGATCCACGTTCTATTCCGAATGTTTTGCAAGTGATGTGGTCGGCACGTTCGATTGAGCGAGTGGGTGATCGCTGTCAGAATATTTGCGAATACATTATTTATTTTGTGAAAGGTAAAGATATTCGTCATACCAGCCAAGAAGAGTTGGTGAATATTTTAAAGTAGTGGGTAAACCGCCTGAGTCATGCGTATTCAGGCGGCTTGAATATTGATATTAGAAGTTTAGGTGAATGCCGTAGGTGTAGGTAATATATCGTCTATCTTCATTGAACAAATTGGCTTTACTGTATTTGATCCCAGTAGTCATGGTTAAGTTCTTATTCATCATTGAACCGATCTCTAGCCCTGAGACCATAATTGTATCTTCGTCTTTTTGTCTGATCTTTCCATCAAATGGTGCTGCAGTCTTTATCGTTTCTTTTATGTGCTGTACACCTAAGCTTGCTGCGAAATAAACGGGGCGATCATGCACATAAAAATGGTATTTTGGCTTTAGGCTAGCGCTGTAGGCTGTGGTATAAAACTCTGTTTTATCTTTGGCCTTCCATGATCGACCATCACCTAATTCACGACCCTCTAATTCAACCGCTAAGCTAAAATCGCTATTTAATGTAAAGTTATACCCTGCAATTAGTGCATAGGTTATTGGATAGGTTGATTTGTCACGATATTCTGTAGCACCGAAATCTGCACCCAAATAGAATGTATCTTTATTGAGTGTCGCCGATGCACCAAAAGGCAGCATCGCTGTAATGAGCAAGGCTAGTAAGGGCTTTTTCATAGGGGTCGCCATAAATACAATAGGAAGAGAGTTGAGCCGGCTAAAGAGAAGGATTCAATCTCAGTAGCCAGCCCATTGTACTTTTTACTTAGAACTTGTAGTTTGCACCTATGTATAAAGTGCTGTAATCAGTATCCCAGCCATGTACCTTGGCTGTCATTGCCTTGTAGCCACCTTTGATTGCTACATTACGGTTGAAGTCATAACCCGCTTCTAAACCATATGACACCCCAGTGCCGCTATCTTTATCTGATCCAAAATCCTCGACATCAACTTTCTCTGTGATGCTGTGAAGTCCTAACTGAACACCTGCATAAAAGTTCTCGTTGAAATAGTATTTTGGTTTCACATTGATACCAAAAGAGTGAGCTTTTAGTTCTGCATTGTGAGGTTTCAACCCCTCATCTAAAACTATTCCTTTTTCTTTGCCTAAGTGGCGGTATTCACCTTCGACACCGATAACAACTTGTGGTGCAACGTGGAAATCATACCCCGCGACAAGGCCGAAACCAGTATCAAAAGATTCACCTTCTATGCGGTTTGAACCCAGATCGGCACCGATGTAAAAGCCTTCTTTTGAGGCAAGAGCTGGAGCTGATAGTAGAGAAGCAATTGTTAGAGCAAAGATTGTCTTTTTCATAATTTACCCGATGAATTTGGTTAATTTTCACTGTCAGCCACAGATGTCGCGGCAACTTTATGCGGTGAATATTAAAATGAACACTGTGCATTATCTAATTACTTTGGTTGATTTCACTGATTAGTGGTATTTATTGCACGGTGTATTATTGTGGGTGGTTAGTTGAATTTATAGTCCACACCGAAATAGACGGTACCTAAGTCGGTCTTATAACCGAGGAGATCGGCGGTTGCGGCTTTGATGCCTGTGCGGAGAATAACGTTGTTCTTTATTTCATAGCCGGCTTCGGTCCCGAACAAGAAAGCGTTATCTTTATCTTTCCCTCCGAATTCTGTATTACCAATTTTCCAATACTCTTCATAGGTATAGCGGTGTAACCCGATGATAAGAGCGCCATAAAATTGATCGCTAAAGTAATATTTAGGTTTGATATTCAGTCCAAAAGATGAAGCCTTGATATCTGCACTCAGATGAGTGTTGCCTGCACTGGCGGCCGCATTATCTTGGCCCAAGTTTCGGTATTCACCTTCAATACCGACCACAACTTTGGGGGATACTTGGTAGTCATAGCCCGCAGTTAATCCAACATTTGTATCGAGGTACATACTCCCCACAAAGTTAGAGCCAATATCAGCGCCGACATAAAAGCCTTGTTTGTTAGCAAAGGCGGAAGATGAAAATAAAGTAATGAGGGATAAAACAAAGGTTGATTTTTTCATTATTAGGCTCGCTGCAAAGATAGTGTCATTGGGTAATGCCGTGCTATCCCTGCCAGCGAGTCACATACTAAATATTGCTTTGCTGACAATCTAATTAGTTTGATTGATTTATGTAATTAGTCGGAATTATCAGGTGGGTATAATGACTTTATCAGTTCAAAAAGCCACAGAGTGAGTGGGTCTTGATTATTGGCTTGGTGATAGAAACAGACAGTGCGAAAGTCTATGTAGTGATTTTCAACATCTCCTTCAATTTTACGAAAGAGGGGGTGATCATCAGGGATCATAATATCAAGACAAGGGAATAACATGTCGGTTTGTTTGATAACTTGTAATATGGTCTCTGGTGAGGTAGAGCGAAAACTGATGTTGGGTTTTAGGTTAAAGCGTTCATAGTAACGCTCAACGTCCGTTATTAGCTCGTTACGTTCAGGCACGATTAAACAGGCCCAACAGGCATCTTTTGCATCCAGAACACCGATTGTTGGCTTTTGGTAAGGATGCTCCCGTCGCACAATTACCACGCCTTTATCGCCAGGGATCACCCGACGACAAAACTCTTTGCTGGTGGTTGATACATCATAATTGAGTGCAATTTGAATATTGCCGTTAAGCAGGCCGGAGAAGGTGGTTGAGGTCCACTCAATAATTTCTACTTGGCAGTTTGGCGCTTGCTGTTGAATCAGGAGGTAGAGACGGCTGCCAAATGCATAAAGAAATTGTGGTGCAAGGGCGATACGTATTTTCCCTGTGATTTGTTCGGGAGCAAACTCTTGACTGCTATTTACCGCTTTGTAGAGCTGATTTAGTGCAGGGGATAATTCACGGTAAAGTTGTTCGGCATAGGGGGTTGGTTTTAATCCAGCTCGCGTTTTGGTGAACAGTTCATCATCAAAGTGCTGGCGTAGGCGTTGAAGGGCGTGACTGACTGCTGGTTGCGTAACAAATAACCGCTCAGACGCTTTACGTAGGTTTTGCTCTTGAGCGATAACCAAGAACGTTTTAAGCAGATTCAAATCGAGATTGGCAGATAAGTCCTTCGCCATCATAAGTACCTTTAATATCAGACGATCGCTATAAACATATCATAGTAAGGTAGAGAGTGATGAAGTGTTTTACCATTCAGTTGTAAATGATTAAAAAAAGCCCCTGAAAGAAGAGGAAAAGCAGGGGCGCGAGTACCAAACTGGTAAGGTTTACATTTGCAGCATGTGCACTTGGTTACGGATTTATATTTGAGTACTAATAACTAATAACTAATAACTAATAACTAATAACTAATAACTAATAACTACTTTCACCTCTAACTATTATTAGTGATGAAAGGTGTACCGACTATGAATTCACTTACCATTAAAAGGGAAATAGTCGAGATATACATTTATATTTAACACATAAAATTGATATGGCTTAAAGTGGAAATGTTAAATTGTATATTTTGTTTCAACTAGCTGTTTATAGATGTATTTTTGTTCTTATCTAATTTGTGGCGTGTGAGAAAACTATTTTTATTCCTTTTTAAAATATCTTTTGTTTTTATTCTTATGTGCGCTCTTTTTGTTACGGATTTAATCACGATATTCCCCCCTGATTTATGGACAGAGAGAGTAGCAGTTTATTTATTAAACAATAAATAACGAGTGCTTAATCCATTAATAACTCATGCTTATGACTCAAAGTATCGGTATCTAACGGTTATTGGTTCAATAAGTCTTGAATGAGATTAAAGAGCCATTGCGTCATTGGGTTTCGGCGGTTCTTTTGGTGATAATAAGCGATGATTGGGCTAACAATGTGGCTGTTGTTTACGTTAACTTTAATCCCTCTAATATGATCTAGATCTTCTTTGCGAATGTAAGACGATGCTGGGTAATACATATCGGTATGTTTGATGATATCCAGTATTGCCATTGGTAGCTCAGAGCGAAACCCAACCCTAACATTCAGGTTGTAGCTCTTCATTATTCGCTCTACATGTGGAATATTTGAATTCCAGTCAGATATGATAATGCTAGCCGCTTCATACCCATCTAAGTCATTAGGGCTGACGGTTTCTTTTTGAATTGGATGATCTTTTCTGACGTAAACCGTAAAAGTATCGTCTGTTAGTTTTTGTTGTATCAGTTCTTTTGGCGCATGATGAATTTCGAAATTGATCCCAAGCGTGACATCACCTTTATTGAGTTCATCGAGCGACGTTGGTGACCAATTTAATAGGTGTAGGTTTACATTCGGGGCAGCTTGGCGCACTTTATGAAACAGTGAGCTTGAGATATAGGTCAGAATGTGAGGTGACATGGCCAGCTTAAGTGTGCCTTCAAGTTTTGCAGGGTTGAAAGCATGGCTAGCATTTAAAGTACCAGAGAGTTCATCCATTAACGGGCTGATATTGGCTGCTAACTCTTCCCCAAAACAGGTTGGTTTAAGCCCGTGTCGGGTTTTAACAAAGAGATCATCGCTAAAATGATTACGCAACTTTTGTAATGCCTGGCTGACTGCAGGCTGGCTAACGAAAAGTCGCTCAGAGGCTTTTCGCATATTAAGTTCTTGCGAAAGGATCACGAAGGTACGTAGTAAGTTGAGATCGAGACTGGCGTATAAGTCTTTAGCCATATATTACTCGTTAATTATTGGTTATTAAATGGCGTCATAATGTAACACCATGACCTTAATCATCGCTAAACCGATCAGCAACAAAGCTTTGACTCTCTAGCGGGGAGCGCATATAGCCATCTTTATTCACTTCCGGTAGCTCTATCTCTGGGTAGTGGATATCTTCATACGGAATTTGTGATAGTAGATGTGAAATGCAATTGATCCGTGCTCGTTTTTTGTTGTCGGCATCGACCACCCACCACGGGCATTGTTTGGTGTCGGTATAGGCAAACATCCGGTCTTTCGCCGCAGAATAGGCCGCCCAGCGATTGCGAGACTCAAGATCCATTGGGCTGAACTTCCAGCGCTTGATAGGGGTGTTTATACGTTCAAGAAAGCGTTTTTCTTGCTCTTCATCTGAGACCGAAAACCAGTACTTTACAAGCATGATCCCTGAACGTAGAAGCATACGTTCGAACTCTGGGCATGAACGTAAAAATTCTTCATATTCATCGTCAGTGCAAAAACCCATCACCTTCTCGACGCCAGCACGGTTGTACCAGCTTCGGTCAAACAGTACCATTTCACCCGCCGCAGGAAGGTGGGCAACATAGCGCTGAAAGTACCACTGGGTTTTTTCTTTTTCCGTCGGCTGGGGCAGGGCGACAATGCGGCTGATTCTGGGGTTGAGCTTTTCGGTGATCCGTTTTATGACTCCCCCTTTACCTGCGGCATCTCGGCCTTCGAAGAGAACGACGACCTTGAGCCCTTCTTGTTTTATCCACTCTTGCAGTTTCACTAATTCGATCTGAAGTTTAATGAGCTCTGTTTCGTAGTCTTTTTTGTTGAGCTTTTTCTTTGATGACTGGTAACCCATAACAGCGCCTACTTTATATTGAGTAACAAAAGAGTAATCGGTAATAGGTGATTTGACGAATCGAAGAGTGAATAGAATGACGTCGCTTACAGTTTTGCAGAGAAGTCACCTTCTCTGCAAAACTTGGAGGTTTTCTTTGGTTATTGAAGCGCCTTAATAACCGCCGCTATTTTATCGCTGGCAGTGACAGGTATTGCAAAGTCATCAAGATCAGCACTGCCCATATGCGCATCAGTGGTAAAGGCTGTCATTTTACTTGCTCGTGTGCTTTTTCCTGATAAGTGAACTTCACGCACACCTGTATGTCGTACAATTTCTGCGACATTGGAAGCATTAACGCCAGCTCCCGCCATGATAGCAATACGGTTACCGCTATGCGCCACCATGTTTTTTAGCATGGATATACCATCGAAGGCATTGGCCTTTAGACCTGAAGTGAGCACACGCTCACAGCCTAATTCCATCACTGTATCAAGTGCCGCTATTGGATCTACACATTGGTCGATTGCACGGTGAAACGTAATGCCAAGTCCTTTAGCTTCAAGGCAAAGGGCTTTGAGTACGTCTTTATCGACATGGCCATCTTGGGTTAATACCCCAACAACGACGCCTTGGAGTTGGGCCTGCTTGGCTGCATGAATATCAGCTAGCATGATCTCAATATCTTGATCATCAAATAAGAAGTCGCCTTGGCGAGGTCTTATCATGGCATAAACTGGAATGGTGGCATGCTTTTCGGCAAGTTTCATTAAGCCAAAGTTTGGTGTTAATCCACCAAGGGCAAGAGAAGAGCAAAGCTCTATACGGGTTGCACCGCCTTGCTGTGCATAGTGCAGTGATTCAATGTTATCGATACAAACTTCGATATGGTTAATAGGCATTTTTATAATCAGAGTGAGCGAGGGTAGGTGCAGTGTAGTGGAAATTGTAGGATGGAACGGTGAATAAGATCAAAAAATATTACAGAGCGATTAGGCGAGAGATTACCTTTTAGAAAGGCCAGATCGAAAAAGGGCCCGGTGTGTCCGGGCCTCATTCTATTTTTGCCTATTGGCTGACTTTGGCTTTACGCTATTGCGTTTGTTGCCATAGCACCGTGAGCGTGGTGCTATTTGCTAATTACTTAGCTAGGTCTGCAGTGTGCTCAGATAGGTAGTCAGCAACACCTTTTGGCGATGCGTCCATACCTGCTTTGCCTTCTTCCCACTGTGCTGGGCAAACTTCACCGTTTTTCTGGTGGAAGTTTAGAGCATCAACCATACGTAGCATTTCGTCGATGTTACGGCCTAGAGGAAGGTCGTTAACTACTTGGTGACGTACTAGGCCATCTTCGTCGATTAGGAAAGAACCACGGAAAGCAACGCCTGCTTCTGGGTGCTCAACGTCGTAAGCTTTACAGATTTCGTGCTTAACGTCAGCGATTAGTGGGTACTTAACTTGACCGATACCGCCGTCTTCAATAGCAGTGTTACGCCATGCGTTGTGAGAGAATTGAGAATCGATTGAAACACCGATTACTTCAACGCCTTTCGCTTGGAAATCTTCAAAACGCTTGTCAAAAGCAATTAGCTCTGATGGGCAAACAAAAGTGAAGTCTAGTGGGTAAAAGAAAACTACTGCTTTTTTACCTTTAGTGAACTCTGCGAAGTTGAAGCTATCAACAATTTCGCCGTTACCTAGAACAGCTGCAGCAGTAAAATCTGGTGCTTGACGACCTACTAGTACCATTTTGGTGCTCCTAAAATATTCGGTTTGTCGCCGACCTTTCGGTTGGCTCCTTGTTTGGACGAGACAAACTATAACGAAACTGTTAGATTGAAAAAAGCGGAATAAATAGATTGATGTAATCGAAAAATACGATGAATAAATTTCCATCCTTAAAACAGCTTCATTACCTCGTGACTCTCTTTGAAACGAGGCATTTTGGTGAGGCCGCCAAGAAATGTTTTGTTAGCCAGTCAACGTTAAGTTCTGGGGTGCAAAACCTTGAAGAACTGATTGGTTGTCAGTTAATAGAAAGAGACAATAAATCATTAGTATTCACCTCTACCGGTGAAGATGTTGTGATTAGGAGTCGTGAGCTGCTAGCCCGTAGCCAAGATCTGATGGAGTTATCAAACTGCAAAGGTGATGGTATGGATGGTCAGTTGCGTGTTGGCTGCATTCCAACTATAGCCCCTTTCTTATTATGTGATTTAGTGCAAGAAGTTAACCGGGTTCACCCTAGTCTGAATTTACTGCTGCGAGAAGATACCACCACTAATTTATTAGCGGCGTTACGTAATGGTGAAATGGACGTGCTGATCTTGGCATTACCGGTTGAGATTAACGGTATGCACAGCCAAGTTGTCGGTAAAGATGCTTTTAAGATGGTCATAAGCCAAGATCAAGTAGGTCAAGTGAATGTCCCACTGCGCTATGCTGACTTACCGAATGAGTCAGTTTTTTTGTTGGAGAAAGAGCATTGCTTAACCGATCATGCAGTTTCTGCTTGTAAGCTCACTAGCAAAGAGAAAATTAACCCATTCACCGCCACAAGCCTCCACACTTTGGTACAGATGGTGGCAAATGGATTAGGCACAACCTTTATTCCTCAAATGGCGATTGATCATGGTTTGCTTCATAATCAAAACCTTGTCGTTATTGACCCGCCAGGGCAAGAGGCGTACAGAGAAATTGGTTTAGTATGGCGACCGACATCAAGCCGAACGCGCACCTTCCATTGTCTTGCCGATATTGTAAAAGACCTTTTATAGCTCGAACTCCCTCCTGATAATTGATGTGTTGGAAGAAAGTCGTATTTTTCAGCACATTATTCTAAGAAATGAAGCCAAAGCATTATTTACATTATGTGCATAGTTTGGCTAATTGTGCCCATTTTGTAGGTTTATTATGTTTCGCTCTGCAAATAAATAGTTGCTCTTAATGGGGTTTTTATCCCTTCGTTGTATTAAATAATCGTATAAATAGTTATTAATTGCATGTTTTTTAATCGCTTATAACTACCCCCTTTAATTACTAGTGTTTAAAACGTCAATTCGAACAATTGTTTGAACGTGGCTTTTTTGTAATTTTATTACGTAAGTAATTACAAAACCGTACTAAGGAACTCATCCTAATAAAAACCGAGTAATTACCTGCAATTTGTTTCAATTTAGTGTTTTGAGTTATAACTCTAATTTATTTAACTTATTGAATTTAATGTGGTTTACTCGTTTGTGTATTTGTTCATTTAAATAAGGGGGCTTGCAATTGCTGATATGTTACGGCACCGTAAATAAGGTGTTGCGACGAAGTCTAATTAAAATTGTGGATCAATCACTACTGATAAATATGGTGATTAAGTTACAGGTGTAAGGGAGCGTTAAAATGGATAGACATACTCCACCTAATCATGAAGTAAAGTTATCACTACAAACGGTGTTGACCGATGAGCAAGCAGAGATATTAAATAGCGACTCGCTTCAATTTGTAGAGCACTTAGTTCAACGGTTTGCCTCTAGAGTACCAGAGTTGCTTGCCACACGAGAGCAGCGTCAGAATATGATTGATGCTGGCGCGTTACCTGATTTTTTACCAGAAACCGCTTCTATTCGTGAAAGTAACTGGTCCATTCAAAATATCCCTTCTGATCTGCAAGATCGCCGAGTAGAAATTACAGGCCCTGTTGAGCGTAAAATGGTAATTAATGCGCTTAATGCCGATGCAAAAGTTTTTATGGCCGACTTCGAGGACTCCTTTGCACCCGCATGGGATGAAGTATTAGATGGGCAGCGTAACCTACGTGATGCAGTCAATGGCACTATCTCCTATACCCACCCTGAGTCGGGGAAACAATATCACCTAGGGGATGATCCGGCGGTACTTATCTGTCGCGTGCGAGGCTTACACCTACCTGAAAAACACCTGCTTTGGGATGGTGAACCAATTCCAGGATGTTTATTTGATTTTGCGCTGTACTTTTACCATAACTACAAGCAGCTGTTGGAAAAAGGTAGCGGCCCCTATTTTTATTTACCTAAATTACAGGCGTATCAAGAAGCTGCGTGGTGGAGTGACGTCTTCAGTTTTACCGAAGATGAGTTTGGACTTCCAAGAGGGACAATTAAGGCAACGGTGTTAATTGAAACGCTACCAGCTGTGTTTGAGATGGATGAGATTTTATACAGCTTGAAAGAACACATTGTTGGCCTTAACTGTGGTCGTTGGGATTACATTTTCAGTTATATAAAAACCTTACGAAATCACCCTGACCGCATATTGCCAGATCGCCAAGTTGTAACAATGGAAAAGCCGTTTCTTAATGCCTATTCACGACTATTAGTTAAAACGTGCCACCGCCGTGAAGCGTTTGCAATGGGAGGAATGGCTGCATTTATTCCATCAAAAGAGCCTGAGCGTAATGCTTGGGTATTGAATAAAATCCAAACAGATAAATCTTTAGAAGCAAACAATGGGCACGATGGGACATGGGTTGCTCATCCGGGCTTGGCAAGTACCGCTCGGGCGGTGTTTGACGGTGTATTGGGAGAGCGTAGTAATCAGCTTGATGTTAGTCGAAGCGAAGATGCATCGATAACGGCTGAACACCTGCTAGCTCCTTGTGACGGTGAGCGAACCGAAGACGGTATGCGTCACAACATTCGAGTTGCTGTTCAGTATATCGAGTCTTGGATTTCTGGTAACGGGTGCGTGCCTATCTACGGCTTAATGGAAGATGCCGCGACTGCTGAGATTTCACGCGCTTCTATTTGGCAGTGGATAAAGCACGGTAAAGCGCTAAGCAATGGGCAGATCGTCACCAAAGCCTTATTTGAGAAAATGCTACAAGAAGAAATGGCAGTACTTAGACAAGAATTAGGGAATGAGCATTTTGACCGCGGACGTTTCGATGAGGCCGCAGTCATGATGTCACAACTTACCACCAGTGATGAGTTGGTGAATTTTCTGACCTTGTCAGGGTACGAATACTTGCAATAACAATAATTAATCAATAGAGAAAAGTGGGAAGTAGATGCTTCCTTACTGAAAGCTTGACCAATAACGACTATGTGACGCGGATTATCGCCAAATGAAACGAGGGACATCATTATGACACTGACTCGCCAGCAACAAATCGAAGCTTTGGAAAAAGACTGGGCAGAAAACCCACGTTGGAAACATGTAAAGCGTACCTACACTGCAGAAGAAGTTATTAATCTACGAGGTTCATTTGCACCAGCCAATACTATCGCACAGCGTGGTGCTGATAAGTTATGGGATTTGGTCAACGGTGATGCGAAGAAAGGTTATGTTAACTGCCTTGGCGCACTGACGGGCGGTCAAGCAGTGCAGCAAGCAAAAGCAGGTATTGAAGCTATTTATCTCTCAGGTTGGCAGGTTGCCGCTGATAATAATACGGCTTCGACAATGTATCCCGACCAGTCTCTATACCCGGTTGACTCTGTGCCATCCGTTGTTAGCCGCATTAATAATGCATTCCGACGTGCGGATCAAATTCAATGGTCGAGTGGAAGCAACCCAGAGGAAGGTATTGATTACTTCTTACCTATTGTTGCGGATGCAGAAGCGGGTTTCGGTGGTGTACTGAATGCTTATGAGTTGATGCGTAATATGATTGATGCGGGGGCAGCAGGGGTTCACTTTGAAGATCAACTGGCGTCAGTGAAAAAGTGTGGCCACATGGGGGGGAAAGTATTAGTTCCAACTCAAGAGGCAGTCCAGAAGCTAGTCGCGGCACGTCTTGCCGCTGATGTAGCAGGCACGACAACATTGGTTATCGCTCGAACCGATGCCAATGCGGCTGATTTATTAACGTCTGATTGTGACAGCTACGATAATGACTTTATCGTCGGTGACCGTACGGCTGAAGGCTTCTACCGTGTGCGTGCCGGTATTGACCAAGCGATTTCTCGCGGGTTGGCGTATGCGCCATATGCTGATTTAATTTGGTGTGAAACGGCTAAACCATGCTTAGAAGAAGCGCGTAAATTTGCAGAAGCGATTCATGCGCAATACCCAGATCAGCTGTTGGCTTATAACTGTTCGCCATCGTTTAACTGGGAGAAAAACTTGGATGCAGAAACCATTGCCAAGTTCCAGCAAGAACTTTCAGACATGGGGTATAAATACCAGTTTATTACATTGGCCGGTATCCATAACATGTGGTTTAACATGTTTGAATTATCTCATGCTTACGCACAAGGTGAAGGCATGCGCCATTATGTCGAAAAAGTGCAACGTCCTGAGTTTGAAGCGGCAGATAAAGGATATACCTTCGTTGCGCACCAGCAGGAAGTGGGGACGGGCTACTTTGATAAGATGACCAATACGATTCAAGGCGGTAACTCATCTGTTACAGCATTGACGGGCTCGACAGAAGAAGATCAGTTCTGATTGTGAGTCGGTAAATGAATACTAATAATAACGACGTAAATCGTTAATCATATTCGGAGCGCCTAGTGCGCTCCTTTTTTGTTTTTCGTGTTTTGTTTATGAACGGTGTAGTTTGCAGCTGAACTCGCGCGCGGCGAACTCAACTTGTGGGTAAATACAGTGAAATTGATCTTCGAGTTCGTTGTAATGCAGGTTGATATCGTCAGGGCAGTGAGCCAACTGGTGTAATTTAGGACGTCTTTGCGCCATTCTGGTTAGTGCCTGCTTTATCGTCTCGGGATATTGATATTGTGATAACCAGTTTTGCTGCCACATTCGAGCCATCGTTAATTGATAAGCATCAGGTAAATTGTCGGTGAATAGGCTAACTTCATGCTGCGCGAAGTGAATAAACTTAGGAAGTGACTCTGCATGGTATTGTGCCCAATGCCTTGCAAGAAAATGATCCCAAGTGATGTCGAGCGCAATGCCGCTCACTCGCCGAGTCGCAGGAGAGAATAGTTGTCGACACTGCCGAACTTCCGGTAACGCATCAATAAAGCTGTCGACAAACCGGTGAAGCTTTATCCCGTCAGCAACGTTGCGTGGGTATTGTAAATAAGGGTCGCCTTTAACAAAGTCGGCCAGTAAATTACCGGCAAGATGGCTATTACATTGTTCTGCAATATGAAGATGCGCCAGAAAATTCATTGTAGTTCAGGCAGTTTTCTGGCGTAATTTAGTATGACGACTTGCTTGCTAATAGAGCTTTTCCGTTTCATTTTCAAGCGGTTCAACCTCTTCCTGTAATTCTAATAGATTAATGGCAATCGCGACAAAGTCAGTGTCGGTAATGATGCCAACTAATTTATTGTGGTCGAGAATCGGTAAACAGCCAATACGTTGCTTTTGCATGTATGTTGCTGCCTCTTTGAGACCCGCTTGAGGGTTAACACTCATTAAGTTGCGATGCATGGCTTGTTCTAAAGGGATATCCAGGGCAGAAATGAAAGGAATTTTGGCTTGTAACTCAAAGCTGGATTCTTGCGCCGCCAGTATATCTCGCTGGCTGACCAAGCCGACAAGGTGATTGTCTTTATCCACAACAGGAACATGGTGGATATGAAACTTTTCCATTAAGCGTTTCGCATCCGCAAGCGTATGCTCAGCAGATAGTGAGTGGGGATGAGGAGTCATCATATCAGCAACAGTAAACATAAAAGCCTCCAAATTTACGGTTCGTTATTTTTCTTTGCTTCCCTTTTGACTGTAGCGAATCCTTTTTAACCTCCCTATGATGTTCGTCAAATAAATGAGAAGTTGTTTGATTGTTTTGTTGTTGTGTCTCATATGTTTCTCATGAGTTAAAAATAAGAATGTGTAATATACTCAATAAATGACATGTCATAGGGGAATACATTAATGCCTAAGCTGTTGTTTATTTTGCTGTCTTGGTTTGCAATTTTCCCCATAGAGGCAAGCAGTGAATCGCCTGTCATTACACCGAAGATCATTGGTGGAATCGAATCTGAAAATAACGAATTGCCTTGGCAGGCATATTTGAATATGAGCTTCCCTGATGGCGATGGAACGAAAACGTTTATTTGTGGTGGCGTCGTCATTAGCCCAACAGCAGTATTAACGGCGGCTCATTGCATGCGCAATGGCTCAACGACTGCAGCGGCAGAAAATGTCGATGTGTGGGCTGGTATCACCAGTATTTTCAGTGCCAATCGTTTTAATGCGGTTTCAGTTAATGAAATTATTATTCACCCGTCATACAGCTCCTCGCGTTTTGCCAATGATATTGCCATTTTGGTGTTATCAAGCCCGCTACCGGATAGTGCTGTGCCGATCAAAATTGCCTCTGATAGCGAGCAGCAAAGTGTCGATAATGAATTTGATAACGGCTGGGTCTCGAATGGGGATCGAGTTGCTAATTTATTAGTATCCGGCTGGGGAAGTACCGACCCTAATAGTTCAGGCTCTGGTTCGACAAAGCTTCGCCAAACACTGTTATCTGGTGTGCCAGATAGAACATGTGACGGTATGTGGGGGGCGAATATTAATACTGGCGATTATTCCATTTACCTTTGTGCTGGTTCGACGTCGCCTGATTTAGCCCGTGACAGCTGCTTTGGAGACTCTGGTGGCCCCTTGGTATGGCAGAACCCTCAAACAGCAGCAGATAGTGATTTTGGTTTACGGTTAGTCGGTTTGGTCAGTTTTGGCGAAGGTTGTGCAGGTCGCTTGCCCGGTGTGTATACACAAGCTTCTAATTACCGAAGTTGGATCGCTAGTGAGCTGGGTAATGGCATATTCAGTCAGGCTACATCAACATTTACGATTAACCCGTTTTTGTCTGATTATGGCAATGCTGGAGAGGGAATTGTGGTCAACAATACCTCATCGAGCTCTGGTGGTGGTGGGGGCGGAAATATCGCTTTTAGCTATTTGTTAGGGCTCGGCTTACTAGCATTGCTTAGGGCAAGGCGTAATAACCGCGATGCCCGCAAAACAGTATTGATGGGTTTAAAAGGCACTAAGTGAAGAGTGATCTTTGCTTGATATTGCAGTTTGGCGGCCTATACTAGCTGCCTGCTGTAATTTAGGGCCCTAATAATGCAAGTTTCTGATTTTGACTTTGAGCTACCTGATGAGCTAATTGCTCGTTACCCACAACCTGAGCGTACTGCGAGCCGTTTGCTGCAACTTACTGGTAATACAGGTGAATTGGCGCATAAAGGTTTTAAGGATGTACTGGATCTGGTTGAGCCAGGTGACTTGCTGGTGTTTAACAATACCCGAGTGATCCCTGCTCGTTTATTTGGTCGTAAAGCCTCTGGTGGTAAGTTAGAGATATTAGTTGAGCGTATGCTTGACGATAAAACTATTTTGGCTCATGTTCGTGCATCTAAGTCTCCGAAGCCGGGCAATGTATTATTACTGGGTGAGAATGATGATTATGAGGCTGAAATGATCGCCCGTCATGATGCATTATTCGAAATCCGCTTTAACAGTGACAAAACGGTTTTAGAAATTTTAGAAGAAGTTGGTCACATGCCGCTTCCTCCTTATATTGACCGTCCTGATGAAGATTCTGATAAAGAGCGTTACCAGACTGTTTACAACGCTAAACCCGGTGCGGTTGCAGCGCCAACAGCTGGCCTTCATTTCGATGATGCATTGTTAGAGGCGATTAAAGCTAAAGGTGCAAGTTTTGCCTTTGTGACTTTGCATGTCGGTGCCGGCACTTTCCAACCTGTACGTGTTGATAACATTGATGATCACCATATGCACGCTGAATACGTAGAAGTGCCAGAGGATGTAGTAAATGCCATCAATGAGACGAAGGCTAATGGCGGTCGTGTGATTGCTGTCGGTACAACGTCGGTTCGCTCCCTTGAAAGTGCAGCACAAGATGCGGTTAAACAAGGTACGGAGCTCAAGCCTTTCTTTGGTGATACTGATATTTTCATCTTCCCAGGTTATGAATTTCAGCTGGTGGATGTGCTCATCACTAACTTCCATTTGCCAGAATCGACGCTAATTATGCTGGTTAGCGCGTTTGCGGGTTACGAACATACAATCAATGCTTATCATCAAGCGGTTGCGAACAAATATCGCTTCTTTAGTTATGGTGATTCGATGTTTATTACAAAGAAAGACAAATAAACGGAACTTGATTGACTAAGTCAGTGTCACTTAAGGCTGCATTTGATAAAATGCAGCCTTTGTCATTTCTGACAATATGGTTTATTTATGGCCTTTTAGGCCAAATGCGATTTTTTTCTCGCGAATAGATTATTCCACTAGGCTTTATGCGTAGTGGCTAAACCAAACGGCTGCGTGTGTTGGTACGTTTGGCAATATGCACATTAGGCAGCTGGCCTTTTGTGTGGGTATACCCAGCTGTTTGGCAGCTGAGGTGCGATGTCAGATTGTTTCTCTGGCTTTTGGAGGCTTTGTGAAATTTGAATTAGATAAAACTCAGGGACGTGCTCGTCGTGGTCGCCTGCAGTTTGAACGTGGTACGGTAGAAACTCCGGCATTCATGCCTGTAGGTACTTACGGTACAGTTAAAGGTATGACACCAGAAGAAGTGAAAGAGACCGGTGCTCAAATCCTTCTAGGTAATACCTTCCACCTTTGGCTACGCCCAGGTCAAGAAGTGATGAAAATGCACGGTGATCTGCATGACTTCATGAACTGGCAGGGTCCAATCCTGACTGATTCAGGTGGCTTCCAAGTATTTAGCCTAGGTGCAATGCGTAAAATCACTGAAGAAGGGGTACATTTCCGTAACCCTGTAAACGGTGACAAGATCTTTATGGATGCAGAGAAATCGATGCAAATCCAATATGATCTTGGTTCTGACGTTGTCATGATTTTTGATGAATGTACGCCTTATCCTGCAACGCATGATGAAGCGAAAAAATCGATGGAAATGTCGTTACGTTGGGCACAGCGTAGCCGTAACGAATTTGATCGCCAAGAAAACCCAAATGCACTCTTTGGTATTGTTCAAGGTGGTGTATATGAAGACTTGCGTGATGTTTCTGTTGAAGGCCTAACTAAAATTGGCTACGACGGTTATGCTGTTGGTGGTCTTGCCGTTGGTGAGCCGAAAGAAGACATGCACCGTATTCTTGAGCATACTTGTCCAAAATTGCCTGAAGATAAGCCTCGCTACCTAATGGGTGTGGGTAAACCGGAAGACTTGGTTGAGGGTGTTCGTCGCGGTATCGACATGTTCGATTGCGTAATGCCGACCCGAAATGCCCGTAATGGTCACCTATTTGTGACTGGCGGTGTGATCAAGATCCGTAATGCGAAACATAAAATAGACACAACTGCGCTAGATCCGCATTGTGACTGTTACACTTGTCGCAACTATTCAAAGGCGTATCTGTACCATCTCGACAAATGTAATGAGATTCTAGGTGCGCGCCTTAACACAATCCACAACTTGCGTTACTACCAGCGTTTGATGGAAAGTATCCGTAGTGCGATTGACGAAGATCGTTTCGATGCATTTGTAGAAGAATTCTACGCGCGTCGTGACCGTGAAGTTCCACCATTAAATGACAATCAATAATCGAGGACGTTAGTAAATGAGTCTGATTTCTCAAGCACACGCAGCAGCAGAAGGCGCGCCACAAGGCGGCGGCATGCAACTTTTCATCATGCTAGGCCTATTCGCTGTAATTTTCTACTTCATGATTTATCGTCCACAGGCGAAACGTGTTAAAGAGCATAAGAACCTAATGTCTTCTATGGGCAAAGGGGACGAAGTGCTAACTAACGGCGGCCTGCTTGGTAAAATCACTAAAGTGTCTGAAGAAAACGACTACATCGTTATCGCACTAAACGACACAACTGAAGTGACTATTAAGAAAGATTTCGTTTCTGCTGTTTTGCCTAAGGGCACAATGAAATCTCTGTAAACATTTGCTCTAAAGGATCACAGCAGTGTTAAACCGTTATCCCTTGTGGAAGAATCTGATGGTGGTGTTTACACTGCTTGTCGGTTTGCTTTACGCACTTCCCAATGTTTACGGTGAAGATCCAGCAATTCAAATCTCCGGGGCGCGTGGCGCCTCGGCAGATATGTCTACGCTGGATGCTGTCACCGAAGATTTAAAACAAAATCAACTCTCATATAAATCTGTCGCTTTCGAAAACGGTACTGTATTGGTCCGCTTTAACGACACTGATACCCAAATCAGTGCTCGCGATATTCTTAATGAACAGCTTGGCGATGACTTTGTTGTTGCTCTAAACCTTGCTGCTTCTACTCCTAGCTGGCTTGAATCTATCGGCGCATCCCCAATGAAGTTGGGTCTTGATTTGCGCGGTGGTGTCCACTTCTTAATGGAAGTCGACATGGACGCTGCAATGGAGAAATTGCTGGGTCAGCAGGAAGAAACATTCCGTACTGAACTGCGTGAAGCGAAAATTCGTTACCGTGCTATCAGTAAAACGGAAGAAGCTGTACAGGTTCGTTTACGTAATGCTGAGCAATTAGCGCAGGCTAAGAGTGAGCTAGCGGCACTTCACCCTGACATGGTGTTTAGCGATAACACGACGAATTTCCTATTAAGCGCTCAGTTTACTGATGTGCGTTTACAAGAAATTCGTAACTACGCGGTTGAGCAGAACATCACTATTCTTCGTAACCGTGTAAATGAACTCGGTGTTGCTGAGCCATTAGTACAGCGTCAAGGCGCGAGTCGTATTGTGGTTGAGCTGCCAGGTGTTCAAGATACGGCACGTGCAAAAGAGATTCTAGGTGCAACAGCAACACTAGAATTCCGTGAAGTTGATAGCTCTGCTGATTTGGCGGCTGCGGCATCAGGCCGTGTACCACCGGATAGCGAAGTTAAAATGACGCGTGATGGTCGTCCAGCTGTCGTGAAAAAACGTGTGATCCTTGCGGGCTCTCATATTACCGATGCAAGCTCAAGTGCTGATGAATACGGTCGTCCTCAAGTTAACATCTCACTAGACAGTGAAGGTGGTAGCAAGATGACAGCATTCTCACGTAATAACGTGGGCAAGCTAATGGCAACGGTTTTCACTGAATATAAAGACAGTGGCGAGCGTGACGAAGACGGTAAAGTGATCCTTGAGAAACACGAAGAAGTGATTAACCAAGCAACGATTCAAACTGCGCTTGGCCGTAACTTCCGTATCACTGGAATTGACTCACAAGCTGAAGCACATAACCTTGCCCTACTTCTTCGTGCTGGTGCTTTGATTGCACCGATTTCAATCGTTGAAGAGCGTACCATTGGCCCATCTATGGGTCAGCAGAACATCGATATGGGTGTTCAAGCAATGATTTGGGGTATGGTCGCGGTCATGCTGTTCACGCTGATTTACTACCGTCGCTTTGGTCTTTTTGCCAACATGGCGTTGTTGATGAACCTTGTGATGATTATCGGTGTTATGTCGATGATCCCAGGGGCAACCATGACGCTACCAGGTATAGCCGGTATTGTTCTGACTGTCGGTATGGCGGTCGATGCAAACGTACTTATTTTCGAACGTATCCGTGAAGAGCTACGTGAAGGACGCAGTCCTCAGCAAGCTATTCAGCAGGGTTATGCGAACGCTTTTAGTACCATTGCCGATGCCAACATCACGACATTGATCACCGCGATTATTCTATTTGCTGTGGGTACGGGCGCGATTAAAGGCTTTGCTGTGACACTATCTATCGGTATTTTGACTTCAATGTTTACCGCGATTGTGGGTACACGTGCGTTGGTTAACCTAGTTTATGGCGGTAAGCGCGTCGATAAACTGTCGATCTAAGGAGACGCTGACATGTTTCAAATAATGAAAGCGGATAAAGTGATCGACTTTATGCGTTGGTCGAAGTTCGCATTTGTTCTTTCGATTGCAATGATTGTTGCGGCGATCACAACTGTAACGACCCAGAAGCTAAATTGGGGTTTGGACTTTACAGGCGGAACGCTGATTGAAGTGGGCTTTGAGCAGCCAGCTGATCTCGCTTTGATCCGTGAATCGCTAGAAGAGTCAGGTTTTGGTGACGCCATTGTTCAGAACTTTGGTACGGCACGTGATGTGATGGTTCGCCTTCAGCCTCGCGAAGATGCGAAGGGTGAAAAATTAGGCAACCAAATCATTGATGCGCTAAGAGATGGTACTGGCCAAACTGTTGAGATGCGCCGTATTGAGTTTGTTGGCCCGAACGTGGGTGATGAACTGGCAGAAGCGGGTGGCTTAGCCATTATTGTTGCTCTGATTTGTATCTTGCTTTATGTCTCGATCCGATTCGAATGGCGTTTAGCGGCAGGTGCGGTATTAGCATTGGCGCATGATGTGATTATTACCATTGGTATTTTCTCATTCACTCAGATTGAAATTGATCTGACGATTGTCGCAGCCCTGCTAACGGTTGTTGGTTACTCGCTCAATGATACCATTGTTGTGTTTGACCGGATCCGTGAAAACTTCCGTAAGATGCGCAAAGGTGAAGCGGTTGAAGTGATGAATAGCTCAGTGACACAAACACTGAGTCGTACCTTGATCACATCGGCAACAACCCTGTTTGTAGTTATCGCACTGTTTGTTAAAGGCGGAACGATGATTCACGGTTTTGCTGCAGCATTGCTGATTGGTATCACTGTTGGTACATACTCTTCTATCTATGTCGCATCGGCATTGGCGATGAAGCTGGGTATTGCACGTGAACACTTGATGCCACCGCAGGTTGAGAAAGACGGTGAAGAGTTTGATGCAATGCCTTAACGGCAGGTGTATTGAATGATGTCATCGAAAGCGGAGCCGATAGGCTCCGTTTTTTTATGCCTATCATTTTAAAATAATAGGCATAAAAAAACACCCCAGTGATTAATCACTGGGGTGTTTTTGAATTTAGCGGGGTAATCAGAGATTACTTAGCAAGTGCTTCGCTACCGTGTTCACGGATTTTAGCTAGCATAGGCTTCACAACACGTGCGTTACCAGCAACGATGTTGCCTGTAGTCAGGTGATTAGTGTTGCCTGTAAAGTCAGTACAGATAGCACCAGCTTCGCGTGCGATTAGTTCGCCTGCTGCAATTTCCCATGGCTTAAGACCAAGCTTGAATAGACCATCAACACGGCCAGCAGCAAGGTAACATAGGTCAAGAGCAGAACAACCAGACTGACGCATATCTTCACAGCTAAGGAATAGTGCGTTCTGGATTTTCATGTAGCTTTCAGCGTGCTGTTTAGCAGCAAAAGGAAGGCTTGTTGCAAGCGTAGTACCTGTTAGGTCACGAGGCTGTGATACACGTAGACGTTGGCTGTTAAGCTGAGCGCCTGAACCGCGTGTCGCAGTAAATAGCTCGTTACGTGCAGGGTCGTAAACCACTGCAACTTCTGTACGACCGCGCATGCGCAGAGCGATAGAAATTGCAAAGTGAGGGTAACCACGAACGAAGTTTTTGGTGCCATCCACTGGGTCGATGATCCACTGACATTCTTTGTCACGGTTTTCTTTAGTACCGCTTTCTGCTGCAATGATGCAGTGCTCAGGGTAAGACTTAAGAATTGTCTCGATGATGATAGCTTCTGCTTCATGATCGATATTGGTAACAACATCATTACCTTTGTTTTCTACTTCAATAGATTGAGGTTTTTCTAAAGATTTAATGACATGGTCACCAGCCTTTCGTGCAGCACGAATGGCGATATTAAGCATCGGATGCATAGGATCTTCCCAACGGATGTTAAAGAACTAAAAAGCGGCGGCGAGTATATCAGAGCTGGAACAAAAAGGAAGTGGTTATTTTTTGCCCGTTGCTTAATCTGGGGTGGCATTGTATGCATTTCAGGCATTCAGGTCAGCCATAGCAGAATTGGTATAATGTTTTTACATGTTTTCACCTTTTTTAAAATCTCTGTGCTAAAATCTTTCGGCTTTATTGAAACCGTCGGAAATATGCGTGTCTATGTTAGATAAAATCAGTGTCGTGCTAATTGGTACTTCTCATCCGGGCAATATTGGCTCGGCTGCTCGAGCAATGAAAGTAATGGGGCTGACCAATTTGGTATTGGTTGACCCAGCCTGTGAGGTAGATGACAAATCATATGCCTTAGCTGCTGGTGCTGCAGACATTGTCAAAAATGCCAAAATCGTATCAACACTTGATGAAGCTATTTCCGATTGTGGTTTAGTCGTGGGCTCAAGCGCACGTTCTCGCACCCTCGAATGGCCACAGCTGGATCCTCGTGAATGTGGCATTAAATCGATAGCCGAAGCGACTCATCACAATGTTGCTATTTTATTCGGGCGAGAGCGTACAGGTCTGACAAACGAAGAGCTTCAGCGTTGCCATTGTCATGTTTATATTCCGGCTAACCCTGATTACAGCTCTTTGAATCTTGCTATGGCGGTACAAACCGTAAGCTATGAGATTCGCATGGCGTTTCTTGAGCAGCAAAAGCACGGTAAGCATGAGCATGTAGATGAGTACCCTCAAGTGAAAGAACTCGAAATGTTCTATGAGCATCTTGAAAAAGTCACGACTCAGACCCAGTTTATAAATAAGAATCATCCGGGCATGGTAATGACGAAACTTCGTCGTCTATTTACCCGTGCTCGTCCAGAAGCCCAAGAGTTGAATATTCTGCGCGGCATCTTATCTTCGGTTGAAAAATCACTCGAACATAAAGATAAATAGCCACATCTTCCTTATGGTTAAAAGCCTGACTAAAATGGTCAGGTAAATACTTGACCATTTTAGTCAGGTATGGGACACTCCCTCCATATACAAACGTGGGTAGCGGTGTGTTATGAGATTGACATCAAAAGGAAGATACGCAGTCACAGCTATGCTAGATGTGGCTTTGCACTCTCAGGATGGTCCTGTACCTCTGGCTGATATTTCAGAACGCCAAGGTATTTCACTGTCTTATCTGGAACAGCTTTTTTCTCGCCTACGTAAGGCTGGTTTAGTTGCCAGTGTGCGTGGTCCAGGTGGTGGTTACCGCCTAGGTGAAGATGCAAATGACATTGCGGTAGGCATGGTTATTGCCGCCGTTGATGAGTCGGTTGACGCGACTAAGTGTCATGGTAAGGGTGACTGCCAAGGTGGTGTACGTTGTCTGACACATACGCTATGGCACGATTTAAGTTCCCGTATCAGCGGCTTTTTGAACAACATCACTCTTGGTGAGTTGATGCGAGATAATGACGTACAAGAAATCTCTGGTCGACAAGATCAAGTTCTAAATAAAACGTCATTTGGACATAATAATACACACGACAGCACCACAATTGGTGTCGATGTTCGCTCCTAGAGACTAGACGTCCGTGTTTTCGGAGATGAAAATGAAACTGCCAATATATTTTGATTATTCCGCGACTTGCCCAGTAGATCCACGTGTTGCTGAAGCAATTATGCAATGCCTAACGATGGATGGAAATTTCGGTAATCCGGCTTCTCGTTCTCACCGTTACGGTTGGCAGGCCGAGGAAGCAGTTGATACTGCTCGTGAGAATATTGCTAACTTGCTGAATGCTGACCCACGTGAAATTGTTTTCACATCTGGTGCAACAGAATCAGATAACCTTGCGATTAAAGGTGCTGCGCACTTTTATGGAAAGAAAGGTAAGCATGTAATTACCCTGAAAACTGAGCATAAAGCTGTTCTTGACCCTTGTCGTCAGCTTGAGCGTGAAGGTTTTGAAGTGACTTACCTAGAGCCTGAATCAAATGGTTTGGTCGATTTAGCTAAGTTGCGTGATGCAATGCGTGAAGATACCGTGTTGGTTTCTATCATGCATGTAAACAACGAAATCGGTGTTATCCAAGACATTGCAGCCATTGGCGAGATGTGTCGTGAGAAGAAAGTGATCTTCCACGTGGATGCCGCGCAATCTGCGGGTAAACTACCGATTGATGTTCAGGAAATGAAAGTCGATTTAATTTCATTATCTGCACACAAGATTTACGGCCCTAAGGGCATCGGTGCACTTTATGTGCGTCGTAAACCTCGTATCCGCCTAGAAGCGCAGATGCACGGTGGTGGTCATGAGCGTGGATTCCGTTCTGGCACATTGGCAACGCATCAGATTGTGGGTATGGGTGAAGCATTCCGTGTTGCTAAAGAAGACATGGATAAAGATTACCAGCATGCATTAGCATTGCGTAATCGCCTGTTAACTGGCCTTGAAGGCATCGAAGCGATGACTATCAACGGTGATATGGAGCAGCGTTTACCGAATAACCTAAACATTAGCTTTGCTTTTGTTGAAGGTGAATCTCTGCTAATGGCACTGAAAGATCTGGCGGTATCGTCAGGTTCTGCATGTACATCAGCAAGCCTTGAGCCATCGTATGTTTTACGAGCTCTAGGTCTAAATGATGAACTTGCACATAGCTCAATTCGTTTCTCTTTCGGTCGATTTACGACGGAAGAAGAAATAGACTACGCAGTTTCACAAATCCGTGGCGCGGTAGAGAAACTACGAGACATGTCTCCATTATGGGATATGTACAAAGAAGGTATTGACCTCAATACTGTCGAGTGGGCACACCACTAATCTTGCGGTCATAACGCATTCGAGGAAACTGTCATGGCATATAGTGAAAAAGTTATCGATCATTATGAGAACCCGCGTAACGTGGGCTCATTTGATAAAGACGATCAAAACGTTGGTAGCGGTATGGTGGGTGCACCAGCCTGCGGCGACGTAATGAAACTTCAAATCAAAGTAACTGAAGATGGCATCATTGAAGATGCTAAATTCAAAACGTACGGTTGTGGTTCTGCTATCGCATCAAGTTCGCTGATCACCGAATGGGTGAAAGGTAAGAGTCTTGATGAAGCAGCATCTATCAAGAACTCAGCAATTGCTGAAGAACTTGAGTTACCGCCGGTAAAAGTTCACTGCTCAATTCTTGCAGAAGATGCAATTAAAGCGGCAGTTAGCGATTACAAGAAGAAACACGAAGAAAACTAATTCCTAAAGGTTGTTGTATGGCCATATCTATTACTGAAGCGGCAGCAAGTCGCGTAGCTGCTTTCCTTGAAAACCGTGGTAAAGGCCTTGGTCTCCGGTTAGGTGTCCGTACTTCAGGGTGTTCTGGTATGGCCTATATCATTGAATTCGTCGATCAGCTTGATGAAGGTGATCAGGTATTCGAAGAAAATGGTGTCAAAATTATTATTGATGCCAAAAGCTTAGTTTACCTTGAAGGCACTGAATTGGATTTTGCCAAAGAAGGCCTGAACGAGGGTTTCAAGTTCAATAACCCTAACGTATCCAGCGAATGTGGTTGTGGTGAAAGCTTCAACGTTTAATCGCTGTGTTTTCTGAACCTGATCACTACGACCTGTAGTCATCAGGTTCAGTCTTTATAGATACAGATGCTATGAATCATTTCGAATTATTTGGGCTACCATTTCAGTTTCAGCTGGACGGTAGCCTTCTTGCAACTCAGTTCCGTGAACTACAGCGCCGTTTTCATCCTGACAATTTTGCCACGGCTTCAGAGCGTGATCGTTTGATGTCAGTGCAAAAAGCTGCGCAAATCAACGATGCCTTCCAAACGCTGAAAAATCCGATTTCTCGCGCTGAATATATGCTGTCTGAAAAAGGGTGCGATATTCGTGGCGAGCAAAAAACGCTTCAGGATCCGGCTTTCTTAATGCAGCAGATGGAGCTTCGAGAAGCCCTTGAAGATATCCCTGATGCAAACGACCCCGAAGCTGCCTTATCTGATTTTGAGCAGCAGGCGAATGCGCTATACAAAACACAGTTAACGGCACTTGAACAACTTCTACTTCAAGAAAGCTGGGAGACTGCGGCTGATGCCGTGCGTAAGCTTAAGTTTATTGTTAAGCTGCGTAATGAAGTTGAGCGACTAGAAGATAGCTTGTTCGACTAACAATTTTTACGATCCCGGTATTAACTTTCCACAGGAATGATAATGGCACTGTTACAGATTGCTGAACCCGGTCAAAGTGCAGCACCGCACCAACATAAGTTAGCGGTGGGTATTGATCTGGGTACCACTAACTCGCTCGTGGCTGCGGTACGCAGCGGCGTCCCTGAAACGCTAAAAAATGAACAAAACAACGGTATTTTGCCGTCGGCAGTTCATTATGGCGAGGCTGGCATTGTTGTTGGTCAAGAAGCTCGAGATATTGCTCAGCAAGACCCGCTGAATACCATTATCTCTGTAAAACGGATGATGGGCCGCTCTCTGGCTGATATTCAGCAGCGTTACCCTCAGATGCCATATCAATTTACGGCGACAGACAATGGTTTGCCACAATTGATCACTCGTTCGGGCGAGGTTAATCCGATCCAGGTTTCTGCTGAAATCCTTAAGGATCTAAGCCAACGCGCTCAAGATACGTTAGGTGGTGAGCTGGAAGGTGTGGTTATTACCGTTCCTGCATATTTTGATGATGCTCAGCGAGCGGGTACTAAAGATGCCGCCAAACTAGCTAACCTCAATGTGTTGCGTTTATTAAACGAGCCAACGGCTGCCGCGATCGCTTACGGTTTAGATTCTGGTCAAGAGGGCGTTATTGCGGTTTACGACTTGGGTGGCGGTACCTTTGATATTTCAATTTTACGCCTATCAAAAGGTGTATTTGAGGTGATGGCAACGGGGGGGGATTCAGCCCTTGGCGGTGACGATTTTGACCACTTATTAGCAGACTGGATTGCCGAGCAAGCTGGTTTTAATGGTGAGCGTACTGCACAGCAACATCGTATTCTACAAGATGCTGCGCAAGCTGCGAAAGAAGCCCTTTCTTCTACTGATGAAACGACAGTCAATGTACTTGATTGGCAAGGTACTGTAACTCGAACTCAGTTTGAGTCATTAATACAGCCATTGGTTAAAAAAACGTTGATGGCATGTCGCCGTGCATTGAAAGATGCCGACGTCACGGCAGAAGATGTGATTGAAACCGTCATGGTGGGTGGCTCAACCCGTGTACCTTTAGTACGCGAAATGGTTGGCAACTATCTTGGTAAAACGCCACTGACTTCAATCGACCCCGATCAGGTGGTTGCGATTGGTGCCGCGATTCAGGCCGATATCTTAGTCGGTAACAAGCCAGATTCTGAAATGCTACTGCTGGATGTGATCCCGTTATCTTTAGGCATCGAGACCATGGGTGGCATGATTGAAAAAATCATTCCGCGTAATACCACGATTCCTGTTGCACGAGCACAAGAGTTTACCACGTTTAAAGATGGCCAAACGGCAATGTCAGTGCATGTAGTACAAGGTGAGCGTGAAATGGTGAGTGATTGCCGTTCGTTAGCTCGCTTTACACTGCGTGGTATTCCCGCCATGGCCGCTGGTGCGGCTCATATCCGTGTAACGTATCAGGTTGATGCGGATGGCCTGCTATCCGTTACTGCAATGGAAAAGAGCAGCGAAGTACAATCCTCTATTCAAGTTAAACCGTCATACGGTTTGACTGATAATGAAATCGCGACAATGATCCGCGATTCAATGACATTCGCCCAGAATGATAAAGACGCCCGCGCCCTTGCAGAGCAACAAGTGGAAGCGGATCGTGTTCTGGAAGGATTAATTACAGCGCTTGCAGCTGACGGTGATACGTTACTGACGAAACAAGAGCGCGACGAGCTGGAAGCCGTCATGATGGAACTGGTTCAATTACGTCAGGGTACAGACCCGCACGCAATTGAAGCTAGTATTAAAAAAACAGATAAAGCTAGTCAAGAATTTGCGTCTCGTCGAATGGATCAGTCTATTCGTCAAGCGCTATCTGGCCAGTCGATTGATGAGGTTTAGGCATGCCTAAAATTGTTGTACTACCCCATGAAGAACTTTGCCCTGAAGGTGCTGTACTGGAAGCGCAAGAAGGTGAAACCATTCTTGACGTGGCATTGCGTAACGGTATTGGCATTGAACATGCCTGTGAAAAATCCTGTGCGTGTACCACATGTCACTGCATTGTGCGTGAAGGTTTTGATTCACTTGAAGAAAGTGACGAGCTGGAAGACGATATGCTGGACAAGGCATGGGGGCTTGAGCCTGAATCCCGTTTAGGTTGCCAGGCAAAAGTGGCTGATGAAGATTTAGTGGTAGAAATTCCCAAGTATACCCTTAACCTTGCATCTGAAAACCACTAGTCAGTAAAATGGCCGGCTTTTACCAAAGGTTGAAGTCGGTCAGCTACGCTACACTAATAGCTATTCTATTCTTTTTTAATTACGACTTAGCGTCATACATCGGTTATAAGAAAAGAATCGAATGGATGTTTCCCTGATTAAAGGAGAGTCGAATGAACTTGAAATGGATTGATTCAAGAGAGCTGGCGATAGAATTGTCTGAGCGGCATCCAGATGTCGACCCAAACACGATTCGCTTTACCGACTTACGCGATTGGATTCTCGACCTTGACGCGTTTGATGATGATCCCAACCACTGCAGTGAACGTGTACTTGAAGCCGTTCAAATGTGTTGGATTGAAGAAGCAGACTAACTATCTTACCGTAAACCCTCCTCGTGATCTGATCTTGCTCTTAATCTTGTTGTAAACAACTTGTTTATTACAGTTAGGCAAGGCACAGTATGGATAATTCTGAAAACAAAGCTAATAACAATATAATTAACTTTGTTTTTACGGTTCTTTCAGGGCTATTTGCCCATAATGTGTGTTATCAGCCGATTGCCCCCTTGTGTTCTTTGATTCTACCCCCATACAAATAGCTATATGTGGTAACGTTATTGTCATTCACTTGTTACCTAAATGCATTGTGATGGTACAGGGTGGTTTTCACGCTGAAGCCAACTCAGTCACCCCATGTCTTCCTTTTGGGTGATTGTCAGATATCAAGGAGTTATTCATGTCCGCCAAAATGAACGTTCTGCTATCCACCGAAACTGCTGATGAAAAGTGGGGTAAAAATGCCCTTATTACGTTTGAAGCAGACGGTGCCGTGATCCACGTTAATGCCGACGATGTACTCGCGTCGATCCAACGTGCAGGACGTAAGCTTGATAATCAAGGTATCAAGCAAGTAGAGCTGGCTGGAGACGGTTGGGAACTGGAAACTATCTGGGCCTTTGTTCAAGGTCACCGTAATAGCAAACCGGGAAATGAGGTAATTTGGCAAGCCCTTGCCGATGCCGAACAAGCAGAATTACAAGCACGTATTACCGCCACCAATTGGGTGCGCGAGATCATTAACCAATCAGCAGAGGTGGTGCGTCCGTCGCAACTCGCGACACGTGCGGCTGAGTTTATAAAGTCATTGGCGCCTGAGCATGTGACATACAAAATCATCAAGGGTAATGATTTACTCGATGAAGGCTGGAATGGTATCCACACTGTTGGCCGAGGCTCTGAGCGTTCGCCGGCAATGCTTCGCTTGGATTACAACCCGACGGGTGATGCGAATGCCCCTGTTCATACTTGCTTAGTCGGTAAAGGTATTACCTTCGATTCAGGCGGCTATAGCATGAAATCTTCAGCTGGCATGACCGCAATGAAAGCGGACATGGGCGGCTCAGCATTGGCAACTGGGGGCTTGGCTCTAGCCATTGCACGTGGAACCAATAAGCGCATTAAGCTGATTTTATGCTGTGCTGAAAATATGATTTCAGGCCGAGCCTTTAAGCTGGGTGATGTGATCACCTACAAGAATGGCAAAACCGTTGAGATCTTAAATACAGATGCTGAAGGTCGCTTAGTGCTTGCAGATGGCTTGATTTACGCCAGCGCACAAAACCCAGAAATAATTATTGATTGTGCGACCTTAACAGGTGCGGCAAAAAATGCGTTAGGCAACGATTATCATGCATTGTTTAGCTTCGATCATGAACTTGCCCAGCAAGCACTGATGGCAGCAAGCGAAGAGTTTGAGGGCTTATGGCCACTACCTTTGGCTGAGCATCACCGTGCGATGATGCCATCCAACTACGCTGATTTGTCGAACGTTTCTATGGGTGATTTCTTACCTGGGGCAAGTACTGCGGCTGCATTCTTGTCTTACTTTGTTGATGATTACCATTCTGGTTGGATGCACATTGATGCAAGCGGTACCTTCCGAAAATCAGCCAATGACAAGTGGTCTGCTGGCGCAACGGGCATGGGTGTACGTACCCTAGCAAACATCCTGTGCGATGATGAAGAATAAATAAATTAGAAAAGTCAGTTGCTGCTATCGGCTTTGTCGCTGGCAGCTTTGAAGGAAGAGATATTATGCTAAGGATTTCATTATCCGCTCAACCATATGAAGGTGTCTGGGGTGACAATGCGTTAGTAGCATTTGAAACCGAAGGCGCTGTGATTCATTACAGTGGTGATTACTCGCTACGCCGCATTCAGCAAGCTGCAAGACAGCTTCAGTCACAAGGTGTGATTGCTGCCAGCCTTGAGGGTGAAGGCTGGAGCTATGAACGTCAATGGGCATTTTACTGTGGTTTTGCCACAACTAAAGCACGTGTTGAGATCAAGTGGGCTTCGATTGATGAAGATGAACTTGAACTGCTAAATGCACGTCGCCGAAGTGCTGATTGGGTGCGCCAAGTTGTGAATGCGACCCCAGAAGACATGTACCCACAACGATTGGCTGACGATGCCATTTCATTTTTAAATAGCATTGCGGCTGAACACATCACTCACGAACTCGTTGTTGGTGATGAGCTAGCTCAAGCAGGTTGGGTCGGCACTTATAATGTCGGGCGGGCAAGCAGCCGTCCACCAGTGATGTTAACGCTTGATTACAACCCAACAGGCGATGAAAACGCCCCTGTTGCAGCATGTCTGGTTGGTAAAGGCATTACTTTTGATTCAGGCGGCTACAGCATCAAGTCGAGCGCGGGCATGGTCACAATGAAGTGTGACATGGGGGGCGCTGCCACGGTTACTGCTGCATTGGGATACGCCATCGAGCAGGGTTTACGCCAACGTGTGAAGTTGATCTTGTGTTGCGCGGAAAACATGATTGCTGGAAATGCTTATAAGCTCGGCGATGTGTTAACGTATAAAAATGGCCAGACAGTTGAAATTGTTAATACCGACGCTGAAGGCCGTTTAGTGTTAGCAGATGGCTTGATTGCTGCTTCGGAAACCAAAGCGCCATTGATCATTGATGCTGCAACGTTAACAGGCGCAGCCATGATGGCTGTTGGTACTGATTACAATGCATTGTTTGGCCTTGATAAGGCGCTATTGCTAAAGGCACAAGAACTGTCAGATCTTGTCAATGAGCCTGCTTGGCCGTTGCCGCTTGAGAAGTGGCATCAATCAAACTGCCCGTCATATTATGCGGATACGGCAAATAGCCGATCGCAAAAGGGTGGCGGTATGGGCGGAGCATCGAATGCTGCGGCATTCCTGTCACGCTTTGTTGATACCGATACTAGCCGCTGGATACATTTTGACTTGGCATCCTGTTTCCGCGATAGCGCAGATAGTCGTTGGTCCGCAGGGGCTACGGGGCTCGGTGTTGCCAATATTGCAGCGTTATTGCTGTAAATTTTAGTCTGAGGGAAGTGGTAGGCATCATTGTTGTGTTCTACCACTGCATAAAACTGATTCAAAAGGGAACTATAATAATGACAGTTGAAAAAACATTCTCAATCGTAAAACCAGACGCGGTTAAGCGTAATTTGATTGGTGCAATCTATCAGCGTATTGAAAATGCGGGTTTTAAAGTGGTTGCTGCGAAAATGATCCGAATGGACGCAGATAAAGCGAAAGGTTTTTATGCCGAGCATGAAGGTAAACCTTTCTTTGATGATTTGGTTGCATTCATGACATCTGGCCCAGTAATGGTTCAAGTGCTAGAAGGCGAAAATGCCGTTGTTCGTTACCGCGAATTAATGGGTAAAACGAACCCAGAAGACGCGGCATGTGGCACTATCCGTGCTGATCATGCCTTAAGCTTGCGCCATAACTCGGTACACGGTGCTGATAGTCCAGAATCTGCAGCTCGTGAGATTGCTTATTTCTTTGCTGATGATGAGCTTTGCCCACGCGATTAAGTGGGGGGAGATACTGGCATACAGATTTCAAACGGGAAGCGATGGCTTCCCGTTTCGCTTTTCTGAGCGCACGACGGCAGTGGGTGAGTGGTTTAACGAGTGGAAAGTCACAGGTAAAGCCTGTACAATTTCGCGCCTTAAAACCAAACTGAAAATCAGGTGTTAATAATAAACCGATTTCAGTGCAAGGTCCTGTCGCGGATCGTAAGTAAACGAGACGTCTAAGGCACAGATACCGTCACGTAATTTTAAAGAGGCAACACCCGATGACAACTGTTAAAACTAATCTACTGGATTTTGATCGCAAAGGCTTGCGTAAATATTTTGCTGAAGAGCTGGGCGAAAAAGCGTTCCGCGCAGATCAGATCATGAAGTGGATGTATCATTTCGGTTGTGATGACTTCGATCAGATGACCAACATCAATAAGAAGTTACGTGAAAAGCTAAAAAGTGTCGCTGAAATTCGTGCGCCATATGTTTCTGAAGCGCAACACTCAACAGATGGCACCATTAAATGGGCTATGCGTGTTGGCGACCAAGATGTCGAAACTGTTTATATTCCTGATGAAGATCGTGCAACGCTATGTGTGTCTTCGCAGGTTGGTTGTGCTCTGGAGTGTAAGTTCTGTTCAACAGCTCAACAAGGATTCAACCGTAATCTACGTGTATCTGAAATTATCGGTCAGGTTTGGCGTGCTGCGAAAGAAATCGGCATTGAAAAAGAGACCGGCCGTCGTCCAATCACCAACGTTGTTATGATGGGGATGGGTGAGCCGCTGCTTAACATGAAAAACTTGATCCCAGCACTGGAAATCATGCTGGATGATCTTGGTTTTGGTCTATCAAAGCGTCGTGTTACGGTTTCAACTTCTGGTGTTGTTTCTGGCCTCGATCAAATGACGGATAATATTGATGTAGCATTGGCGATTTCATTACATGCACCAACGGATGAATTACGCTCAGAAATTATGCCGATCAATGATCGCTGGAACATCAATGACTTCCTTGAGTCGGTTCAGCGCTATATTGCCTCTTCCAATGCGAACCGAGGCCGCGTAACGGTAGAATATGTACTGTTAGACCATGTGAATGATGACATGGAACATGCTCGCCAGTTAGCTAAGCTATTGAAAGATACGCCAGCGAAGATTAATCTTATCCCGTTCAACCCATACCCGGGGTCACCATACAAGAAGCCAAGTAACTCACGGATTGATCGCTTCATGAAAACGTTAATGGAGTATGATTATACCGTGACTATACGTAAGACCCGCGGTGATGATATCGATGCGGCTTGCGGACAATTAGTTGGTGATGTGATTGACCGCACGAAACGTACTCAAGTAAAACAGCAAAACGCTGAACAAATCCCTGTAAAATCAGTCTAACAAATTGGTTTCCCAGCTGATTTTAGAGTGAATCAGCTGGGCATTGATATGGATATTGATGTGGGGTGGAAATGGTGCGATGGACGATGTACCCATTATTGTGTAGTTTAATGGTCGGTTGTGTTACCGTCGATGAAACGGGCAATAAAAAGCAAACTGTTGATAAAGTCGAAGCTGCTGAAGCTCGAATTTCTTTAGGGCTTAGTTACCTTGAGAATGGCCAGTGGCAACGGGCGCGGGATAATTTGGAACTAGCATTAAATTATGCGCCTAAATACTATCGTGCTCAGAATGCGATGGCCTATTATTATCAACGGGTTGATGAGCCAGAAGCAGCCGAAGCTATTTACCGTCAGGCGCTTCGCGATTCACCTAAAAATGGTGATGTACAAAATAACTATGGTGTATTCTTGTGTGGTCAAGCACGTTACGATGAAGCCATTAGTGCTTTTGAAAAGGCCATAAAACAACCTTATTATTACCTGACTTCGGCCAGTTACGAGAATGCGGCATTATGTAGCCTGAAAAAAGGCAGTAAGCCGGAAGCGAAGGTTTATTTTGAAAAAGCCTTGTCTTATGATCCGTATCGACCGAAATCTATGTTGCAGTTGGCGCAGTTAGACATTAATGATAGTAATCTGAAAGATGCGCGCGTCATGCTGTTTAAATTTAATAAGAGGTATGGGTACAAGGCAGACAGCCTTTGGCTTCTGATTCAGCTGGAACAACAAGCTGATCAGCAGAGCCAGGTTGATAAATATGCCAGTCTCCTAAAGGAACAGTTCCCTAACTCAAAGCAATATCAAAAATACCTAGCCAATGAATACTGAACAGAACGAAGAACGATCAACAGAAGACGTTATTCTTCCAGGGGATATGCTGCGTCAGGCTCGTGAACAATTAGGCTATACGCAGGCAGATGTTGCCAGCCGATTGAGGCTTCGTCTCTCGGTAGTGAATGATATCGAGCTAAATAATTTTGAAAAAGCGCAACTTGCCACGTTTACGCGAGGTTATGTGCGTTCTTACGCCAAATTTGTCGGTTTAGATGAAGCAGACGTTTTGGCAAAGCTTGACCATTTTGGTCATGCTCAACCTCAAGAACAAGAAATGCAGAGTTTTTCTCGCCGAACCAAGCGAGAAGCTCATGATAACCGTATCATGCGATTAACTTGGGCTTTAGCAGTATTATTTATAGGTTTAACGGGCGTTTGGTGGTGGCAGAGCCTGCAAATGTCATCAGAAGCTGACTTATCGGCATCGAACAGTCAGCAGACGCAGCCTTTAGATGAATCCCTTGCTACGGGTAACGGTGAAGCAGACGTTGATACGGTAACAGTATTAAATGCCAACCCTTCAGATGAAGCGAGTGTGGTCTCATCACCGTCGGTTGAAGATATGACGCCTATGGTTGCTGAACAAATCGAAGAGCCTCAAGCGAGCTTTGAAGATAGTTTTACTGAAACAGCCTCAAATGATGACATGCTTCAAAACGATGATGTTGATAGCGCCGACAGTTTAGCGGCAGAGCAGCTTACCGGTATCGTCAGTGAAAATGAAGATAGTGCAGTCGTTGTTGAGTCAACCCTCGAACTGAGCTTCAGTGGTGATTGCTGGATTGATATTCGTGATGTGAACGGTAAACGTTTAGACACGGGAATTAAGAAAGCCGGTGATGTATTGAAGCTAGAAGGCGATGAGCCATTTAGGGTTGTGCTGGGTGCGCCTGGTGTTGTTACAATGAGTTATAAAGGGGAGTCGGTTGATTTAAGCGGCTACCCAGCTGGAAAAGTAGCGCGATTGAAACTGCCGCAGTAAATAGAGTGAATGTAATGCATAACGAATCTCCAATTATCCGTCGCCAATCTACCCGTATTTATGTTGGGAATGTGCCTATTGGTGATGGCGCACCTATCGCAGTTCAATCGATGACCAATACCCGCACAACAGATGTTGCTGCGACGGTCGCTCAGATCAAAGCGTTGGAAAATGTTGGTGCAGACCTAGTTCGTGTCTCTGTACCAACAATGGACGCCGCCGAGGCGTTTAAACAAATCAAGCAACAGGTTGATATTCCGCTAATTGCGGATATTCATTTTGATTACCGTATAGCCTTAAAAGTGGCAGAGTACGGGGTTGACTGTTTACGCATTAATCCGGGCAATATTGGTCGTGAAGACCGTATTCGCGCGGTCGTTGATTGTGCTCGCGATAATAATATTCCAATTCGCATTGGGGTAAATGGTGGCTCATTAGAGAAAGAAATTCAGCAGAAGTACGGTGAACCAACACCTGATGCTTTGGTTGAATCGGCAATGCGTCATGTGGATATCCTTGATCGCCTTAACTTTGATCAATTTAAAGTCAGTGTTAAAGCGTCTGATGTTTTCCTTGCCGTCGAGTCGTACCGTAAGCTTGCTCAACAAATTAAACAACCACTTCACCTTGGTATCACCGAGGCCGGTGGTGCGCGTGCAGGTTCAGTAAAGTCGGCTGTTGGCCTAGGTATGCTTCTTGCTGAAGGTATCGGTGATACATTGCGTGTTTCGCTGGCTGCCGATCCTGTTGAAGAAATTAAAGTTGGCTTTGATATTCTGAAATCTCTGCGTATTCGTGCTCGCGGTATTAACTTTATCGCCTGTCCAACCTGTTCACGTCAGGAATTTGACGTGATCAGCACGGTAAACGAGCTGGAGCAGCGTTTAGAAGATATTACTATTCCTATGGATGTGTCTGTGATCGGCTGTGTGGTTAATGGCCCTGGCGAAGCAGAAGTATCACACCTTGGGATTGCTGGTGGTAACCGTAAGAGTGCCTTCTACGAAGATGGAATTCGTCAGAAAGAGCGCTTTGATAACGATAATGTTATCGATCAGCTAGAAACTAAAATCCGTGCGAAAGCATCAATACTCGATATCAACAATCGCATTGATGTGACGGAAAAATAGCAAAATACCGTGGAACTACCCCCTGATTTTCAGGGTGTGGTTCACTATTTTGGCTAGAACTTATATATTCGATTCAACTCCCCATCGGTTAACGAGAACAAACGTGGCGAAACAAATTCAAGCAATTCGAGGCATGAACGACTGCCTACCAACGCAATCTCCTCTTTGGCACAAAGTGGAAGGTACCATTAAGCAAGTAGTGAGTGCATACGGTTACAATGAAATCCGTATGCCAATCGTTGAATCTACGCATTTGTTTAAGCGTGCTATCGGTGAAGTAACTGATGTCGTTGAAAAGGAAATGTACACATTCGATGACCGTAACGGCGATAGTTTAACACTGCGCCCAGAAGGTACTGCGGGTTGTGTACGTGCAGGGATCCAAAATGGTCTGCTGTATAACCAAGAGCAGCGCTTATGGTATACCGGCCCAATGTTTCGTCATGAGCGTCCACAGAAAGGCCGTTACCGCCAGTTCCACCAGTTTGGTGTTGAAGTCTTTGGCCTAAATGGTCCAGATGTTGATGCTGAACTTATCATGATGATGGCGCGTTTTTGGCGTGAGCTGGGTATTAGCAAGCATGTCCGTTTAGAGTTGAACTCAATCGGTTCTTTAGAAGCGCGTGCGAATTATCGTACAGCACTTGTTGCATTCCTTGAGCAGCATTTAGATGTGTTGGATGAAGACTGTAAACGTCGCATGCACACCAACCCACTGCGCGTTCTTGATAGTAAAAATGCAGCAGTACAGGCAATTTTGGTCGATGCACCGAAACTTTCTGAGTACTTAGACGAAGAATCAACTCAACATTTTGCTGGTTTATGTGAACTATTAGACGCTGCGGGCATCGAATATCAAGTAAATGAACGTCTTGTTCGTGGTTTAGATTATTATAACCGCACTGTTTTTGAATGGATCACTGAGAGTCTAGGTGCTCAAGGTACAGTATGTGCCGGTGGCCGTTATGATGGCCTTGTCGAGCAGCTAGGCGGTAAAGCAACACCTGCAGTAGGTTTTGCTATGGGTCTAGAGCGTCTTGTACTGATGATGGAAACCCTAGAGCTAACTGATGTACGCCGTTCGGTTGACGTGTACATGGTAACGGCTGGTGAGGGCACCATGCTGGCAGGTATGCAACTTGCCGAAAAACTTCGTGAAGATGTACCGGGTCTACGTGTGATGAGCCACTTCGGTGGTGGTAATTTCAAGAAACAGTTTAAGCGTGCTGATAATGTTGGCGCTGCAGTTGCATTGGTACTGGGCGAAAATGAAATCGCTGAAAATACCGTAGTAGTTAAGGATCTTCGCGGCGGTGAACAAACCACAATGGCGCAAGACGAAGTGGCAGCTAAGCTGGCCGAATTGATTTAAGAGAGGACAGGAAGTGGACGGCAATATCACAGAAGAACAACAAGTTGAACAGATTAAGGCTTGGTGGAAAGAAAATGGTAAAGCCATTGTTCTCGGTGCTGTGATTGGTCTGGGTGGTTTGACTGGTTGGCGTTATTATCAAGCCGAAGTTCAGTCAGCTAAGGAACAGGCATCAGATGCGTATACGCAGGTAATTAATCGTCTAGAAGCAGGCAGCGACAGCGCTGTTGCTGATGTTCAGGCGTTTATTGCAGCTCATGACAGTAGCCAGTACTCGGTATTGGCTGCGCTTCAGTTGGCGAAAGCACAGGTTACAAATGGTGATCTTGATGCTGCGGCTGAACAGTTAAATTGGGCAATTGGTAATACGAAGGATGACGCTATTCTTCCTGTTGCTCAAACCCGTTTAGCGCGTATTTACGCAGAACAGCAGTCGTTTGACCAAGCACTTGCTGAGCTAGATAAAGTAACAGGCGAAAGCTGGAAGGCGAAAGTTGCTGAATTGCGTGGTGATGTTCTATTGCAAAAAGGCGATAGTGTTGCTGCACGTGAAGCTTATGTTGCTGCGCAACAACTTGGCGCTTCACCAGCACTTCAAATTAAGCTTGATGATCTAGCACAGTAAGGTTGAAGTGTATGCAGAAGGTGTTAAAGCAAGCTATCTCTGTTGCTCTTGCCGTAGGGATCCTTGCGGGATGTGCTGGGGAAGAAGATACGATCCAGATGGCACCATTGCCCGTTGTCGAAAGTAGTTTTTCTCCGATACAAAGCTGGAGTCAGAGTGTGGGTGATGGCGTTGGCCATTACTTCTCTAAACTATCTCCAGCACTTGGCTATGGCAAACTATTCGTTGCAGATCGCAACGGTATAGTGCAAGCACTTGATCCGGAAAATGGTCAACTAATTTGGGAAGTTGACCTTGAAGGTGACATCAGCGCAAGGTTGGCTGGTGGTATTGCTCTGTCTTATGGCAAGGTCTTTATCGGCAGCGAAAACGCTGAGGTTATCGCGCTTGATGAAGCGACGGGTGAAGAGCTTTGGCGTTCGACCGTTGAAGGTGAAGTACTTTCAAAACCATTGATCGATGAAGGCTTAGTCGTTGTTAATACTAGCCGTGGTATCTTACAGGCACTTGATGCGGATACCGGTGAAAACAAGTGGCAACTTGGTAGTGAAGTACCAACGTTAACACTTCGTGGTGACAGCGCGCCAGTTGCTATTTCAGGTGGTGTTTTCTGGGGACAAGCTAACGGTCGCCTTGCTGGAGCATTAATGGCTAATGGCCAAATGTTATGGCAGCAGCCGATTGGTTCTCCAAGAGGATCTACGGAAATTGATCGCCTTGTCGATGTGGACGCGACACCTATTATTGATGGCGAACGACTTTATGTTGTGGGTTACAATGGTAACTTAGTGTCGATTGACCTGCGTAGTGGCCAGGCGGCATGGAAACGTGCTTATTCTTCTGCAACAGATTTCGTGATTGATGGTAATCAACTATATTTAATCACAGATCAAGACCATATTGTGGCAGTTGATACTCGCAGTGGAACGGAGCTTTGGGCTAACAATGATTTGGAATACCGCTTATTAAGCGCTCCGACTATTGTTGGCGGCTATGTTGTCGTGGGTGATAGTGAAGGGTTCCTACATTGGCTAGACCCATACACTGGTGATTTTGTCGCTCAACAAGAAACAGACGGCAGTGGTATTGCTGTACCACCGCTGCGTATGAGTGATGGATATTTAGTTATCACTCGGGATGGCCGCATTAACAAAATGCAAATGCCGTAAATAGTCGGTATAATACGCGCCATCGAATTTGTCGGCTCCTGCTGTAAATACAGTCAGGAGCCGTTATTGTTATATCCATTCGCGATATTATTGTCGGATGAAGGTCACAATTTTGTGGCTGGAGATAAGAATGAATGGACATTATGTCATTAAGACAATGAAAAGTAAGAGGTAGTTATGATTCCTGTTGTTGCCCTAGTCGGGCGCCCAAATGTGGGTAAATCGACGTTATTCAACCGTCTTACCCGTACAAGGGATGCGCTGGTAGCTGATTTTCCTGGCCTAACAAGGGATCGTAAATACGGTAAAGCAGAGCTCGAAGAGCACGAATTTATTGTTATCGATACGGGCGGTATTGACGGCACCGAAGAAGGTGTTGAAACGAAAATGGCTGAGCAGTCGCTGGCAGCCATTGAAGAGGCAGATGTAGTTTTATTTTTGGTTGATGGTCGCGCTGGCCTAACACCATCTGATGAAGCGATTGCAAAGCACTTGCGTAGCCGTGAGAAGCCAACATTCTTGGTTGTTAACAAGATTGATGGCATCGATGCAGATAGCGCTTGTGCAGATTTCTGGCAATTGGGCGTGGATGCCATGTACCAAATTGCTGCTGCGCAGAACCGTGGTGTTACTGCACTGATGGAACGTGCGCTTGCACCTTTCTCTGATAGCTTGAATGCGGCAGAAGAGGGTGAAGAGCCAAGTATCGAAGATTTAACATCAGTTGAAGATATCGAGAAAGCAAACCTGTCTGAAGAAGATGCAGAAGCGGCATACAAGCGCCTGCAAGAGCAACCGATCAAGTTAGCGATTATTGGTCGTCCAAATGTGGGCAAGTCGACCCTGACTAACCGTATTCTGGGCGAAGAGCGTGTTGTTGTTTACGATATGCCTGGCACGACACGTGACTCTATTTATATTCCAATGGAGCGTGATGGTCAGGATTATGTGCTGATTGATACAGCAGGTATCCGTCGCCGTAAAAACATGCACCAAGCTGTTGAGAAGTTCTCAGTTATCCAAACCTTGAAAGCGGTTGAAGATGCAAACGTCGTATTACTTATTATTGATGCGCGTGAGAACATTTCAGACCAAGACTTGAGCTTATTAGGCTTTGCCCTAAACGCTGGTCGTTCACTGGTTATTGCGGTGAATAAGTGGGACGGTTTAGACAACGAAGTGAAAGATCGCGTGAAATCAGAACTTGATCGCCGTCTTGGTTTTGTTGACTTTGCTCGTATTCACTTCATCTCGGCTTTACATGGTACAGGTGTTGGTCACTTGTATGAGTCAGTACAAGAAGCTTACCAGTCAGCGACGAAGCGTATTAGTACGTCGCTACTGACGCGTATCATGCAAATGGCGCAAGACGATCACCAGCCACCAATGATCCGTGGCCGCCGTGTGAAGCTAAAATATGCCCACGCAGGTGGTTACAACCCACCAATTATCGTTGTTCACGGTAATCAGGTGAAAGAATTGCCAGGTTCATACAAGCGCTATTTGATGAACTATTACCGTAAGTCTCTGGAAATGATGGGTACACCAATTCGTATTCAGTTCCAGAATAGCGAGAACCCGTTTGAAGGTAAAACGCAGAAACTGACGATTTCTCAAGAACGTCAACGCAAGCGTCTAACCAGTGCACTGAAGAACCGCGGTAAGTAATTTATCGTGACAACAGTCCTATTAAAAACCCAGCATTATGCTGGGTTTTTTTGTTTATAATCCCCTTTAAATATTTTTGGGATGTACTAAAGGAATTCCATGTCAGCAATAACCCCGACAGAAGTTGTTTTTACCGAGCGCCAATTCTCAGCTCAAGCTGTGGTACAAATGATTGTGCCATCACCGCAAGGTGGTTGCTGGCTCGTAACTGATATAACCCCGTTCCACCCTGTGAGTCATATTTGGCCAGATCATCCTGCTGACCGTGGTTCGGTGACAATTGCTGGCGCAGATTATTCCGTTGCAACGTGCTCTCATGGCGCGGTCGAATTGGCTAGCCATCAACTTTATGTTGGCGCAGATATCCCAGTTAAGCGTAATGAGGCAGGGTGGGTATTTGTTGTCGCTCACTACATTGAGCAAACATTAGACATTACCTTGATAGGTAGCCCTGTCGTGCTCGATGTCGATCAAGCCTATCAGCTGGCTTTGAGTCGTGGCCACAGTGCCGGTCACCTGTCATCACTGGCCTTGAATAAGGTGCTACACCACGATTACTGGCGTAAAGACGCATCCCGAAAAGATGAACTCGGCCATTACGACTTCCATAGTTATGCCCAAACAGAGAGTCGAGTAACGGAAGATTGCAGCACTGATACTTACCGCTTAGGTAAAACCTTACGTAAGCGAGGATTAAATTCTGCCGATATGCTTGCGGCGTTGCCTCAAATAGCTGACTTAATCAATGGGCACCTGACACGTTGGTGTCAGGCGAAATATCCAGTGGTTATGCGCCGTGATGGCGTCGCCCTAACAGACTCCCGCTATTGGCAATGTGATCTTGCTGAAGAAGGCTTGGTTGAAATCCCATGTGGTGGCACACATGTGCAATCGTTAGCTGAATACGCTTCAATTCAGGTTGAGTTTGTGGTGATAAATGAGCAAGAAATAAAAATGGTCACACGAACTGCAGTATGTAAGCCATAATGGTTGGATCGGTGTTTTTCTAATATAGATTACGCTTGATCTATCGGTATAATCATACCGATCGCAGGTTAAAATATCGTTTAAAATCCATATGCAGAACATGTAACTTATGCTTTCGGGAAGTGTATTGATAAATATTCTTTTGGAACCAGATCGCTGATCACTTTGGCTTTTGAATTAGATCAAGCTTTTGGCGAACGATCAACGTGGTAGGGGCATATTACAAAATGCTGAGTAAGCCATTGGTTCATTGCCGTTATTACTGTGATAGTAATATATTTGATTTGGCAGGAATTAGAGTCGATCAGAGATGAAAGATCCTGAGTTGGATCAAAAGGCTATGGCTTAAAATTGTTATAAGATTACTGTCAGAAAGACGCATTGATGAAGGAATATAAAGTGAGCCAGAATACCTGCCCAGAATGTCACAGTGAATTAGCCTGGAAGGATGGTCAATACTATTGCGACTATTGCCAGACCGTCGTAAAGAAAAAAGCATTTTGCCCTGATTGTGCAGCTGAAATGGAAAAGCTTCAGGCATGTGGTTCTGCCAGCTACTTTTGTAATAGTTGCAACGAGTTGAAGTCAAAATCTCGCGTTAAAATTGTATTTGAAAAGTATTAACGCGTAATGCATCAAAAAAAACGCCGCTATCATAGCGGCGTTTTTCTTTTCAGCTTATCGGCTCAGATTTGCTCTGTCGTTTATTCAGATACAATTGACTGAATTTCATCATTGGCCAGTTTTGTGATTAGGGTATCGCCTGGTTTTACTTGGTTGGCATGGCGTACCACTTTTCCTTTTGCATCACGTGTAATGGAGTAACCGCGTCCCAAAGTGGCTAATGGGCTGACGGTTTCCAACTTTTCGGCTGCCATCGCCAGTTTATGCCTCACGTTAAGTAGGCGGCGATCCATGGCATCGAGTAGGCGACGCTCGGTTTGCTCAACACGAGATTGCTGCACTTTGATTGTTTGTGCTGGCGAGTGTAAAGACAGCTTGTAATTATTTCGCTCAATGTGCTGGTGGTGAGTTGTGATTAATCGAGCCATTGTATTTTCTAAGCGACTTGATAGTTCATCTAATTGCTGTTGTTGCTGATTTAATCTTACCTGCGGGTGTTGGCGATCAAGGCGATGTTGTAACCCCACCGTTTGCGATTGCCTTGTCGCTAGATAATGGCGCATAACATGCTGCAGTTGTTGCGTTTTCTGCTTAATAGATTGAGTTTGCTGAGTCATGTCACGGCTTATCAATTCAGCCGCTGCCGATGGAGTGGCTGCACGAACATCAGCAACAAAATCTGCAATAGTGACGTCAACTTCATGGCCTACAGCGCTCACTATGGGTATATGGCTCGCCGCGATAGTGCGAGCAACAATCTCTTCATTGAAAGCCCATAGATCTTCCAATGAACCGCCGCCGCGACCAACAATCAGTACATCACACTCCTCACGGGCGTTGGCACGGCCAATGGCTTGTGCGATGGAAATTGCAGATCCTTCCCCTTGCACCATCGTTGGGTAGATTACTACGGGCAGGCTTGGATCACGGCGCTGCAGAACATTTAAAATATCATGCAGGGCAGCCCCGGTTTTCGAGGTAACAATACCGACGCGCTTAGGTTGTTGGGGTAATGGCTTTTTGACCGATTGAGCAAACAGACCTTCAGCCGCGAGTGACATTTTAAGGTGTTCAAATTGCTGTTGAAGACGGCCATCACCTTCTGGCTGCATACTTTCGATGATCAGCTGGTAATCACCGCGAGGCTCATAAAGCGATAATCGAGCTTTTACCAGCACTTGAGTACCGTTGGCTGGTTTAAAGGTAACCCGACGGTTGTTGCCCTTAAACATGGCACATTTAACTTGTGCTCGGGAATCTTTAAGCGTGAAGTACCAATGACCTGACACAGGCATTGAAAGGTTTGAAAGTTCACCAATTAACCACACAACCCCCATTTCATTTTCAAGAATTAAACGTACTTGAGCATTAAGACTAGAAACAGTGTAGATACGATCGTTGGTTTGGGTCTGTTGAGCGAATAGAGTCACGAGGCGAGACACCTGTTATCGAAAGGCCAAGAAGTGAGCGGAGGCAAAAAGCAGACGTACGTTGCCAAAGCCTAGGCAGATCGCTGGACAGATCTTGGTCGTAAAATGCCGACCGCAGCACCGGAAACTTAACCGACATATACTACACACGAAGTAAAAATAGTCAATAAATAAAATTAAAAAATAACTGGCCAATCGTTTGCATCGTGCGTATACTTTGTTCGCAATATTTTATCCTTCTTTAAACCTCTACTTGGTGTGAGATATTGCAATGTTACGAATCAAACAAGAAGCTTTGACTTTCGATGATGTACTACTGGTTCCAGCCCACTCAACTGTGTTGCCTAACACTGCCGATCTGCGCACCCGCCTGACGAAAGATATTACGCTAAACATTCCTATGGTTTCAGCGTCAATGGATACAGTGACAGAAGGTCGCTTGGCTATCGCCCTTGCTCAAGAAGGCGGTATCGGTTTCATTCACAAAAATATGTCTATTGAGCAGCAAGCCAATGAAGTACGTATGGTGAAAAAGTTTGAAGCCGGTGTTGTATCTGAGCCTGTAACGGTTAAGCCATATAACACAATTGAAGATGTGAAGCGCCTGACACTTGAAAATGGTTTTGCTGGCTATCCTGTCGTTTCAGACAACCATGAACTCGTCGGTATCATTACTGGCCGCGATGTTCGTTTCGTTACTGATCTTTCTATGAAAGTAGAAGAGGTGATGACCTCAAAAGACAAGCTCGCTGCAGCTAAAGAAGGCGCATCACGCGAAGACGTTGAAGCTATCATGCAACAGTACCGTGTTGAAAAAGTACTGTTAGTTAATGATGACTTCCAACTGAAAGGCATGATCACCGCGAAAGATTTCCAAAAAGCAGAGCGTAAACCTAACGCATGTAAAGATGACCGTGGTCGTTTACGCGTTGGTGCAGCTGTTGGTGCTGGTGCTGGTAACGAAGAGCGCGTGAAAGCATTGGTTGAAGCGGGCGTTGATGTTCTGCTTATCGATTCATCTCACGGTCACTCTGAAGGCGTTCTTCAACGTATCCGTGAAACACGTGAAGCCTTTCCTGAGTTGCCAATTGTTGGTGGTAACGTTGCTACAGCTGAAGGTGCTCGTGCACTTATCGATGCGGGTGTTAGCACGGTTAAAGTTGGTATTGGCCCTGGTTCTATCTGTACGACCCGCATTGTTACTGGTGTTGGTGTTCCTCAGGTGACAGCTATTGCAGAAGCGGTATCGGTTGCTGATCAACATGGCATTCCAGTTATTGCCGACGGTGGTATTCGTTACTCTGGTGATATGTGTAAAGCTATTGCTGCTGGTGCATCTTGTGTGATGGTTGGCTCTATGTTTGCCGGTACGGAAGAAGCACCGGGTGAAGTTGAGCTGTACCAAGGCCGTTCTTATAAATCATACCGTGGTATGGGCTCGCTAGGTGCGATGTCTAAAGGTTCTTCAGACCGTTATTTCCAGACTGATAATGCCGCTGACAAATTGGTACCTGAAGGTATCGAAGGTCGTGTTGCATACAAAGGCCTAATGAAAGAAATTGTTCATCAGCAGATGGGTGGTTTACGTTCAAGTATGGGCCTAACAGGTTCTCCAACGATTGAAGCGCTTCGTACAAAAGCGGAGTTTGTACGTATTTCAGGCGCTGGTATGAAAGAGTCACACGTCCATGATGTGACCATTACAAAAGAAGCACCAAACTACCGTATGGGCTAATTTTAATCAGGTGTAGATACGCCTGACGAAAACGTTTGCCTAAATGGAAAACTTGTATAAAATCGGGGGCGTTTTTAAGCCCCCAAATTTCAATTATTTTGAGACTGCTCGATAATGACCACTACCGCAAATATCCATGAACAACGTATCCTTATTCTGGACTTTGGTTCTCAGTACACTCAGCTTATTGCACGCCGTATTCGTGAAATTGGTGTTTATTGTGAGCTATGGAGCTGGGACGTTGATGAAGCCGATATCCGTGACTTCAATCCAAACGGCATCATTCTTTCAGGTGGTCCGGAAAGTGTAACTGAAGCTGGTTCGCCTCGTGCACCGCAGTATGTATTTGAAGCTGGTGTTCCTGTTTTTGGCGTATGTTACGGCATGCAAACAATGGCAGAGCAGTTAGGCGGTAAAGTTGCAGGCTCTACGGAGCGTGAATTCGGCTACGCACAAGTTAAAGTTGTTGAGCCAACAGCTTTCTTTAAAAATATTGAAGATGCAATTGCTGAAGACGGAACAGCAATGCTTGATGTTTGGATGAGCCACGGCGACAAAGTGGTTGAAATTCCATCTGACTTCGTGAAAATTGCTGAAACAGAGACATGTCCGTTTGCTGCAATGGCAAACGAAGAGAAAAACTTCTACGGTGTTCAGTTCCACCCAGAAGTAACGCACACTCGCCAGGGTATGCGTATCATCGAAAACTTCGTATTGAATATTTGTGGTTGTGAAAAACTATGGACTTCTGCGAACATCATTGAAGACGCTGTCGCTAACATTAAAAAGCAAGTGGGTGACGATGAAGTTATCCTTGGCTTATCTGGCGGTGTTGATTCATCTGTTGTGGCGATGCTGCTTCACCGTGCTATCGGCGACAAACTAACATGTGTCTTCGTTGATAACGGCTTGCTTCGTTTAAACGAAGGTGAGCAAGTAATGGAGATGTTCGGTGAGCATTTTGGCTTGAACATTGTCCATGTTAAAGCTGAAGATCGTTTCTTAAGCGCATTGGCTGGTGAGAACGATCCAGAAGCGAAGCGCAAGATTATCGGTCATGTCTTCATTGATGTTTTTGATGAAGAGTCGAAGAAGCTGAAAAATGCTAAATGGTTGGCGCAAGGTACTATCTACCCTGATGTAATCGAATCTGCAGCATCTAAAAATGGTAAAGCGCACGTGATTAAATCTCACCATAACGTTGGCGGCCTGCCAGACGATATGGAAATGGGATTAGTTGAGCCTCTACGTGAATTATTTAAAGATGAAGTGCGTAAGGTTGGTCTAGAGCTAGGTCTTCCGTACAACATGCTTTATCGCCACCCGTTCCCTGGACCTGGTCTAGGTGTGCGTGTACTAGGTGAAGTGAAGAAAGAATACTGTGACCTACTACGTCGTGCAGATGCTATTTTCATTGAAGAGCTACACAGTGCAGATCTTTACAACAAAGTCTCTCAAGCATTTACGGTATTCCTACCTGTACGCTCAGTTGGCGTGATGGGCGATGGCCGTAAATACGATTGGGTTGTATCACTGCGTGCTGTTGAAACTATTGATTTCATGACGGCGCACTGGGCACACCTTCCATACGATTTCTTGGGTAAGGTTTCTAACCGTATCATTAACGAGGTTGATGGTATCTCCCGTGTTGTTTACGATATTTCTGGTAAGCCACCAGCAACTATCGAATGGGAATAATACGGCTTAATTATTAATGATTAGGTCAGCGTGACTGTAGCACGTATTTTTTGAGAAGCACCTTAGGGTGCTTCTTTTGTTTTTGGCTAAACTGTAGTGACGAATAATTACTTGCATGTTTGAGCAGTAAGTACCTTCGTAATCGTTTTTTTGGGTATTACAGGGATACTCTTTACAAAAATGAAAGCGTTGTTGCGCTTTGTTCTCGGGGTTGTAGCGTGCTTGTTAGTGTAATGTGTTGCATTAATATTTCATTACAAAATGTGGTCGTGATTATTTGTGAAAGGTTGGTGGATCGTGCGTTTTTAAGTGAACTTTTCATTACAATCCGCCTCAACACTTTTCTTCTTTAGAAAAGTCACATAGACGGCGATAAAATGACAACATGCAGCGCCGCAAATTTACAACATCACTAATGACCATGGAGTTCCCATGAGCAATCAAGCAGTAAACAAGACACCGAATGATTCGCAAAGCGCGATGAATAAGTTTCTTAACTTCATTGAGCGTACAGGTAACAAGATCCCAGATCCGGCCTTGCTCTTCTTTTGGGGGTTGATCCTTGTTTGGGTTTTATCCGCCGTATTTTCACAGTTTGAATTTGGTTTAATCCACCCAGTCTCAGGCCAAGCAGTTGAAGTTAACAACTTGCTGACCGGTGAGTCTTTCGCTAATTTCTTAGCGACAATGGTGACGAACTTCACTGGCTTCGCACCACTAGGTATCGTACTAGTTGCAATGCTAGGTGTTGGTGTTGCTGAAGCTTCAGGCTTCATTAATACTGGCCTGAAAAAAATGCTTAACGTTACACCAGCAAAATTCATCACACCTGTGCTGATTTTGGTTGCGATTGTTTCGCACACAGCGGCTGATGCAGGTTATGTATTGGTTATCCCGCTTGGTGGTATTATCTTCCATGCAGCAGGCCGTCACCCTCTAGCAGGTATTGCGGCAGCGTTTGCTGGTGTATCTGGTGGTTTTGCCGCTAACTTTATCCCTTCTGGTATCGACCCACTATTGGCTGGCTTCACACAAGAAGCTGCACAAATTCTTGATCCTGAATATATCGTAAACCCGCTATCTAACCTGTTCTTTACTGGTTTATCTTCTATTCTGATTGTTAGCATCGGTTGGTATATTACTGATCGCGTTATCGAACCACGCCTGTCTCAGACGGCTATCGATGATGATGCAGAAGAAGCACCAGATATGGGTTCTTTCTCTGAGCTAGAAAGTAAAGCTTTCTCTCGTGCTGGTTGGGCGATGATGGCAGGTATTGCGGTGCTGGTTGTATCGTTGATCCCTGAAACATCACCGCTACGTTCACCTGCTGGTGAAATTACAGCCTTTAATGCGCCAGTAATGCAATCTATCGTACCGCTTATCTTTATCCTGTTTGTTATTCCAGGTGTGGTTTACGGTAAGGTGGCTGGTACGTTTAAAGCAAGCGACGATATCATTAAATCAATGTCAGCAACCATGAGCAGCATGGGTAGCTTCATGGTAATGGCATTCTTTATTGCTCAGTTCCTTGTTGCATTTACTCAATCTAACCTTGGTACGCTACTTGCGCTATCAGGTGCTCAGCTTCTACAAGCGATGAACTTACCTGGTCAGGTAACTATCGTTGGTATGATTCTACTAACAGCGTTTGTTAACTTACTGGTTGGTTCGGCATCTGCTAAGTGGGCATTGATTGGTCCTATCATGGTTCCAATGCTGATGGCTGTTGGTATTTCTCCTGAGCTGACTCAGGCCGCTTACCGTGTTGGTGATTCTGTATCTAATATCATTTCTCCTATGATGGTGTTCTTCCCACTAGTTGTTGTGTACATGCAGCGCTACGTGAAGAGTTCAGGTATTGGGTCACTAGCATCAATGATGATGCCTTACTCAATTGCAATGCTAATTGGTTGGACTATCTTCCTACTGATTTACTGGGCAATCGGTATTCCACTAGGTATCCAAGCACCATATACATACGGCATGTAATTTATTTGCTGAATGAAAAGCCCCGCAATGCGGGGCTTTTTTTATGCCAGTAAGCGTTACCTAACTATTTTTGCTGAGTGTTATGTTGGTGAAAAGTAGTCTGATATTGTCAGTGTTAATGATTTTGTGTTGTTTGATTGTTAATTCTGATTTTACTTCAATCTTTGAAATTTAATTTTGCAAAATTTTAATGCTGTACTAGTTAGTTAGTGTGGGGTGATTTGTTGCTTAACTGAACCTGAATAAGTTTATATTCTAGTTTTTTATTAAATACTGGTTTATTTATTTGAATACTCGCTGGTTTAGTGGTTTTACTCAGGTGAAATGATTTGTTACTTTTTTATTAAAACACGATATTAAAACTCAATCGGTGTATTAAGGAAGTACGATTATGAGTGAGACCATTTCAAACCCGCCTTCGCAGAAAGGCATCATCGCGTTCATTGAACGTGCTGGTAAAAAAATCCCTGATCCTGTCATTATTTTCATGTCGCTATTTGTATTCTGTTTGGTGCTGACTGCTGTTATTGGAGGCTTGCAGTTTGACATTACAGGTGCTGATGGCGGTGCGGTGACCCACAGCGTCAAAAATATGATGGCAACTGAGAATGTCCGTTGGATGTTTGATAATGCACTACTGACCAACTGGCTTTCATTTGGTGGCGGTGTGCTTGGCGTTATCTTGATCGTGATGCTGGGTGTGGGTATTGCGGAAAATTCAGGCTTGCTATCGGCGGTGATCAAGAAGGTTGGCCTGCGAATTAATGACCGCTACCTGCCGTTGTTGGTTGTTTTCCTAGGTATCATGAGCTCTATTGCAACAGATGCTGGTTACCTGATCTTGATCCCACTGGCTGGTTTGCTATATGCCGGATTGGGGAAAAACCCTTTGATAGGTATGGCAGCTGGCTTTGCTGGTGTGTCTGCGGGCTTTAGCGCTAACTTAATTCCAGCAACACCTGTTGATGTTATCTTGGGGGCCAATGCACGTATTTTTGCTGAGTCTCAAGGGATCCCATTTGAAAATGCAGCAGGCGAAGCACTCAACCCTGCGACGATGCATTATTTCTTCATATTTACGTCGACTTTCTTACTTGCTGGCCTTGGTGCTTGGGTAACGACCCGCTTTGTTGCCCCACGTCTTGAGAAGATGTCTTACCAACTACCAGAAGATCTGAACTTGGATGACTTTCAAGTAACAGATGCTGAAAACAAAGGGTTGAAAGCGGCGGGTCTAGGTCTTGTTCTTGCGTTAGCTGCTGTCGTGGGTTTAGCGATGGGGCCATTGGCGACTTACACTAATGAGGCTGGCCGTGAAGTAACGCCATACCTTGATAATGTTATTCTGCTTATCGCGATGGTTTTTGCTGTTGTGGGTGTTTTCTTTGGTGGGGCGACGGGTAAATTTAAGTCACTGCAAGATGTCGTGAAGGCCATGGTTAGTCAGATGAATACCATGGGTTATATCTTGGTGCTAACATTCTTCTGTTATAACTTTCTGGCACTATTGGGCTTCTCTGGCCTCGGTACCTATGTAACGTACCTTGGTGCATCATTCTTAGGTGCATTAGGTCTGCAGGAATTTCCAATTCTGCTGATCATCGGTTTTATTCTTACGACAGCGGTTATTAACTTGTTTGTCGGAGGGCTAACGTCGAAGTGGATGCTACTTGGTCCTATCTTTGTACCGATGCTGTATCAAGTAAATCCAAATATGACACCTGATCTGGTGACAGCGGCGTACCGTGTTGCTGATTCATCAACCAACATCATCACACCAATGATGAGCTATGCAGGTGTTATTCTGGCCTTCATGCGTAAGTACAAGCCAGAGTTATCATTTGGTGATGTTATTGCGATGATGGTGCCTTACTCCATTGCGTTCCTCACGGTGTGGACGTCACTGTTGGTTGCTTTCTTCGCATTTAATATCCCGCTAGGCTTCTAATTGATGCTTTAGCGAAATGAAATAAAAAAGCCCGCAGCCCCTAGTTTATCGCTAGTGAGTGCTGCGGGCTTTTTGCTATATCTAAGTAACCTGTTATTTCAGGTACTGTGCGTGGAAGCGCAGGTGATCATCAATAAAGCTGGAGATAAAGTAGTAGCTATGATCATAGCCTTCTTGCATTCTCAGCTCTAATGGGTAATCAACCGATTCGGCAGCAGCGACTAGCGTTTCAGGTTTTAGTTGCTCTTCTAAAAAGCCATCTTGATCGCCTTGGTCAACTAATGCAGGGATCACCTTTTTACTTTGTTTGAGTAACTCTGTACTGTCGTATTGTTTCCAGTTAGCGGTATCTTTACCTAAATAGCCAGCCAATGCTTTTTGACCCCATGGGCAATTGATTGGATTGCTGATTGGGCTAAAGGCCGATACAGAGCTATAGCGCGATGGATTACGTAGAGCAATCATTAGAGCACCGTGTCCACCCATTGAATGGCCGCTAATGGCACGTTGTTGGCTAACAGGGAAATGTGCTTCAACCAATGATGGCAATTCATTTACCACATAATCATACATATGGTAATGACGGCTCCATGGTGCTTCGGTTGCATTCACATAAAAACCAGCACCCAAACCGAAGTCATATGCACCTTCAGGATCATCAGCAACGCCTTCACCGCGAGGACTGGTATCAGGAGCAACAATCGCGATACCTAGTTCAGCCGCTAAACGTTGAGCGCCCGCTTTTTGCATGAAGTTTTCATCGGTACAGGTTAGGCCTGATAGCCAATATAAAACGGGCACTTTTTCACCCAATGCAATTTGTGGTGGCAAGTAAATTGCGAAGCGCATGTCACAGCCTAGCACCTCAGATCGGTGGGTATATTGCTTATGCCAACCGCCAAACTGTTTATTACAACTAATGTTTTCTATGGTCATATCTGTTCTCGAAACTGCGAAGGGTACATTCTGCACCCTACTGTATTTGATTAATTATTTGTCGTAGTGGATGACAGAGCGGATACTCTTGCCTTCGTACATTCGATCGATACCCAGCTTAATTCCTACAGTTAGCCTAGCTATAAAAGTAAAAAGTAGGTGAGATTTTGTATAACCACGAATTGGTAAATGCGTTACTGGGTTATTATTTTATGTTGAGTATTATATTTATTTCTAACTGAATGATAATAACACTATAATGCAAATGACTTTTACTAAATGGTAATAATTGGCTGCTATGTTTTTATGGGAAGGGGTATCAGAGTTTGTTGCTGTCGCTGAATCTGAGAGTTTTACTATGGCATCTAAGCAGTTAGGTATTTCTACTGCTCAGGTTAGCCGTCAGGTTAGTGCGTTAGAGAATCGGCTTAATACCAAACTGTTTTACCGAACAACACGCAAAGTCTCTCTAACTGAAGAAGGGGGGATTTATTATCGTCATTGCCGCCAGCTGCAAGATGGTTTAGAAGAAGCCGAGCGGGCGATCAGCGATCGACGAGGTGCACCTCAAGGCAGTGTGAAGTTAACTGCACCAGTAACGTATGGTGAGCAATATGTGATGCCATTGGTCGCCGATTTTATGCTGCAGTATCCCGAAATCGAAGTCATGATGGATCTAACAAATCGTCAGATTGATTTAGTCGAGGGTGGTTTTGATTTGGCGATCCGGCTTGGTAAATTAAGCAGTTCCTCAATGATGGCGAAGAAGCTGACTGCTCGAACTCAATATACGTGCGCAGCACCGGCGTATCTCGAAAAGTACGGCATTCCTCATTCGTTATCAGAGTTGCGCCACCATAATTGCTTGGTGGGTAACCATGATCACTGGCGTTTTCAAGAAGCAGATAAAGAGCGCAGTGTGAGGGTTTCTGGTAATTTACGTTGTAATAGTGGCTTTGCACTACGAGATGCAGCCTTAAAAGGCATCGGCTTAGTTCAGCTACCTGATTATTATATTGCTGACGATTTGGCGTCAGGAGAGTTAGTTCCGGTATTGGATAATTTTCAAGAGGCTGATGAGGGGATCTGGGCGCTGTACCCACATAACCGCCACCTATCGCCGAAAGTCCGGCTGTTGGTTGATTTTCTGGCGAGTTCATTATCGAGTCGAGGGTAAGTCAATGGTGATAGCCTCGCTTCTTATAGTGGTTTGGGTATAATCGTCGCCCCAACGAAACAATGATCCGTTTAGAGCATACAGATGACAGAGTTAAACCAACATCATCAACATGAGTACAGCGATGAAGATTTCATGCGTCGCGCAATGGTTTTGGCTGCAAAAGCCGAGGCTGAAGGCGAGGTGCCTGTTGGTGCTGTCATTGTACACAATGGTCAAGTGATTGGTGAAGGTTGGAACCGTTCGATAACCCAACACGATGCGACGGCTCATGCCGAGATCATGGCTTTACGCCAGGCTGGGCAAGTACTACAGAATTACCGTCTGTTAGATGCAGTACTGTATGTCACGCTAGAGCCATGCCCAATGTGTGCAGGTGCTATGGTACATAGTCGAATTGGTAAAGTGATCTTTGGTGCGCCTGATTTGAAAACAGGGGCGGCAGGCAGCATCATGAACTTACTCGACTATGAGCAAGTGAACCACCATGTCGCCATTGAATCTGGTCTATTGGCTGATGAGTGCCGAGCACAGCTTCAAGCGTTTTTTAAGCGTCGACGAGCGGAAAAGAAAGCCGAGAAAAAAGCACGACAAGCGGCGGAGAAAGGGTAGCGACGTTAAAGTGGGCTATATACCCGTTGTATATAAAAGTAGATACAAAAAAAGGGCCTTAGGCCCTTTTTCTGTATCTGGATATCATTTGTTTCTGTATATCATTTTTTCGGTATATCCCCGCGTATTACTGGCTGGCGGTTTTTACTGGTGCGCTATTCTGCTCTATGGTGCTATCACCTTCTGCGAGCGTACTTTGTGCCGTTGATGTTGCGGGCGGCGTAATGGTGTGCAGGCCATCTATGAGCGCAATTTCGTCTTGCTGAGGGCTTTGGCTATGTGTTTGTTCATAGCCCACAATGCTTTGGTAATAGCGACGGATATTCTCAACATAATTGAGTGCCTCATCACCGCGTGCATAGCCATAGCGAGTGTGCTGGTAATATTGGCGCTGTCGTAGTAATGGTAAACGTTGCTTAACATCACTCCATGCGTCAGGGTTGCCGCCTTGTGTTTTGGTTAAGCGTCTAGCATCCATCAGGTGGCCAAAGCCAACGTTGTATGAAGCAAGGGCAAACCAGACTTTTTCATGCTCTTCTACGCTGTCAGGAATACGGTTGATCATCTTGCGTAGGTATAGCGCACCGCCACGAATACTTTGCTCTGGGTCAAGACGATTTTGTACTCCTACTGATTTCGCTGTCGGTAGGGTCAACATCATCATGCCGCGCACTCCTGTTGGCGAAACAGCTCGAGGGTTCCAGTGTGATTCTTGATACGACAGCGCCGCGATTAAGCGCCAGTCAAATTCGTTAGCATATTGTTTAAAGAGCCCTTGCCACTTGGGAAGCGTACTCTCAAGTGCGCGTAAGAAAGCACGGGTATCAACGTAATCAAACGTGTCGACATGGCCTAAATATTTCTCTTCAAGCTTAGCGAGTTCACCGCTTTGCTGGATATCACCAAAAAATTCAATGAGTAAGCCATATAAGCTGTCATCGCTGGTTTGATTGATAAACCAAGCAATGGGTTCATCTTCGGTGAGTTCAAGGGCTGTCGTAACATCGGGATTAATTCGTTGGTTGAGTGCGACTTCAACAGAATCAGCCATCGTATAGTCTAATTCGCCCGCTGCAACTTGACGTAGTAATTCATCATTATCGGTTTCTTCAACAGCATTCCATTCTAATGTTGGGTATTGCTGTTTAAGTGCTTGCAGTGTGAGTTCGTAACTTGAGCCTTTGACAATGGTAAAGCTGCCTTTATTCTGCGCAAGATCACTCAGGCTTCTAGGGCGCCACTGGCCTTTTTTATAAACGACTTTTTGACTGGCATAATAATAAGCCGGTGCAGCTCGAAAGTTTGCTAAGCGCTCATCGGTCATGGTTAAGCCAGCGGCAAGCAGATCGACCTCATTACGCTCAAGGGCAGGAAAAAGCCGAGATAAGGTGAACATTGGCTTCATTTCAAGCTTTACGCCGAGCTTCTCGGCAAAAAGGCGAGCAATTTCGTAGTCAAGGCCGGTTGGACCTTCACTGCCAATATAATAAGAGAGTTGATTATTGAGTGTTCCGACACGAAGCACACCATCTTCTCGAATACGCTCAAGATCGGTGCGAGGTTCTTCTTGCCAGAGACAGCCACTCAATAACAGCAGGCTAAAGAGTACAGCGGTAAAACGCTGTAGCTGAATAATCGGTCGGTTAATGCTCAACAAACTATGCTCACGTAATAGTAGGATGTTCTTTATACCAAAGCTCAGCGGATCCGCAAAGTTATCGGCAAATTATCAGTTTTTTTCGAACAATTGAAAAAAAAACACGCAAACGGTTGCGTCAGGTGTTACGTCACAAATTTTTTTCCCTTATACTACGCCACATCATGAGCACATCGCCTTTGAATATTTTGTAAAGCGAGGTGAAATTGACGTAATTATCCCAGAATAATGCTGGGGGTTAGGCCAATATCACCTTCATTCAACTGCTAATCGAGAGACGTTCGCACATGGAAATTTTGCGTGGTTCACCCGCACTGTCTGAGTTTCGCGTTAATAAGCTACTAGAGCGTTGCCGCGAATTAGATCTGCCTGTGTCAGGCATTTATGCTGAGTTTATGCACTTTGCTGATGTATCTGCACCGCTGAATGCTGACGAGCAAAGTAAGCTTGCAAGCCTGCTTACCTACGGTCCAACGATTGCAGAGCACGAGCCGACTGGCTTGCTGTTACTGGTTACGCCTCGTCCGGGAACTATCTCGCCATGGTCTTCTAAATCAACTGATATCGCCCGCAACTGTGGTTTAAGCAATGTTAAACGCTTAGAGCGCGGCACAGCGTATTACGTAGAAACTACGGCAACACTAACGAATGAACACATTGAAGTGCTGAAAGGCCTGATCCACGACCGTATGATGGAAGTGGTTTTCGGTGAGTTTGAAGCAGCACAAGCCTTATTCGTTCAAGCTGAACCTGCACCTGTGAAATCGGTTGATATTCTTGCTGGTGGCCGCAAAGCCCTAGAAGAAGCAAACGTAACACTGGGTTTGGCGTTAGCAGAAGACGAAATTGACTACTTAGTGGAAAACTTCACTAAACTTGGTCGCAATCCGAATGACATCGAACTGATGATGTTTGCTCAAGCTAACTCAGAGCACTGTCGTCATAAAATCTTTAATGCTGACTGGACGATCGACGGTGTTGATCAAGAAAAGTCACTGTTCAAGATGATCAAAAACACCTACGAGAAGAATAACGAGCACGTTCTGTCGGCATACAAAGATAATGCCGCAGTAATGGAAGGCTCTGAAGTGGGTCGTTTCTTCCCGAACCCAGAATCTCGTCAATATAACTACCATCAAGAAGCTGCACATATCTTGATGAAAGTAGAAACGCATAACCACCCAACGGCAATTTCACCATGGCCGGGCGCATCAACAGGTTCAGGCGGTGAAATCCGTGATGAAGGCGCAACGGGTATTGGTGGTAAGCCAAAAGCGGGTCTGGTTGGCTTTACGGTTTCTAACCTGCGTGTTCCTGGTTTTGAACAGCCTTGGGAAACGGATTTTGGTAAGCCAGGCCGTATCGTTAATGCATTAGACATTATGCTTGAAGGCCCTCTGGGTGGCGCAGCATTTAATAACGAATTTGGTCGTCCAAACCTACTTGGTTACTTCCGTACTTACGAAGAGAAAGTCACGTCACACAATGGCGAAGAAGTACGTGGTTACCACAAGCCAATCATGATTGCTGGTGGTATGGGTAATATCCGTGCAGATCACGTTCAGAAGAAAGAGATCCCTGTTGGTGCGAAACTGATCGTACTGGGTGGTCCTGCGATGAACATCGGCCTTGGTGGAGGTGCAGCATCATCAATGGCTTCTGGTCAATCGGCTGAAGATCTTGATTTTGCTTCAGTACAGCGTGAAAACCCAGAAATGGAACGTCGTTGTCAGGAAGTTATCGACCGTTGTTGGCAGATGGGTGACGATAACCCAATCGCCTTTATCCACGATGTGGGCGCGGGCGGTATCTCAAATGCATTACCTGAGCTTGTTGATGATGGTGAGCGTGGCGGTAAATTCCAGCTACGTGATGTACCAAACGATGAACCAGGCATGAGCCCGCTAGAGATCTGGTGTAACGAATCACAAGAACGCTATGTAATGGCCATTGCGCCAGAAAACATGGCGGCATTCGACGCAATTTGTCAGCGTGAACGTGCACCGTATGCGGTAGTGGGTGAAGCGACTGAAGAGCGTCATCTAACACTTGAAGATAGCCACTTCGACGATACACCAATCGATATGCCAATGGATATTCTATTGGGTAAAGCGCCGAAGATGCACCGTGACGCGAAAACACTGAAAGTTGAAGGTCAGGCAATTGACCGCTCTGGTATCGAGCTAGAAGAGGCGACTCAGCGTGTACTTCGCCTACCAGCAGTCGCTGAAAAAACCTTCCTGATCACCATTGGTGACCGTACGGTAACTGGCCTTGTTGCTCGTGACCAAATGGTAGGCCCTTGGCAGGTACCAGTGGCTAACTGTGCAGTAACGGCTGCGAGCTACGATACTTACCACGGCGAAGCGATGTCGATGGGTGAGCGTACGCCTGTTGCTCTGCTTGATTTTGGCGCATCAGCTCGCCTTGCAGTTGGTGAAGCAATTACCAATATTGCAAGTGCAGACATTGGTGATATGAAACGCATTAACCTGTCGGCTAACTGGATGTCGCCAGCGGGTCACCCTGGTGAAGATGCGGGTCTATATGAAGCAGTTAAAGCAATTGGTGAAGAACTGTGTCCAGCACTTGGCTTGACTATCCCAGTTGGTAAAGACTCCATGTCAATGAAAACCAAGTGGGAAGAAAACGGTGAAGAAAAAGAAGTGACTTCACCACTGTCACTGGTTATTACTGCATTTGGTCGCGTTGAAGATGTTCGTAAGACTGTGACACCACAGCTACGTACAGACAAAGGCGACTCAAGTTTATTACTTATCGATTTAGGTTGTGGCCAGAACCGCCTTGGTGCAACAGCATTGGCGCAGGTTTACAAGCAACTTGGTGATAAGCCGGCAGATGTTGATAGCCCAGAATTACTGAAAGGCTTCTTCAATGCTGTTCAGGCACTAGTACGCGACGAGAAGCTACTGGCTTACCATGACCGCGGTGATGGTGGTTTGTATGTAACCTTAGCTGAAATGGCCTTTGCCGGTCACACGGGTGTTGAAGTTGATTTGAACATCACTGCTGGCGATCAGTGTGACGATGTTCTAGCGATGCTATTTAATGAAGAGCTAGGTGCGGTTGTTCAAGTTCGTACTGAAGACTTAGAGTCCGTACAGGCGGTACTGGCTGCTAATGGTCTAGAAGCTTGTAGCCATGTGCTTGGTACTGTGATTGATGAAGATGTCGTTCGTATTTGGAATGGCAACGATCGCGTCCTAGAGCAGAGCCGTACCGAGTTACGTACTGTTTGGGCTGAGACGACTTATCAAATGCAGGCAATGCGTGATAACCCAGCCGGCGCACTGCAAGAATTTGAAGCGAAAAAAGACACGCAAGATCCTGGTTTGAACACCAAACTAACGTTCGACATCAATGAAGATGTTGCTGCGCCGTTTATTGCGCCTGCAATCAACTTGGGCGCGAAGCCACAAATGGCTATCTTGCGTGAGCAGGGTGTTAACTCACACGTTGAGATGGCTGCGGCATTTGACCGTGCTGGCTTTGAAGCGAAAGACGTTCACATGAGTGACATTCTTTCGGGCAACGTTCAGCTAGAAGGCTTTAATGGCTTGGTTGCATGTGGTGGCTTCTCATACGGTGATGTACTTGGTGCCGGTGAAGGGTGGGCGAAATCAGTGCTGTTCAACAACATGGCACGTGATCAGTTTGAACGCTTCTTCCATCGCAACGATACCTTTGCATTAGGTGTTTGTAACGGTTGTCAGATGATGTCGAACCTGCGTGAATTAATTCCAGGTGCCGATTTGTGGCCACGCTTTGTGCGCAATGAATCAGAGCGCTTTGAAGCACGCTTCAGCTTAGTTGAGGTTCAGCAAAGTGATTCATTGTTCTTCAATGGTATGGCTGGCTCTCGTATGCCTATCGCGGTTTCTCACGGTGAAGGCCGAGTTGAAGTGCGTAATGGCGAGCACCTGAATGCGATTGAGCAATCTGGCACGGTAGCCCTACGTTACCTTGATAACTACGGTAATGTAACGCAGAACTACCCGGCAAACCCGAATGGTTCACCAAATGGTATTACCGGTTTAACTACGCAAGACGGTCGCGTAACTATTATGATGCCGCACCCTGAGCGTGTATTCCGTACTGTTGCTAATTCATGGCATCCAGATGACTGGAACGAGAACAGCCCATGGATGCGCATGTTCCGTAATGCTCGTGTCAATATTGGCTAAGCGAAAGCTAACTGATTAAAAAAGCCGCTCATATGAGCGGCTTTTTGTTTTTAGTAGCAAATTTTCAATAAATTCCTCGCCTAAATTGAAAGAGTATGATTAAGCTGAATATCAGTTAGATAGGGGAGAGGCGACATGATTTTTTTCGATCTTGATAATACGTTGCTTGATCACGATGGTGCTGAGCAAGATGCAATTCGCACTTTTATTGCACGATACCCCCATGATCTTATTGAAGGCTGTTTGCAATCACCTGAAACGGTTTGGCGTGACATAACCGATCGGCAGCGTGTTCGCTGGCGAGCTGGTGAATTAAATTTTGAAGGTTTGCGCCGAGCCCGGATCAGTGAGCTATTCAAAAAGCCCTTAAGTAATGAGCAGGCAGATAATTTAATTGGTGAGTATTACCAAATTTATCGTCAACACTGGCGACTATTTCCTGATGTATTACCGGCCTTAACGCAACTTCAAACGATTTCGCCACTGGCCGTGATCACCAATGGTTTCACCTTTCAGCAGGAAGCGAAGCTTCAAGACACCAATATCAAAGACTTTTTCCGCTTTGTTGTAACTTCCGAGCAGGCTGGTGTGGCAAAACCTGACCCTCACATATTCCAACAGGCTGTCAGGTTGGCGAAGGAAAATGCCCATGAGTGTTGGTTTATTGGCAATCATCCGATGAACGATGCAGAAGCAGCAAAGCAGGTTGGCTTAAAAGCGGTATGGTTGAATCGCCACCGGTACGAAACGAAGGTGACGACACGGGTCGTCAGAACGTTAGGCGGTTTTGTTGATCTTGTGAAAACACAGTACTAACTATTTATAGCCATTCAATGTATTGCATGTATAGATCAAAGTAATGATCGGAACTATAACTAAAATACGTGTCTAAATAATTAGTGAGGAGGGTGATGTAAAACATAAATTTTGAGTCATATTGTATTGTACTACTGAATATAGCCACATAGGAGATGTGCTTATATTTTTTAGATTTATCCTATCTGCTTTCATGGAAGAGACTAAAATGGACAACCAACGGAATGGTTTAGCCAACGCAGGTAAAGGGTTGGCAGTGCTCGTGATGATTTGTTTACTTCGGTATGCGGATACGTTCGCAACAGTCATGAGCTTTAAGCAAGTCGGTATTGTGCCAAGCATTATTGCTATTTTGGTATTGTTATCTGGTATTCTTGCTTCCGTCGGCCTCGCCCGAGGACGTCGCTGGGGATTTATCCCGTTATATTTCTTTATTCCTGCCGTAACGATGTTTTTCGGTTACAGCATGATCCCCTATCTGCCTTCGCTTGTAAGCTCAGATCTTCGGCCGTTTTCGGTCGTCATTTTAAATAGCTCTGTGCTTATTTTTGCTGTCGTGGTCCTGCTAAAAATGATGGACACCGATGTTGTATTACCAATTGAAAAACACTGAACCTCAAACGTTCCATTTGGTATACTGTAATCAATATTAATCAGGCAGTTGGCGTCGATGATGTCGTCTCTTATCGAAATGCACGCCAGTGACCTCTGCTCAGCAAAGGATGATGAAGATGAAAAAAATTGAAGCCATTATTAAGCCATTTAAGCTTGATGATGTTCGCGAAGCCCTCGCCGATGTCGGGATCACAGGTATGACCGTTTCTGAGGTTAAAGGCTTTGGTCGTCAAAAAGGGCATACGGAATTGTACCGTGGGGCTGAGTACATGGTCGATTTTTTGCCAAAAGTAAAACTTGAAATTGTGGTGTCTGATGAAGTTGCAGAGCAATGTATCGACACGATCATCGAAACCGCGCAAACAGGCAAAATTGGTGATGGTAAAATTTTCATGTTTGATGTCGAGCGTGTGGTGCGGATCAGGACGGGTGAGGAAGACGAGGACGCGATCTAAAGTCCTCTCTGTCGTCGCTGTTTCATCCTCTGGCGGTATCGGAAGTGCTCATTTATGCCTATAAACTCCGCGCTTCCTCTTTGCCAGAGAATGAAACAGTTTAGCCAGAGTTGACTTGCTAGGTGTGAACTAAGTGCTTCCTCTGCGTTCTTGAGCGAAATTCCTTCACACTCATACAAATTACCTTCTTCTGCTTGCCTGAGATCAGAAATGATTGGGCGTACGCAATACATGAAAAAAGGCTTGCCAAGTTGGCAAGCCTTTTTCGTTTTGTCTGTCGCAAAATTAGTTTAGCTACTTGCTTGCGGTTTGAGTTCACCGCTGTAGCGGCCAGGCTTATGGTTCATCGCCAGGACTAAATTCAACATGAAGGCACCGATGATAGAGAATAAAAGTACCATTGGACTAACTAAGAAGAACGAGGCCACGAGAATGCTGATATCGATGCACATCTGAAGCTTGCCTGCCGACCAGCCAAATTTTTCCTGTAAAAACAGCACTAAGACATTGAAGCCGCCAAGACTGGTTTTGTGGCGAAATAGGATCAGCATACCTAGCCCCATTAATAAGCCACCGATAATTGCACAGTAAAGGGGCTCAAGGCGGCTAATTTCAAGCACATGATGCAAATTGTCAGTGATTACTGACACCATACCACCGGAAATAATGCTGGTAATAGCAAAACTACGTCCCATACGGAACCATGCTATTAAATAGAACGGGCAGTTCATCAAAAAGTACAGCTGGCCAAACGATAGGTCAACAAACTGGCTTGCAAGTAAGGCTAGACCTGTTGTTCCACCGGTTAACAAATCTGCTTGCTGTAAAAAGAAAACACCCTGAGAAACAACGAAAGTACCTGTAAGAATAGCAATGATGTTTTCTTTTAATGAATGATGGTAACCGCTCAAAACAATACTCCTTATATTTGAAGGCGGCCATAATAAAGCCCTATCAGGAAAAAGCAGAGAGTCAGTAAGAAAAGAATGTTGCTGGTGGTGTACATAATTAAATACGCTAATGTAAAAAAATAAATTTGCTGTTTTCTTGTAAAAAATGAAACGTAATTATGTCGGTGTGTGGTGGTTGATTCACCAAGATGAAAACAATTCATGCCATCATCGAAATAAATACCAATAAAAAATTACTTTAGGGCTACCTGATTTAGATCAAATTCTGTAAAATATAGCCTTATACAAAGGGGTAACGAAAACGTTTGCGTCCACGTGGCGCCTAGCTTTGCTAATTTTCGTTAATTGCCCGAAATGGTATGTTTACAACCAATTTGTATCAAATGCAAAAAAGTGACACTTTTGAGCAAATAGGTACGGATATAATCTGAGTCAGGAGATACAGATGCTAAAGCGCGATATGAACATTGCTAATTATGACGCTGAACTATTTGCAGCTATTCAGGAAGAAACTGCGCGTCAGGAAGAGCACATTGAACTGATTGCTTCTGAAAACTACACCAGCCCACGTGTAATGGAAGCACAAGGCTCTCAGCTAACGAACAAATATGCTGAAGGTTATCCAGGCAAGCGCTACTACGGTGGCTGTGAGTTTGTCGATAAAGCAGAACAGCTGGCGATCGATCGTGCATGTGAGCTATTTGGTGCAGAATACGCGAACGTACAGCCGCACTCAGGTTCTCAGGCAAATAATGCCGTTTACATGGCACTGCTTAATGCTGGTGATACTGTTTTGGGTATGAGCCTAGCACATGGTGGCCACTTGACTCACGGTTCACCTGTGAACTTCTCGGGTAAACTTTACAACATCATTCCTTACGGTATCGATGAAGCTGGTCAAATTGACTACGAAGAGATGGAAGCATTGGCGCTTGAGCACAAACCGAAGATGATCATCGGTGGCTTTTCTGCATACTCACAAGTGTGTGATTGGGCGCGTATGCGTGAAATCGCCGATAAAGTAGGTGCGTACTTCTTCGTTGATATGGCACACGTTGCTGGCCTTATCGCAGCAGGTGTATACCCGAACCCTGTCCCACACGCACACGTTGTGACCACCACAACGCATAAAACCCTAGCAGGTCCGCGTGGCGGCCTAATTCTGTCTTGTGAAGGTGAAGATCTTTATAAGAAACTGAACTCTGCTGTTTTCCCTGGTGGCCAAGGTGGCCCACTAATGCACGTGATTGCTGCTAAAGCGGTTGCTTTCAAAGAAGCGATGGAGCCTGAGTTCAAAGAGTATCAGGCTCGCGTTGTTGAAAATGCCAAAGTGATGGTGGGCGAATTCCTTGAGCGCGGTTACAAGATTGTATCTGGCAGCACTGAAAACCACTTGTTCCTTGTTGACCTTATCGATAAAGGTATCACTGGTAAAGAAGCGGATGCTGCACTGGGTGCTGCGAACATTACGGTAAACAAAAACAGTGTACCGAATGACCCGCGTAGCCCGTTTGTAACATCGGGCATCCGAGTTGGTACACCTGCAATTACTCGCCGTGGTTTTACTGCAGAAGATGCTAAGCAGCTTGCTGGCTGGATGTGTGACGTGTTAGACAACACGGACAAGCCAGAAGTTCTTGAAGCAACAAAAGCGAAGGTACTTGAGATCTGTAAGCGCCTGCCAGTTTACGCTTAATCACAAGGTGATTATTGCTTAAACAGTAATGAAAACTTGAAATCTCTTGGGCCCGCATTCATGCGGGCCTTTTTAATATCTATAGAACCATATCCATTTCACTTCTAAATTTTATTAAACCCATAGAAAAACCGCCTAAAGCTCTCTATAACGTAATGAAATGAGTTACACTGGGATGACGAAAATTAGGAGGCAAGATGCATTGTCCTTTTTGTGGTGCAAATGACACCAAGGTAATTGATTCCCGCTTGGTGGCTGATGGCCATCAAGTTCGTCGCCGACGTCAATGCTTGGCGTGTAGCGAACGTTATACTACGTTTGAAACAGCCGAACTGGTTATGCCAAGAGTGATTAAAACCAATGGCAACCGTGACCCGTTTAATGAAGAAAAACTGCGTGGCGGTATTCAACGTGCACTGGAAAAACGACCAGTGAGCGCCGATGATATAGAACGTGCCATCAATACTATTAAGTCACGCCTGCGAGCAACAGGTGAACGTGAAGTACCATCTGATATGATTGGTAACTTAGTGATGGAGGCGTTGAAAGAGCTGGATAAAGTAGCTTATATCCGCTTTGCTTCTGTTTATCGCAGTTTTGAAGATATTCGTGAGTTTGGCGAAGAAATTGCCAAATTAGAAAAATAAATTGCTACCGGAGTTACGGCTCCGGCTAGCCTTAGATATATCGAAGTCAGATGTTCTCACCTATTGACCACGCTATGATGCGCCGAGCCATTGAATTGGCAAAACGCGGTCTATTTACGACGGCACCGAACCCGAATGTTGGCTGTGTAATTGCTCACGAAGAAGAAATCGTGGGTGAAGGCTATCATTATCAAGCCGGACAACCACATGCTGAAGTTTTTGCATTAAGAGCTGCGGGAGCGAAAGCTCGGGGTGCTACCGCCTATGTCACCCTTGAACCTTGTTCTCACTTTGGCCGAACGCCACCGTGCGCCAAAGCTTTGGTTGAAGCTGGTGTTGGCCGCGTGGTATGTGCCATGGTTGATCCGAATCCGAAAGTCGCTGGCCGTGGCATTGAAATGTTACAGGTCGCAGGCATTGAAGTACAAACCGGTCTGTTAGAGCTAGATGCAAAAGCGCTGAATCCGGGGTTTATCAAGCGAATGAAAACCGGAAAACCGTTTGTGCAGCTGAAATTAGCCGCTAGCCTTGATGGTAGGACGGCCTTGGCCAATGGCGAAAGTAAGTGGATAACCGGCCCAGCCGCGCGGGCTGATGTTCAGCGCTACCGTGCTAAAGCGGGGGCAATACTATCAACCAGCGCGACGGTATTGGCCGACGACCCATCGTTGAACATTCGCTGGAAAGAGCTGGGTGATGAGACCCATCGGCATTATCCCGAGGAGAATCTGCGCCAGCCTAAACGTGTCGTTATTGATAGCCAGAACCGAGTAACACCGAATCATCATTTAATCGGCTTACCGGGTGAGATCATGCTGGTTCGTCATCAGGCTGACAATGTACTTTGGCCTACAAATGTTGAACAATTTGTGATGAGCGCCCCAGTTAATGCTCAGGGTGGTATTGATCTTGACGCACTCATGGTTGAACTAGCTGCTAATGACATTAATCATATCTGGGTGGAAGCGGGTGCCCAATTGGCTGGTGGCCTATTAGCGGCTGGCTTGGTTGATGAATTAATTTTATATCAAGCCCCTAAGTTGATGGGGAGTGATAGCCGAGGTTTAGTCGATCTCAAGGGATTGTTAGCAATGTCTGATGTTCCTGAACTGACAATTACTGATGTGCGTATGGTTGGACCCGATATTCGGATCACAGCCCGACTCAATGACATATAAGAAAGAAAGGTTTCCATGTTTACTGGCATTATCGAAGCTGTAGGAACGATTACAGCCCTTACCCCAAAAGGGGAAGATATTTCTGTAACGGTTGATTCAGCCACGTTGGATTTATCCGATGTAAAATTGGGCGATAGCATTGCAACCAATGGCGTGTGTTTGACTGTTGTCGAGCTGACAGGCTCGGGTTATGTGGCCGATCTATCTCTGGAAACATTGAAGCGCACTGCGTTTGCAAGTTATCGCGCTGGGCAGAAAGCCAATTTAGAGAAAGCGATGTTGCCGACCACACGCTTTGGTGGCCACATGGTATCAGGCCACATTGATGATGTTGCAGAAATTATCGAGCGTAATCATACCGGCCGTGCGATTGAGTTTTGGGTCAAAGCACCGGCTCACTTGGCTAAATACGTGTCTGAAAAAGGCTCTGTATCCATTGATGGCATTAGCCTGACGGTGAACGCTATTCGTGGCGATGAATTTAAGTTAACTATCGTACCGCATACCGCGGCAGAAACGACCATGGAATCATTCAAGGTTGGCCATAAGGTCAATTTTGAAGTGGATGTGATTGCTCGTTACCTTGAGCGTTTAATGCTCGGTGATAAAGCGGCAGAACAAAAATCAGAAGTCACTATGGATCTGCTGGCGAAAAGCGGCTTCCTTGGTTACTAGAGCTGGATACAAGGTTAAATAAAGGTATTGTTATGGCATTAAGCAGTGCAAAGGACATCATTGAAGATATCCGTCTGGGTAAGATGGTGATCCTTATGGACGATGAAGATCGTGAGAATGAAGGCGATTTAATTATCGCAGCCGACAAGATCACCCCTGATGCCATTAACTTTATGGCGAAGTTTGGTCGTGGCCTTATTTGTTTAACATTGACCCAAGCTCGCTGTAAGCAGTTGAACCTACCTTTAATGGTTCAGGATAACACCGAGCAGTTCAGCACCAACTTTACAGTTTCAATTGAAGCGGCAGAAGGTGTTACAACCGGAATATCTGCGGCTGATCGCTCGCGTACTGTTCAAGCGGCTGTTGCAGCGAATGCTTCGGCTTCTGATATTGTCATGCCCGGCCATATTTTTCCGTTGATGGCACAAGAAGGTGGCGTACTTGCGCGTGCGGGTCATACTGAAGCGGGTTGTGATATTGCTCGTTTAGCAGGCCATGAACCTTCAAGTGTCATTGTTGAAATTCTTAATGAAGATGGCACGATGGCACGCCGTCCAGACCTTGAAGTCTTTGCGGAGCAGCATGGGTTAAAATTAGGTACGATTGCAGATCTTATTGAGTACCGAAATAACAACGAAACCACCATTGAGCGTGTAGCTCAATGCACACTGCCGACAGAGTTTGGTGACTTTGAGATGATCACTTATCGTGACACTATCGATAACCAAGTTCATTATGCCTTACAGAAAGGTGAGGTGGTTGCGGGTAAGCCGACTCTGGTGCGTGTACACCTGCAAGATACATTTAAAGATATTCTTCACTCAGGCGCATCTCAGTGGACCCTGCCCGCAGCAATGAAGCGCATTGCTGATGAGGATGGCGTACTGGTTGTCTTGAGTAAGCAAGAATGCCCAGCATCAATGATCACCAAAGTGAAACAGATGGCTGCACAATCAGAGGGGCTACCGAAGGTGAAACTGAACCCGAAAGATCAGTCTCGTCAGGTAGGTGTTGGCTCGCAAATTTTATCTGATTTAGGCATTTCAAAAATGCGTTTACTCTCGTCAAGCACGCAACGTTACCATTCGTTGTCTGGTTTTGGCTTAGAGGCCGTAGAGTACATCTGCGAATAATTATGTAGGCGGGATGCCGCCTATTTATCATTTACTCATTATTAATTTATGAGATATTGCGACAGCGAAGGTCTATCACATATGCCAATTGGTATAACCTATAAAGTGTGGTAGACTCCCGCGGTTTCTCATACCGGAAAAGACATAGTCACAGGAAGGCCCATGAAGGTAATTGAAGGCGCCATCGCGGCACCAAACGCAAAAGTAGCTATCGTAATTGCACGCTTCAACAGCTTTATCAACGAAAGCCTGCTTTCAGGCGCGCTAGACGCTCTGAAACGTCAGGGTCAAGTAAGCGAAGACAACATCACTGTTGTTCGTTGCCCAGGTGCATACGAGCTTCCGCTGGTTGCTCAACAAGTTGCTAAAAGCGATCGTTATGACGCTATCGTTGCGCTTGGCTCTGTGATCCGTGGCGGTACGCCGCATTTTGATTATGTTGCCGGTGAGTGTAATAAAGGTCTGGCGCAAATTGCTCTTGAGTTCAATACTCCAGTAGCATTTGGTGTTCTGACTGTAGATTCTATCGAACAAGCCATCGAGCGTGCCGGTACCAAGGCTGGTAATAAAGGGGCAGAGGCTGCACTAAGCGCGCTTGAAATGGTTAATGTCCTGTCCCAAATTGAATCCTAATGGGGGTTAATGTGAAACCAGCCGCACGTCGTAATGCACGTCAGTTTGCTGTACAAGCAATTTATTCTTGGCAAATCACGAAAGACAATGTTGCTAATATCGAGCTACATTTTCTTTCTGACGATAAATTTGAAGAAGAAGAGCATCAGGCCGATGCGCCGACGCTTGCAGCACCGCATACAGACGTTGCTTACTTCCGCGATCTTCTAACAGGTGTTGTATTGAACCATCAGGAATTGGACAGCAAAATGCGTCCATACCTGTCGCGTCCTCTACAAGACCTTGATCAGATGGAACTTGCACTTCTTCGTCTTGCGATGTACGAGATGATTAAGCGTGACGATGTACCATACAAAGTTGTGATCAACGAAGCTATCGAATTGGCGAAAGCCTTTGGTGCTGAAGATAGTCACAAGTTTATCAATGGTGTGTTGGATAAAGCAGCACCATCACTTCGTAAGAAGTAATCAAATATGATTTTAAAAGGCCAGCATCGCTGGCCTTTTTTCTGTCTGGATAAAATAAGCAACGATTATGGCTCGTAATGAATTTGATATAATTGCTCAATACTTTGAACGACAGGTTGTGAATCGCAAAGATGTGCCATTAGCGATTGGTGACGATTGTGCGCTGCTAGAGCTACCAATGGGTAGCCAGTTAGCCGTCAGTACTGATTCATTAGTGGCTGGAACGCATTTTTTGCATGACGCTGATCCTGCAAGGGTTGCCCATAAAGCATTAGCTTCAAATTTGAGTGATTTGGCTGCAATGGGAGCGACACCAGCATGGGTATCGATGGCATTAACCATGCCAGAACCTGATGAGCAGTGGCTAGCACAGTTTTGCCAAGGTTTTTTTGCATTAGCGGAATATTATAATGTGCAGTTAGTTGGTGGCGATACCACGAAAGGCCCGCTGAGCATTACACTAACCGTTCATGGTTTTGTGCCTAAAGGCGAAGCGTTAACACGTAGTGGTGCAAGTTCGGGTGACTGGGTATTTGTTACTGGCAACCTGGGCGATAGTGCTGCTGGCTTGGCGGTATTGCTTGGCCAAGTTTCATTGGCAGATCAAGTATTGGCTGATACCTTGGTTGAACGTCATTTTATGGCTCAGCCTCGGATCCTTGCAGGTCAGGCATTGCGAAGGCTTGCCTCGGCAGCGTTGGATATCTCTGACGGCTTGGTTTCTGATCTTGGACACATTTTGAAACGTTCTGGGCTTGCAGCGGTGATTGAAGTTGATAAATTACCTCTATCGCCAGAGCTTGAACAATTTGAACCTCAACGTGATAAAGCACTGCAACTCGCGTTAACGAGTGGCGAAGAGTACGAATTATGCTTTACTGTGCCCGAGCAGAATAGAGGCGCAGTAGAAACGGCTTTAGCACACAGTGGTGTAACAGCAACCTGTGTCGGTCAGTTACGTCCAGGCAGTGGGATCACGTTAATTCGAGATGCAAAGCCACTTCATTGGCAGCTTCATGGTTATGATCATTTTTCGGAGTAAGTAGTGGGAAACCCTAAAGACTATATAAACCTTAAAAACCCATGGCACTTTTTGGCGACAGGATTTGGCAGTGGTTTGTCACCCATCATTCCTGGCACTATGGGTACGGTTGCGGCTATCCCATTATACCTATTAATGGTACAGCTACCGTTTGCGGTGTATCTGGCGATCACATTGGTGGCGGCAGTGATAGGCGTGACTATTTGTCAAAAAACCTCAGACGATATGGGCGTGCATGATCACGGCAGTATTGTGTGGGATGAATTTGTCGGTTTTTGGATCACCATGGCGATTGCCCCTGTTGTGAGCTGGGAGTGGGTACTTGCAGGCTTCGTGCTATTTCGTTTTTTCGATATGGTAAAACCGTGGCCGATCAGCTGGCTTGATAAGCATGTACACGGTGGTTTCGGTATTATGATCGATGACATATTAGCGGGCTTTATGGCAATGATCGCCCTTTGGGGTGTTGGCTACTGGTTCGGTTGGTAATTTGTTCTAACCCTGCCTTGAGCAAGACAAAAAAACCGCGCCTTAGCGCGGTTTTTTTATTAGGTAATGAACAATGAATTAGTCGGCAAGGTAGGCACGAATTTGTTTTTCAATTCCCGCACCGTCAATCTCAAGTGCAGCATGAAGCTCAGCTTGTGTGCCTTGCTCAATGAAGCGATCTGGCAAACCAATGTTAAGTACTGGCTTGAGTGTTTTGCTTTTCATCAAGAATTCATTTACGCCGCTACCAGCACCACCAGCGATGGCATTTTCTTCAACCGTAACTAGCACATCATGGCTTGCAGCCAACTCTAGGATTAACGCCTCATCCAGTGGTTTTACGAAACGCATATCTGCCACGGTTGCATTCAGGCCTTCAGCCGCTTCTAGGGCGTAACTCAATGTCGTACCAAAGTTGAGGATAGCAACGTTTTCACCTTCACGGCGAACAATGCCTTTTCCTAGTGGTAATGCTGTCATTTCATATTCAGGTGTAATACCAGTACCACTGCCCCTTGGGTAGCGAACCGCACTTGGACCCTGATGCTGGTGGCCAGTGTAGAGCATTTGGCGACATTCATTTTCATCGCTTGGTGCCATGATCACCATATTAGGGATACAGCGCATGAAGCTGAGATCAAAAGCTCCTTGATGGGTTTGGCCATCTGCACCCACCAAGCCACCACGGTCAATCGCAAACATCACTGGTAAGTCCATGATTGCGATATCATGAATAAGTTGATCGTAACCACGCTGTAAGAACGTCGAGTAGATAGCAACTACAGGGTGGTAGCCGCCAATCGCCATTCCTGTTGCTAGCGTGACGGCATGCTGTTCTGCAATAGCCACATCAAAGTACTTATCAGGATGAGCTTTAGAAAACTTCACCATACCAGAGCCTTCACGCATAGCTGGGGTAATCGCCATTAGCTTGTTATCTTGCTCTGCCATATCACACAACCAGTCACCAAACACATGTGAAAAGGTTGGCTGGCTCTTGGCTTTAGGGATTGGGTTTTGAGTCAGATCGAACTTCGGTACCGCATGGTAGTTAATTGGATCTGCTTCGGCAGGGGCATAACCCTTACCTTTTTTGGTCATAATATGCAGGAACTGCGGCCCTTTCAGGTTACGCATGTTCTTCAATGTTTTTACGAGCTCTTCAACGTCATGGCCATCAACAGGGCCAATGTAGTTAAAACCAAGCTCTTCGAACATCGTACCAGGTACAACCATACCTTTAATATGCTCTTCAGCGCGCTTGACCAATTCTTTGATTGGTGGAGCACCAGCGAGTACTTTCTTGCCACCCTCACGGATCGTCGTATAAAGATTGCCAGAAAGTAGACGTGCAAGGTGATTATTCAATGCGCCAACGTTTTCTGAAATTGACATTTCATTGTCGTTTAGAATAACCAGCATGTCGGAGTGAACGTCACCAGCATGGTTCATTGCTTCAAAAGCCATACCAGCGGTGATCGCACCATCGCCAATAACACTGACCACTTTACGGCCTAGTCCTTCTTTTTCTGCGGCAATAGCCATACCTAAACCAGCACTGATTGAGGTTGAGGAGTGGCCAACAGAAAGAACGTCGTATTCACTTTCTTCTCGCCACGGGAAGGGGTGTACACCACCTTTTTGGCGAATGGTCGACATTTGATCACGTCGACCCGTTAAAATTTTATGTGGGTATGCTTGATGGCCAACATCCCAGATCAAGTGATCAAACGGGGTATTGTATACATGGTGTAGGGCAACTGTTAGCTCAACAGCACCAAGACCTGAAGCAAAGTGCCCACTACTTTGACTGACTGAATTCAGTAAGTAGGTACGTAGCTCATCGCAGACAGCGGATAGGCTATCTACAGGTAGTAATCGTAGTTCATCTGGCGTGTTGGCTAGAGCCAGATGAGGGTATTTTGATATATCCAATGTCATAACATTCACGGCGCTTTTACTGTTTTTAGTTATTGCGCTCGATGACGTATCGGGCAAAAACTTCTAATTGGTCTGTATTGTAGGGTATTGCTTCTAGCGCGTGTAGCGCTTCTTGATATAAATTTTGTGCTTTTGCCTTCGCGCCATCCAACCCGAGTAGTGCTGGATAGGTACTTTTTTCTAGCTTGATATCAGAGCCCTGTGGTTTTCCAAGCGTCTCTGTATCACTTATAACATCAAGGATATCGTCTTGAACTTGAAAGGCCAATCCAATTGCATCTGCATATTGATTTAATTGCGGTAAAACAGCGATGCCTTTGTGACCAGCAGCAAGTGCCCCAAGGCGAATTGCACAGCGGATTAGGGCACCTGTTTTGTGCTTGTGAATAGTTTCCAATTGCTCTAAGCAGACTTGCTTGCCTTCTGCTGCAATATCAAGAGATTGGCCTACACACATGCCGTTTGCGCCAGATGCCTGCGCCAGCTCTTTTATCATGGCAACTCGGTGTGATTCTCCATCTTCGCTAAGAGAACCAGAGGCTAGAATATCAAATGCGAGTGTTTGTAAGGCATCCCCAGCTAGAATCGCTGTCGCTTCATCAAACGCAATATGGCACGTTGGCTGGCCTCGACGTAAGTCGTCGTTATCCATCGCCGGTAGATCATCGTGGATCAACGAGTAGGCGTGAATACATTCAACGGCTGCTGCTGGCGCATCGAGGTTCTCGATAGTCACGCCGAGCATTTTACCAGTGATATAAGTTAAAAACGGTCTAGCACGCTTACCACCAAGTAATGTACCGTGTTTCATGGCTTCGATCAGAGGTTGACCGGCAAATGGTTGCTGGTCAATCCATAAGCTTAGCTGTTCATTATTACGCTGCTGGTAATAACACAGTGATTGTGACAGTGAAGGTGTGTTATTCATTGCTTGCATCAAATTCGGTCAGGGGAGCTTGGTCGTCTGCTTGAAGTAATATTTCTACTCGCTGCTCGGCTTGGGTTAGCTTTTGTTGACTGCTGCGGGCAAGAGCGATGCCTCGTTCAAATTTTTTCAGCGCATCTTCTAATGCAATATCACCAGATTCCAGCTCGTTAACAATGCTATCGAGTTCTTCTAGTGCCGCTTCAAAGGCCATATTTTCTGGTTTTTTGGCTGCCATAACTATACCGCTCCTTTTTAAGTGCAGGAAAAATAACGCAGAGCGTAATCAGGGTCAAATTATCGCACAGTAATCTGTGTCACAGACAGTAATTTTCATCTTTTGAATCAAGAAAGCTAAATCAAAATTCATTGGTGCCGATATAGAAGCAATTAGATAGAATGAACAGCTGGAAAAATCATTCGCAATCTGTAGCAAATTGGAGACTATCAAGTGGATTTGGCAACCCTCATAGGATTAATCGGGGCTTTTGTCTTTGTTATCATGGCCATGGTGCTAGGTGGCAGCATCAGCATGTTTATCGATACTCAGTCGATCCTGATTGTATGCTGTGGCTCTTTATTTGTCGCATTAATGCAATACAGTATCGGTCAGTTCTTTGGCGCAACTAAAATTGCGGCCAAAGCCTTTATGTTTAAGACCGATAACCCTGAAGACTTAATCGCCAAAATCGTTGAAATGGCAGATGCCGCACGTAAAGGTGGTTTTTTGGCGCTGGAAGAAATGGAAGTTGAAAACTCCTTTCTTCGCAAAGGTGTCGACTTACTGGTTGATGGTCATGATGCCGACGTTGTCCGTTCAACATTACAAAAAGATATTGCATTAACCAATGAACGTCACGAACTCGGCATAAGTATTTTCAGTGCGTTGGGCGGTGTAGCACCAGCAATGGGGATGATCGGTACTCTGATTGGTTTGGTTGCGATGCTTTCGAACATGGATGATCCTAAATCGATTGGTCCGGCCATGGCGGTAGCACTATTAACCACCTTGTATGGCGCCATTTTGGCGAACATGGTGATGTTACCTATCGCGGCGAAATTGGGTTTACGTAAAGATGAAGAAAAGTTAAACCGCCGTTTGATCCTCGATGGGGTATTGGCGATTCAAGATGGTCAAAACCCAAGAGTGATTGATGGCTATTTGAAAAACTACCTCAATGAGAAAAAGCGTTCCTTCAACGGTGATGAATAATGAACTCAGACATGGATGAAGAGCATAAGTGTCCCCCCCCGGGGTTGCCACAATGGATGGGAACATTTGCCGATCTATCTACCTTGCTGATGTGCTTTTTTGTTTTACTGTTGTCTTTTTCTGAGATGGACGTACTCAAATTTAAACAGATTGCAGGTTCGATGAAATTTGCTTTCGGTGTGCAAAATATGCTGGAAGTAAAAGATATTCCGAAAGGTACCAGCGTCATTGCGCAAGAGTTTCGTCCGGGACGACCTGAGCCAACACCGATTGATGTGATCATGCAACAAACGATTGATATGACACAGCGTACGTTGGATTTTCATGAGGGTGACTCGGCACGTGCTGGTGGTACCAAGCGGGAAGTCGGTAAACTAACTGGTGGACAAAGTGCCGATAATGCAACTCAGCAAAATCAGAATAATGATCAGGAAATGTCTGAGGAGCAACAACAATTATTGGAAGTACTTAAGAAGGCTTTGGATCGCGAGATTGAAGAAGGTGCGATTGAGGTCGAAAACTTAGGTCAACAGGTGGTGATCCGTATTAAAGAGAAAGGTGCATTCCCTGAAGGTTCTGCCTTTCTACAACCAAAATTCCGTCCCCTTGTTCGCCAGATCGCTGATTTGGTAAAAGATGTACCGGGTGTTGTTCGAGTAACAGGTCATACCGACAACAAAAAATTAGATTCTGAACTGTACCGTTCAAATTGGGATCTATCCGCGCAGCGAGCGGTGTCGGTTGCACAAGAAATGGAGCAGGTTGAAGGGTTTAACCACCAGCGATTACGTGTTGTCGGTTTAGCTGATACGGCACCGTTGAATAAAAACCGTACACCTGATGAGCGTAAAGCGAATCGGCGGGTTGAGATCTCTATTATGCAGGGTGAACCTCACTTTTCAGAAGAGTTATCGAGTAATCCATCAGCATAATTGTTGAGGGAAACTGACTTTAGGCAGTGGTCATTTTGTGGCTGCTGCTTTTTTATGCCTACACTATAGTTAATTGCAGTGGGTTATTCGTCTGTTAACCTTCTATATCCTTGTTTCAGCAACAGCCTGCTTGCTGTATAATCCGCGCCTCTGATCCTTTTGGTTTTGTTTGGCCCTGTGTAGCGAAGCGTGTTTATGAAATTTATTGTAAAACCCCATCCAGAGATTTTTGTAAAGAGTGAATCTATTCGTAAACGCTTTACAAAAATTCTAGACAGCAATATTCGCATTATTCTTCAGCGTTTGACTGATTCTGCGTCAATCGTTAACCGTCGTACTTATATCGAAGTAACGGTGGGAGACGAGACTATTCGTGAGCAGGTACTGGCTGTTTTAACGCAAACATCAGGTATTCACCATGTACTTGAAGTTAATCAAACAGACTTCACGGATATGCATGATATCTATGAGAAAACGCTAGACCTCGTTCGTGAAGATATTGAAGGTAAAACCTTCTGTGTCCGTGCCAAACGTGTTGGTAAGCATGACTTTACCTCGATTGAACTTGAACGTTATGTTGGTGGCGGTTTAAACCAAGCTGTTGAATCAGCTAAAGTAAAACTGAAAAAGCCCGATGTAACGGTTAACATCGAAATTGAAAACGGTATTTTGAATCAAGTTTTAGCGCGCCATAAAGGATTAGGCGGATTCCCTCTAGGTACTCAGGAAGACGTATTGAGCTTGATTTCTGGCGGCTTTGATTCCGGTGTATCTAGTTACCTGCACATTAAGCGCGGTAGTAAAGTGCATTACTGTTTCTTTAATCTTGGTGGTCCTGCTCACGAGATTGGTGTGAAACAAGTCTCACATTTCCTGTGGAATAAGTATGGTTCTTCAGCAAAAGTGAAATTTATTTCGGTTGATTTCGAACCTGTTGTAGCTGAAATTCTCGAGAAAGTCGAAAACGGTCAAATGGGTGTTGTACTGAAGCGCATGTTTATGCGTGCCGCAGGACAAGTTGCTGAACGCTTTGGTATTCAGGCGTTGGTAACAGGTGAAGCGCTGGGACAGGTATCAAGCCAGACCCTGACTAACCTTCGTATGATCGATAACGTAACAGATACTTTGATCCTTCGCCCACTGATTAACTGGGATAAAGAAGATATCATTAGTGTTGCTCGTGACATCGGTACGGAAGAATTCGCTAAAACCATGCCTGAGTTCTGTGGCGTGATTTCGAAGAATCCAACCGTTAAGGCCGTGCAAAACAAACTTGAGATAGAAGAAGCCAAGTTTGATTTCACCGTACTTGAGCGAGTGGTGACTGAGGCCCGTGTGATGGATATTCGTGACATTGAAAAAGAAAGTCAGGAACAAGCACCGGAAATTGAGCTCGTTGACCAAATTGATAGCAACGCGATTGTCTTGGATATTCGTAGCCCAGACGAAGAAGATGAAAGCCCGCTTGAGATTAATGATGTCGAAGTGAAACACCTGCCTTTCTACAAGCTGGCGACACAGTTTGGCGATTTACCGCAAGACAAAACGTACTTGTTGTACTGTGATCGCGGTGTTATGAGTCGTCTTCAGGCACTGTACTTGAAAGAAAATGGTTTTGATAACGTGAAGGTATATCGTCCTTAATGACAATTAAGTTCGTAACCTCCCTCAGTTAAAAACTGAGTGGTGACAAAACAAAAAAAGCGAGTGCCTGTGGGTACTCGCTTTTTTGTATGCTTAGAAAAATGCGCGCTACTTTCGTGGTAAAACGTCGTAGTGCATATTTGGCCATACCACCATTGGCTCTGCGACAGCCGCGGCAAGCTCTTTGCCTGCCAGTTTTACAACGATTTCTAGCGCAAACTCTTGTGAGGTACCAGGCCCTTGGCTAGTTAGCAAGTTGCCGTTAGTATCATAGACAACACGTTTGGTACGAAGACGTTCTTCTGGGATTTGCTCCCAAAAGGCTGGATGTGACGTCATGATGGCCTGCGGAAACATCTTGTGATGCTCAAGTACCACGGCAGGTGCAGCGCAGATTGCGGCGATCAGTTTACCGTCATATTTATGCTGATTAACAAACTCTATCAATAGGGGGCTGTCACGGAAGCATTCAGCACCAGCTAAGCCGCCAGGTAGTACCACACAATCAAAAGGGTCATCAGCAATGTTGACTAACGCAGTATCAGCTACCAATTTTATGCCACGCGACCCGTCTACAATAAGCGCACCATCAGAGGCTGCGCTAGCTGTGGTGACATCAAATCCTGCACGGATCAAAATATCAATGGTATTGATAGCTTCCATTTCTTCGGTGCCAGGGGCGATACATACGGCCACCTTAATTGGGGTCGGTGTGTCATTAGTCATGGTAGTGTTGCTCCAATTGTTTGACTCTTTGCCAGAGCTGACGATTTTCAGGTACAGCGATACCGTGGGCATCCGCTCGTGTAATTAAGTAGCCAGTAATATAGTCGATCTCGGTGATCCTTTGTTGGCAAACATCTTGATTCATCGAGGAAAAGTTATTGGCTGTTGCTAATATCACCTGATCAACCTGCTGTTTGAGCCGTTGCCCGCTGCTGAGGTAACCTTCAGCACTCATTACCGAAGCAACCTCATCACATATTGCCTCTAGTTGTTGTTGAAAACGCGCTTCGGCTAACTGGCCGTTACGGCACTGGTAGATAGCTGTTAAAGGGTTAATGGCGCAGTTAATCGCCAACTTAATCCATAGTGGTTGGAATATATCGTTATGCCACTGGCTCGGTGCTAAAACGTGATCGCAAAGATCTGCGAGTGATTCAAAGTGTTGAGCAGACTGAGTCATGCTACCAAACCATGTTGCTCCGCGGCCTGTATGCACGAGGGTGTTGTCATTTGGTCGGTAGGCAGCTTGCGCGGTCGTCGCATAGAGTATGGGGTTATCGGGTAATAGTGCTTGGACCTGTTGATGGGTCCCCATGCCATTGTGCATGATAATCACGGGTGTTGAAGGTGCAATGTGCGGCTTGGCTGCTATCAGTGCCTGCTCAACGTGAAAAGCTTTCACGGTGACGAAAATGCACTCGCTGCCGATGAGACTGAGTGGGTCATTTGCCGCGAAGGTAAGAGGTTGCGGCTGGCCTTCAAGAGGCACAAACTCAAAGGAAAGCGTTGATTCTTGCTGGCGAGTCCAAAAGTGAACGTGATGGGATTGAGAAAGTTTGCTACCCCATAGGCGGCCAACCGCACCTGCACCGACAATGGTGATCCTCATGATTATTCTTCCGTGTCAGAACCTTGAATCAATCTATCATAGCATTAGGTGCAGCGAAGCCCTAGGTGTCAGGAAGCCTGCTTACTGTTCATCCTTGAACAGCAGTGAGAGAGTTGTGGCTAAGGGTAAACGTTAAAATTTATAGATGGCAGAGAAGTAGTGACTGATCCCTGTTGATTCAAAGTCATTAGTATCTTCGATCAAATAAACATCGTTATAGAGTTTAAAACCATAGCCGAGTGAATAGCGATCAGAGTGCCAATAAAAGCCGTTGAACATGACACCGCCGTGGTTGGCTTGCTCGTTGCCTTTAAAGGTGCTGTCGGCCGCAAATTGATAGTCAACATAGCCTTGATAAGCCATGAAGGTGCCATTACTGAAGGTGTAGAAGGGTTTGAACCAGTTAGTTGAGATCTGCAGTCCATTCCAGTCTTTGTTGTTAATATCATATAAGCCATAAAGATTGAGACCGACCTTGCCAAACCATGGCACCTGAACATCAGACCCGATCCCCCAGAATGAGTTATTAACTGGCGGGAAGTCACTCTCTTTGGCATAACCACCGTCCCAATTAAACAAGGTTGCGATATAGAACTCTTGAAAAGGCCCGATAGACAAGTCTTTTTTTGTCATGGCATCAAGCGACATACGTGGCGAGAATTTCATGAATATCTTGGGCCGCTCGTGCTTATCGCTGGCATCGTGGTTCGTTAAATCAAACACATCGACATAACCATATAAATCAAAAATACCAGAACGGCCACCAAACTCCATTTCCAAGTAATCATGCCCAGAGCGTGCATCGGGAGAACGCGGTAGCTCTTCAAGGGCGTACATAATATTAAATTGGAACCACTTATAGTCATTTTTATGAATATCGTCAGAATAGTCGACGGCGAAACTGTGGCCAGATAAGGCCAAGGCAGAGCAGATACTAATTGCTGTCAATGTTTTATGCATGATCACGTCTCGCTAACCATTTGCCATTGCTTGTCTTCTTCTACCTATAATCGACTGCATTCTTTTTTTAGGCGTAGTGAAATGCTTCTTTATGAATAGAAGTCATCACGACGGTAGAGAAGGTGAATTAAGAGGGAGCGAAATATGGCTTCCCCTATAGTTATAAAGGCTAGCGTAATTTCTTAAGGTTGGAGCACGGTCTTAAAGACTGGGCAAGGTTCTTGCGTATAAAAAATGAGAAGGGGTAAAAAAGTGTGGAAAATGAATAATAAAGCGCATTTGTCTCGAAGGTAATTATTATCTTACTTTTGAGAGTCGAGCAGAAATAGGCTAAGTCAAAAACAAAAAAAGCACCCGAAGGTGCTTTTTTTATTTGGAATCAAAGCTATTAAAGGTGAGCACCGATACGGAAGATTACAGCATCACCGTAACCATCTACACCAAGCTTATTGGCAAAGTAACGATATTGGACACCTGTGTAAATCGTATCTGTAATGTCATACCAAAGGCCAACTGCACCGTTTAGGCCAGTAGAACCATTTTGCATTTCTTTGTATTCGTCGTTACGAGCGAATTCAATTTCGTTCCAGTTAGAAACCATAAATGGCTGACCAGCGATTTCGAAGTTGTAGCCAGCGCTCCAACCAAACATACCACCGTTTAGACCAGCAGCTTCAGAGTTACCTGTAGTTAGGTCATGAACACCAATCCAAGGCTTGAACCAACCGTTTTCGTTTGCAAGGCCTGTGTAACCAAAACCAAGAACACGGTTTTGTTCAGAGAAATCAACACCAGCACCGCTTTCAGAGTAATCGTAAACTTGACCGTATGCTGTAAAGTCACCTACAAGTTTGTAGTGCATAGAGAATTTAGCTGCTTGGCTACGTTCGCTTGAACCTTTGTTTAGTTTTTCGTATTCGTAGAAACCGTAGATTTCACCCCATGTAAATCCCGCACCACCTTCAGCACCTAGTGTGATGTGGTCATCACGACCATCGCTAACATCAACGCCGTTGTAACCTTGAGTACCATTCGTCCAAGAAAGGTAATCAACATATACGTTACCGAAACCGTATAGGTATTCAGCTTGTGCTGGAACTGCTGCTGCTGCTGCAAGTACGCTTAGTGCTACTAGTGATTTACGCATGGGGGTAAACTCTCGCTAATTATGTTTATAAACCGGACTTTTTTATGGGGTCCGTGTCTTGTTGGCGGAGATTCTATTGCTTTATGTCACCTTTGTGAATGTAACGTTTGCGCAAACCTTTGCTAAATGTGATCTTGATCGCCTGTAATCGATTGCAGGTTCGGGTTTTAGTGATCTTGATCGAATTTTATTGGTGTTATTTTGTGGATTTTCTGAACTAAGTGTGAGCAGCCTTATCTAAGGCAGGAATTTTTATTGGAGAGAAGCATAAAAAGGACGTAAAAGAAAAAAGAAGCATGCCTAATCAACAGGAATGCTTCTTTAATTTATTTTGTCGTATATGCGCACCTAAATGCTGTGATTTAGATTCAATGTGGATTGTGTTTATTGACAATATAGATCAAGCCTAAAACAGGAAGGCCAATTAACGCCGTGGTGAAAAAGAAGACATTATATCCATATAGATCGACATATAAGCCTGAGAAGCCGGCGATGAATTTAGGGAACAACAACATAATGGAGCTGAACAACGCATACTGTGTGGCAGAGAAAGCAACATTGGTTAGGCTCGACATATAAGTAATGAAAGCGGCTGTTGCGATACCAGCACTTAGATTATCTAATGAGATGACCAGTGTTAGCATTGGTAGGCTGTTACCTACATGAGTAAATACCATAAAGGCCATATTGGTCACTGCGGCTAAAATTGCACCAAGCGCTAGTGTCTTCATGGTGGAATATTTACTTACTAATATACCGCCGATCCCAGCACCCACCAGTGTCATTATTACGCCATAGATTTTTGATACCGATGCCACTTCGGTTTTACTAAATCCCATATCGACATAGAATGCATTTGCCATGACTCCCATTACGACGTCTGAAATTCGATAGCAGCTAATCAAGGCTAGAATAATGAGTGCTTGTTTTCCATAACGGTCGAAAAAGTCTTTAAAGGGCATAACTGCGGCGGTGTAGAACCAAGCCGTGAGGCGAGCAACTTTAGGGTTAGCGCCTTTGTCGAGGAGTTGTTGTCGGTATTGCTGTTCAATATTGTCCATTTGCGAGTTGTCGATTTCTGGCTCATGGATGCAGAGGGCGGTAATTAATCCAACCAGCATAAAGCTTGCCATGATTAAGTAAGCGTATTTCCAACCCGTTGGGTCGTACTCCGTATCTGAACCGAACCAGGCTGCAAAGGCGAGAGCACCGGCGCCAGCCATGATCATTGCGAGTCGATAACCGGTCATATAAGCCGCAGCTAATGCCGCTTGCAACCGTTCTGATGCCATTTCGATACGATAAGCATCAATCACGATATCTTGTGAGGCCGATGAAAAAGCGACAATGACAGCAAAGATAGCTAACTGAATTAAATCAACTTGCGGGTTACTAATCGCCATACCATATAACGAGGCGATAATGAGCAGCTGTGAGAACACCATCCAACCACGACGGCGGCCCAGTAATGACGATAAAATAGGCACCGGAAAGCGGTCAATTAACGGTGACCATACCCATTTGAAACCATAGGCCAGTGCCACCCAGCTGAAAAATCCGATATCGGTACGGCTGACTTCTGCTTCGCGTAACCAGAACGATAAGGTACCAAAAACCAATAATAGTGGTAAGCCAGAAGAAAAACCTAGCGCCAACAAAATTAGGACTTTTTTTTCTAGGTAGACTCGCCAGCCTAATTGATTGTCAACGATTGGTTGCTCCATGCTTTCCTCTATTTACTTATAACAGACTTGCCAATTATAAGGCTAAGCTACTGGGTTCTTAAGTAAAAATACAGTCAAATATGTTGAAACAGCACACCCACAAGATATTGCGGCAAGGATAGGCAATAAAGGCGGTAATGAAAATGATTTTAATCGGTTGTGAGAGGAAGACTTTTAAGGTCGAATACCCTGCATTTTATCTTGGTGCTCGCCGACTCCCAAGAGGTATTGTGCGGTTGAGGTGACTTTAAGTTGCATGAAATTATTACCCAGTAACTCGTGCTCTTCCAGAGATTCGAGTAAATGGATGAGGTACCAATAGGCCGACTCATAATCACTGATTGGAGTGCCAGAGGGGACAGACAGCCTCCACCAGTCATGCAGGTGCTCAGTCACGGTCACTTTCATTGATTCATAATAGACATCGCCATTAACAGTACCTAAGGCACTGAGCGCGATGGCCGGCGCGTAATCAGCAATATGTTGGCTGATTTGTTCAGAAGGGATCTCAGGATGAGATGAAACGAGCGTAAGCATAATTGTCACCTGATCATAAACAGATAATCAGGTGACAATCTATCTATGCCTAGTTTTTGATAATTTTAATATCTGTAATAACTATAGGCTGCTGAGGTACATCTTTCATACCCATAGACCGTATGGTTGTAGTGGGAATTTCCGTCATTTTTTCAATAACTGAGAAGCCTTTCACAATTTTACCAAACACGGCATAACCCGGCTGGCTGCCTTTCGCATCTAAAAAACTGTTATTTTGGTAATTGATGTAAAACTGACGAGTTGCAGAGTCAGGTGCTTGTGTACGTGCCATAGCAACTGTCGCACGTGCGTTGCTGATACCATTCATTGATTCATTTTTAATGGGTTCATAGCTTGAGCGTCGTTTCATATCTTGATCAAAACCGCCACCTTGAGCCATGAAACCTGGGATCACACGGTGAAAAATGGTGTCAACATAGCTACCATCTTCAATGTAACGAAGAAAGTTCTGGCTGGAAATAGGGGCGTTTGCTTCATCCAGTTCTATGGTGAAATCCCCAAGGCTGGTTGTAACCAGTACTTGTGTTGCCGCGCTCACTGGAAGGGCAAAACACAACATTAGCGCAATCAGAAAACGAGGCATTATAGGTTCTCCTGCATGTAAGCATTAAGCTCTGGGTCTGCGTAAATATCTTTTAATACCGCAGTGATTAAATTGTTCATCGCGAGCTCCATATCTTTAACTGAGGCACTCATTGCGCCATTGCGTTCAGACTTACCCGAGTAGCGTTTTACAAACTTACCTTTTGGCGATTCAACAACCAGCTGTAGCTGAATCTTGCTGTTTAAATCATGGCTCATCACACTATGTTTAACGTTAACCATGGCTTCTAAAATATCAAGGCGAAGTGTGCCATTGCTCTTTTCTGTTACGCTATAGCCCTGTGCGCTTAGTTGGCGAGATAGAGCTTCTTCCAGTGTAACGCGAAGGTTTTGCGTTGCATGCAATGGCTGAACACTTTGGCGCCCACTGTCGACAACTGCAATAAACTGCGCCGTACGTAGGTCACGGCTATCGATTGAAATTGCTTGACCATTGGCTATTGGCTGGGCAGCAATAACGGGCTCTGGGGTAATGGTCAGCTGTGGCTCTGACGGTGTTGAGCAGGCGGTAAGGGCGAGAACCGACGCCGCAACAAGAAGCTTTTTCATCATGACTTTATCCTTAAATAAAAGGGCTGCTGTATCAGCAGCCTGAGAGTTCGAAAATTATTGTTTATTTACCCGATTATTTATTCGCTTGGTAAACAACAAATTTATTATTTTTAGCAATAGTAGTTACGTTGCCGAATAAGCGCTTCAGGTTGTCATCATAGCCGAGGTGACGGTTTCCAATGATAATTAGCTGACCTTTAGGTCGAAGAACGCGCTTAGCATCACAAAACATCTGCCATGCAATGTGTCCAGTAATCGCATTTTGCTGATGAAATGGTGGGTTACACAACACAAGATCGGCACTATTCGCAGGAAAATCATCTAAGCAATTATTTACCTTCGCGTTGAATTGATCGGTTGTTGATAAATTTTGCTCTGCGTTGAGCTGGCATGACGCGACAGCCATGTAGCTTTCGTCAACACAGGTTACATTGGCTTGTGGGTTAAGGCGTGCCGCTTTAATTCCAATAACGCCATTACCGCAACCCAGATCAATAATATCGCGATACTTGGCGTTGCTTGGAATATTATCTAGCAGTAGACGGGCACCAATATCTAGGTTGTCACTAGAGAACACATTAGGATAGTTAGCAATCGTCATGTCGTGTTCAGGCACATCCCACTGTTGTGGGGCGGGCAAAGGTGTAGACAACGCGTTATTTGGTTGGCAGAAGACTAAGCGAGCCTTTTTAACCGCCAATGACGTTTTGGTTTCGCCAAGGTGTTTTTCGAACAGTTTTAAGGTTGAGCTGTGAATGGCTTTTGCCTTATCCGCTGCAATCACTGTGCAATCGGTTGGTAGTAGTTGGCAGAGTTGCTGCAGTTGCCATACCAACAGGCGATTATTTTTCGGCAACTTCATCAAAACGAGCTGTGGTTGCTCCGGCAAATCGGTAAGCGCATCTATGATGTTGATTGGCGGCAAGTGATTGTCGGTTAGGTTAGCAATAATACCTTGCTTAGCGATGAAGGAATCAGTGACAGTTGTGACTTTACCATCATTGGCAAACCAGCAGCTTAACGCCCCAAAATTGTCATTAAAAATCAAAATTGGACGTTGAGGATCAAGGCTGATGTCTAGCTCTTGGACATAGTTAATGATGTATTCATCTGCGGCATCCCATGCTTGCAGGGGATCGTTCTGACGCACAGGGTAGCGTTGAAGCTGTAGTGTACGTTCATGCAAGGTTAGCTCTGGTTTCATTGATGGTTACTTTACGGTATGTTTACTCTTTGATGGTTATTTTCGCAGAACGAGCCATCGCTGCAAACTTATTTTATGTCTTACCTGCTATAGCCTTGCTGTACCATATCCACTTCACCGTCTTTTATTGTGAAATGAAGGTCTAAATCATGATGATTTAAGGTGTACGCTATTGCTTGGAAGCGACACTATCATGCGAGTGTGGGATAAGACTGTTGGGTATTACTGCGTAGAATAAATCGTATAAGAAGGTAAAGTTATGATTATTAAAGAACGTATACAAGAAAAGTTACAACACGCGTTCTCACCCTTACACTTGGAAGTGATTAATGAAAGTTATATGCATGCAGTGCCTGACGGTTCAGAAAGCCACTTCAAAGTTATTATCGTGAGTGAGCAATTTGAAGGTGTCCGTTTGATTGGTCGCCATCGAGCGGTAAATGGTGTACTTGCGGATGAGTTAGCAAACCATATCCATGCGCTGGCTATGCACACTTATACTGAAAGTGAATGGCAAAACCTTAATGATGGGGCGCCATCGTCACCGGCATGTCGTGGTGGCTCAAAGCTGAGCTAATCCATTCAGTATGAAATAAAAAACCGCACACGGGGCGGTTTTTTTATGCACGAAGTTTGAAATACCCTGCATCATTAGTTGTGGTGATTGCGTAGAATAGTCCCCTTGCTGGCTGAAGGGGCGCAGATAACAGCTATACTGGAGACTGCATATTTGGCAGCGACGTATACAAGCGCAGCGTTAAACTGAATGCAAGGCTAAAAAATGAATGATTTGGTTCAATTATTGTGTAACACCGAAGATCAGGTGGTACAAAGTCTTTAACATTGAACCAAAAACGAAATATACAAAAGTAGGGGGCATATTGCCCCTTTGTTGTGAGTGTTTTCTATATGTTGTGGGCTTATTAACTTGTTGGTGCAAGTGCAAAAAACATGATAAATCGTGTGACTTTGTACATTTGTGCGTTAGCTCAAAATAATAAGCATATAAACATATTGCGTTTAAAATGTTAGCCGATTTTTAGTCCGATTAGCATGGTTTGGCATAGTAAATTCCATCGAAATAATGCTAGAATCCCGACCTCAATTTTACTCGAAACAAAATATGTTGCGAGTAGATGAATAGGATGTTGCGGTGCTGGTCGCGGATCGAACTGGCTTCGGACGAAGGAAAGTCGTGTCTAATTGCGCAATAGAAAATTTTTTTTCCCGTTAATGTAGTGCAAGTGCGTATGATTACAATAAAAAAGGGTCTGGATATCCCAATTTCAGGGACTCCTACCCAGGCGATAAATGATGGTAAAACCATCACACGTGTCGCCTTGCTTGGCGAAGAATATGTTGGTATGCGTCCTACAATGCATACCCGCGTAGGGGATGTAGTGAAAAAAGGTCAGGTTCTTTTTGAAGATAAAAAGAACCCAGGCGTTAAGTTCACTGCTCCAGCCAGCGGCAAGGTTGCAGAAGTAAACCGTGGTGCGAAGCGTGTTTTACAATCGGTAGTGATCGATGTAGAAGGCGATGAGCAAGTAACATTCAACAGCTATGAAGCAAACCAAATCGCTCAACTTGAGCGTGCGGTAATTGTTGATCAGCTTGTTGAGTCTGGTATGTGGACAGCGCTTCGTACGCGTCCATTTAGCAAGGTGCCTGCCATCGATGCTGAAACTCAGGCTATCTTTGTTACTGCGATCGACACTAATCCTCTAGCAGCAAACCCAGAAGTTGTTATTAACGAGCAGAACGATGCTTTCGTTGCTGGCTTGACACTATTGTCTCGCCTAACAAGCGGCAAAGTATTGGTATGTAAGTCTGGTGCTAGCCTTCCTCGTTCTAACGAATCTAATGTTGAAGAACACGTATTTAATGGTCCGCATCCAGCTGGCCTAGTGGGTACGCATATTCATACATTGTTCGGTGCGAGCATTGAAAATGTGGCTTGGCATATCAACTATCAGGACGTTATCGCTTTCGGTAAGTTGTTCCTGACTGGTGAAATCTTTACAGATCGTGTGGTATCTCTGGCTGGGCCGGTTGTTAACAACCCTCGTCTAGTGCGTACTCAGATCGGTGCATCTATCGAGCAAATTGCTGATTCAGAAATGATGCCAGGCGAGCTACGTGTGCTTTCTGGTTCAGTATTGAACGGTATTCATGCCGCTGGTCCTCATGCTTTCCTAGGCCGTTACCACTTACAGGTAACTGGACTACGTGAAGGTCGTGAGAAAGAGTTCCTAGGCTGGATCGTACCAGGTAAAAACAAGTTCTCTGTTACTCGTTCTTTCCTTAGCCAGTTCTTCCCTGGTCAGTTGTTTAATATGACGACTACGACGAACGGTTCTGAGCGTTCAATGGTGCCAATCGGTAACTACGAGCGAGTAATGCCGCTTGATATCGAACCAACACTGTTAATGCGTGACCTGTGTGCAGGTGATGTTGATAGTGCTCAGCAGCTAGGTGCACTAGAACTAGATGAAGAAGATCTAGCGCTATGTACATTTGTATGCCCTGGTAAGTATGAATTTGGTCCTATGCTACGTGAGTGCCTGGACACAATTGAGAAGGAAGGGTAATTCATGAGTCTCAAGAATTTACTCGAGCAAGTTGAACACCACTTTGAGCCAGGTGGTAAACACGAGAAGTGGTTTGCGCTTTACGAAGCGTTCGCAACTCTTATGTACACACCAGGCCAAGTAACACGTTCAAGTGCACACGTTCGTGATAGCGTTGACTTGAAGCGCATCATGATCATGGTGTGGTTTGCCGTTTTCCCAGCAATGTTCTGGGGTATGTACAACACTGGTCACCAAGCAATTACTGCGCTTAACCACATGTATGTGGGTGAGCAATTGGTAGCTATCATTGCAGGTGACTGGCATTACTGGCTAACAGAAATGTTAGGTGGCACTTTGTCGGCGGATGCTGGCTGGGGTAGCAAAATGCTACTCGGTGCGACATTCTTCCTACCTATCTACGCAGTTGTTTTCGCGGTAGGTGGTTTCTGGGAAGTACTTTTCTGTATGGTGCGTAAGCACGAAGTTAACGAAGGTTTCTTTGTTACTTCGATTCTTTTCGCATTGATCGTACCGCCAACACTACCACTTTGGCAGGCAGCACTAGGTATTACCTTTGGTGTTGTTGTAGCAAAAGAGATCTTTGGTGGTACTGGTCGTAACTTCCTTAACCCTGCATTGGCAGGTCGTGCGTTCTTGTTCTTCGCATACCCAGCTCAGATCTCTGGTGATCTAGTATGGACTGCGGCAGACGGTTTCTCAGGCGCAACGGCTCTAAGTCAGTGGGCTATCGGTGGTCAGTCTGGCGTTATCAACGTTGTAACTGGCGAAGCTGTTAGCTGGATGGATGCCTTCATTGGTCGTATCCCTGGTTCTATTGGTGAAGTTTCAACGCTTGCTATCCTTCTTGGTGGTGCAATGATTGTGTACATGGGCATTGCTTCATGGCGCATCATCGCAGGTACTTTGATTGGTATGATCGCGACAGCGACGCTATTCAACATCATTGGTTCTGACACTAATGCACTGTTCAGCATGCCTTGGCACTGGCACCTAGTTCTAGGTGGTTTTGCATTCGGTATGATGTTCATGGCAACCGATCCTGTGTCTGCTTCATTTACCAACAAAGGTAAGTGGTGGTACGGCGCGCTAATCGGTGCAATGGCTGTTATGGTTCGTGTAGTTAACCCTGCATACCCAGAAGGTATGATGCTAGCAATCCTATTTGCTAACTTATTCGCACCTCTATTTGACAACCTAGTGGTTCAGGGCAATATCAAACGGAGACTAGCTCGTCATGTCAAGTAATAACGATAGCATTAAAAAAACGCTGATTGTTGTTATCGCACTGAGCCTAGTGTGCTCTATCGTGGTATCGGCTGCAGCTGTTGCTCTGCGTCCATTACAGCAAAAAAATGCAGTAGAGGATGTACAGCGTAATATCCTTTCTGTTGCTGGTATTCTTGATGGCGTAAGCAACATTCAAGAAGCTTATGGTGAGTTCATTGAACCTAAATTGCTTGATCTTACGACGGGCGAGTTCATTGAAACCACAGAAGCAGGCGAAACAGCTGCACAATATAACCAGCGTAACGCATCGAAAGATCCAAGCCAGTCAATCCGTTTGGATGCAGGTGATGATCTGGCGAAAATTATTCGTCGTGCAAATGTTGCAACGGTTTATTTAGTGAAAGATGCTGATAACAATGTCGAAAAATTAATCCTACCTGTTCACGGTGGCGGTTTATGGTCGACAATGTATGCATTCATTGCTGTTGAAACTGATGGTAATACATTAGCTGGTATTACTTACTACGAGCAAGGTGAAACACCTGGACTTGGTGGTGAGATTGAGAACCCGAACTGGCGCGCTCAGTTTGTTGGTAAGCAACTGTTTGATGAAAACAACAAGCCAGCAATTCGTGTTGTTAAAGGTGGAGCACCAGAAGGTGATATCCATGGCGTAGACGGTTTGTCTGGCGCAACCTTGACAGCGAATGGTGTTCAGCACACCTTCGACTTCTGGTTGGGTGACATGGGCTTTGGTCCATTCCTAACTAAAGTTCGTGAAGGAGGCCTAAACAATGGCTGATACTAAAGAAATGAAGAAGATTCTGTTTGCGCCGTTTATCGATAACAACCCGATTGCGCTTCAGATTCTTGGTGTATGTTCTGCGCTTGCAGTAACCACCAAACTAGAAACAGCATTCGTAATGACCCTTGCGGTAACATTCGTATGTGCGTTCTCTAACTTGTTCGTATCTATGATCCGTAACCACATTCCAAACAGCGTTCGTATCATCGTTCAGATGGCTATTATCGCATCATTGGTAATCGTGGTTGACCAGGTACTGAAAGCATTTGTTTACGATATTTCTAAGCAGCTTTCTGTATTCGTTGGTTTGATCATTACTAACTGTATTGTTATGGGTCGAGCAGAAGCATACGCAATGAAGTCTGCACCACTTCCATCACTTGTTGATGGTATTGGTAACGGTTTAGGTTACGGTTTCGTACTTATCACAGTTGCTTTCTTCCGTGAGCTATTTGGTTCAGGCAAACTATTCGGTGTGGAAATTCTGCCGCTAGTGTCTGACGGTGGTTGGTACCAGCCAAACGGTATGATGATCCTAGCACCATCAGCGTTCTTCCTGATTGGTTTCATGATCTGGGCTATCCGTATTATCCGTCCAGAACAAATCGAAGCGAAGGAGTAAGGGGAACATGGAACATTATCTAAGCCTTTTGGTTCGTTCGATCTTTATCGAGAACTTGGCACTGTCGTTCTTCCTAGGTATGTGTACATTCCTAGCGGTATCGAAAAAAGTGAAAACTTCTTTCGGTCTGGGTGTAGCAGTTATCGTTGTACTAACGATTGCTGTACCGGTGAACAACCTTATCTATAACCTGTTACTGAAAGATGGCGCTATTGTTGCGGGTGTTGACCTTAGCTTCCTGAACTTCATCACGTTCATTGGTGTTATCGCGGCACTGGTACAGATCCTGGAAATGGTTCTGGACCGCTTCTTCCCGCCGCTATATAACGCACTAGGTATTTTCCTACCGCTGATCACAGTTAACTGTGCAATCTTCGGTGGTGTATCTTTCATGGTGCAGCGTGATTATAACTTTGCTGAATCTGTAGTATATGGTCTTGGTTCTGGTATCGGTTGGATGCTAGCAATCGTTGCTCTTGCGGGTATCCGCGAGAAGATGAAATACTCAGATGTACCTCCTGGTCTTCGTGGCCTAGGTATCACATTCATCACCGTTGGCCTTATGGCGTTGGGCTTCATGTCCTTCTCCGGCGTTCAGCTGTAATCAGGATAATAAGGAATAAAATCAATGGATATTATTCTTGGCGTAGTCATGTTCACCTTGATTATCCTGGCTCTAGTTTTAGTGATCCTTTTCGCTAAATCTAAGCTGGTACCATCAGGCGACATTACTATTTCAGTAAATGGCGATCCGGAAAAAGCGATTACATCCGCTGCCGGTAACAAACTGCTAAATGCTCTTTCAGCTAGCGGTATCTTTGTATCATCTGCTTGTGGTGGCGGTGGCTCTTGTGGTCAGTGTCGCGTTAAAGTGAAGTCTGGCGGTGGCGATATCCTTCCGACTGAACTTGACCACATCACAAAAGGTGAAGCTCGTGAAGGCGAACGTCTAGCGTGTCAGGTTAATGTTAAATCTGATATGGACATCGAGCTTCCAGAAGAGATCTTTGGTGTTAAGAAGTGGGAATGTGAAGTTCTTTCGAATGATAACGAAGCAACCTTTATCAAAGAGTTGGTTCTTAAAATCCCTGATGGCGAGGAAGTACCTTTCCGTGCGGGTGGTTACATTCAGATTGAAGCTGAACCTCATCACATCAAATACTCTGATTTCGATGTACCGGAAGAATACCGTGAAGACTGGGACAAGTTTAACCTGTTCCGTTACGAGTCTATCGTAAAAGAGCATTCAATCCGTGCTTACTCTATGGCGTCATACCCAGAAGAGAAAGGCCTGATTAAGCTTAACGTACGTATTGCAACTCCGCCGCCAAACAACCCTGATGTACCACCTGGCATTATGTCATCGTACATCTGGTCGCTTAAGGCTGGTGACACGTGTACTATCTCTGGTCCATTCGGTGAGTTCTTCGCGAAAGAAACTGACAACGAAATGGTATTCATCGGTGGTGGTGCTGGTATGGCACCAATGCGTTCTCACATCTTCGACCAGCTTCTACGCCTGAAATCTAAGCGTAAGATGACTTACTGGTACGGTGCTCGCTCTAAGCGTGAAATGTTCTACATTGAAGATTTCGATACGCTAGCGGCAGATAACGAGAACTTTGAATGGCATGTTGCACTGTCTGATCCTCTTGCTGAGGATAACTGGGACGGTTATACAGGCTTCATCCACAACGTGATCTACGAGAACTACTTGAAAGATCATGATGCGCCTGAAGATTGTGAATACTACATGTGTGGTCCACCAATGATGAACGCTGCTGTTATCGGCATGCTGAAAGACCTTGGTGTTGAAGATGAAAACATCCTTCTGGATGACTTCGGTGGCTAATTAGCTGCGACCTAGAAAAATTGGCTGACCCTTAGGGTCAGCCTTTTTTCGTAGTAACGATGTAATAAATCTATTTTCTTTGTGGTTATAGTTCTCTAGTTTTAGAGAGGCCATAAACAGTCTTTCATTTTGGGAGTGGTTAATGAAGACGTTTCTAAACAAAGCACTATTGATGCTTGTTTTGGCTTTTACCCTGTCGGCCTGTAGTGATCAACGTGAATTAGTCCAGCTTGATGGCTCTACGATGGGGACTTATTACTCTATTAAGTTGATTAAGCAGGAAGGCTTACCTGAAGCAAGCGATATGCAAGCCGAAATTGATCGTCGACTAGAGTTAGTGAACGATCAGATGTCGACTTACCGTAAGCATTCCGAGCTCAGTCAATTTAACCAGCAACGTACGCTAGAGCCATTTGAAGTTTCAGCTGATACGGCGACTGTGGTAAAAGAGGCTATTCGTTTGGCAAACTTAACCGATGGCGCGTTAGATGTAACCGTTGGTCCAATTGTGAATTTGTGGAGCTTTGGCCCTGAAGCACGTCCGGAAAAAACGCCAACAGATTTAGAGTTATCAGAGCGCCGTGCTATTGTGGGTATTGACCATCTAAGCGTTGAAGGAAATATGCTAACCAAAGATATTCCTGAGCTTTATGTTGATTTATCATCAATCGCAAAAGGCTTTGGTGTTGACGTTATCGCTGACTATTTTGATGACTTAGGGGCTGATGACTATCTTATTGAAATTGGTGGTGAATTAAGCCTTAAAGGTAATAACCTTGAAGGTGTGCCATGGCGTATTGCCATCGAGAAACCCACTGAAGATGGTCGTCGTGCTATTCAAGAAGTGATTGAACCGGGTGACATGGCTGTGGCAACATCGGGTGACTATCGTAATTACTTTGAAGAAGATGGTGTGCGTTATTCGCATCTAATCGATCCTATTAGTGGTACCCCTATTTCGAATCATGTGGTATCAGTAACAGTATTACATCCATCGAGCATGACGGCAGATGCCCTAGCAACGGCCTTCTCGGTGATGGGTGAAGAAAAGTCGATAGCATTGGCCGAGCAAGAAAACTTACCAGTCTTGCTAGTAGTGAAAACTGAGCAAGGGTATAAAGAGTTTATCTCTGATGCCTTTGCACCTTACTTGCAAAAGAAATAGAGAACTATCATGGCGATATATTTAACAACGTTTGCTGTATTTTTGTTGGTCATTGCTGCAATGGCTGTTGGTTATATTTTCCAGCGTAAAACAGTAAGTGGTAGCTGTGGTGGTCTTGATGGCATCGGTATTGTCAAAGAGTGCGATTGCCCTGAACCTTGTGATGCACGTAAGAAACGTGAAGCACGCGCTGCTCGCCAAGAAGAGTGGAAGAAAAATCAGATTATTTAATCTTTAACGCTTTCACGTTCTACCTCTAAAGCCCGACCCTGCTCGGGCTTTTTGTTACCTGTTTCTATATGTCGCGTTTCAATCAACTCTTTCGTCATAATGGCGCTTCACACAGCGCGTTGCTATATCTATAATAGATACTGTATAAAAAAACAGTTAGTTTGGGTTATATGCAGCAGCCATCGATATCACAGCACAATGCCATATCGCGTAAAATCATCCATGTTGATATGGATTGCTTTTATGCGGCGGTTGAAATGCGTGATAACCCCGCGCTAAAAGATATCCCGATTGCGATAGGGGGACGCTCTGAACAGCGAGGTGTGATCAGTACCTGTAATTACCTTGCGCGTAAATACGGTGTTCGTTCAGCGATGCCAACGGGCAAAGCAATGGCACTGTGTCCGCATTTGACGTTAGTGTCGGGAAGAATGGCAGTCTATAAAGAGGTCTCGACACACATTAGAGAAATCTTTCAGCGGTATACCGATAAGATTGAGCCACTTTCGCTAGATGAAGCCTATTTGGACGTTACTGACTGTACGCTGCTGCATGGCTCTGCGACGTTAATAGCAGAAGATATTCGCCGTACAATTAAAGACGAACTCGACTTAACCGCCTCTGCAGGGATCGCCCCTGTGAAGTTTATTGCGAAAGTGGCATCCGATTTAAACAAACCGGATGGCCAGTATGTCGTGACCCCTGATCAAGTACCAGCTTTTGTCGCTGACCTACAATTAGAAAAAATACCTGGCGTTGGCAAAGTCACCATTCAAAAATTGCACGATAGAGGGCTGTATGTTGGGCGTGATGTCCAACATTATGATCGCCATTTGTTATTGCAAGAGTTTGGTAAGTTTGGTCAGTCACTTTGGTCACGCGCACACGGTATTGATACCCGAGAAGTCGTGGTAGAGCGAACAAGAAAGTCGGTTGGTGTTGAGCGAACGTTTTCTAAAAACATTCGTAGTTATGATGAATGTTGGGCGGTGATTGAGCGTTTGTATCCTGAGCTTGAAAAACGTTTAAAGCAAGTTCGTCCAGGACTCAACATTGCAAAGCAAGGAGTTAAGGTCAAATTTGCGGATTTCCAGCAAACCACAGTTGAGCATACGCAGGCGGTTTTAGATAAGAATCAGTTTATGGGGCTATTAACGGAAGCTCTAACGCGGCAAAAGAGTCGCGAAATAAGGCTGATTGGTATCAGTGTTGGTTTAGAAGTCGGAATCAAGGCGCAGCAACTGTCGTTTGAGGGCTTTTAAGAACCGATATTTACGAACTAAAAAAGCAGGCCGAGGCCTGCTTTTGTCGTTTCCAAAGGTAGCTTATGAGCTTATGCCTTAACTGGAATATTTTTCAAGATCGCAACCATCTGCTCCCAGAATAGGGCAACGGTTTCGATTTGTACTTTCTCGTCAGGCGAGTGTGGAAACTTAATCGTAGGGCCGAAAGAGATCATATCCATATTTGGATAAGGTTTCTTGAACAGGCCACACTCAAGACCCGCGTGGATCACCATGATGTTTGGTACGCGGCCATAGATGCTTTCGTAGGTTTCGCGGAATAGTTGCATCACTTCAGAGTCAGCATCTGGTTTCCAGCCTGGGTAAGTACCAGAGAACTCACAGGTTGCACCAGCAAGCGATGCCACAGCTTTAAGCATACCTTCAACATTGCTGCGACCTGAATCGATCAATGAACGGATCAAGCACAGTACGGTGATCTTATCTGCTTCGGTCGTGATCACGCCAACGTTCAGTGATGTTTCAACAACACCTTCAATGTCGTCACTCATACGAATGACACCGTTAGGGCAAGCGTTCAGCATGCTTGTGAAGCGTTGTTGGTCTGCTGTCGAAATAACATCAGCAGGTACATCAACAGCTTCAGTAAATAGGTTAATGTCGGTTTCTACGCGGCCTAGCTCAGCAACTAAGAGTTCCTGATAGTAAGCGAATAGCTCATTAAGCTTATCAATATTTGCAGCGGGTAGGGCAACCACAGCGTTAGCTTCACGTGGAATTGCATTACGAAGGCTACCGCCAGTCAGAGATGTTAGGCGTAAGCCTAGCTCTTCTGCATGAGCAAAGAGGAAGCGACCAAGGATTTTGTTGGCATTACCGCGGCCGGTGTGAATATCACAGCCAGAGTGACCACCTTTAAGACCTTTAACTACCAGCTTAACCGCTTGGTAACCAGCAGGTGTTTCTTCACGGTTGATTGTCAGCGATAGTGCGCCGTCAACACCACCAGCACAGCCCATGTAGACTTCGCCTTCTTGCTCTGAATCGGTGTTAAGGAGGATATCACCTTCTAACCAACCTTGCTCTAGGCCAAATGCGCCAGTCATACCTGCTTCTTCATCAATGGTCAGCAGGACTTCTAGTGGACCGTGTTCAATATCTTTCGATGCCAGTACAGCCAAACAAGCAGCCATACCCATACCGTTGTCGGCACCAAGGGTCGTACCTTTCGCCGTTACCCACTCACCATCGATGAATGGTTGGATAGGATCTACTGTGAAGTCGTGGTCAGTGTCTTCGTTCTTCTGTGGCACCATATCAATGTGTGCTTGAAGTACAACACCTTTACGATCTTCCATACCCGGAGTGGCTGGTTTTTTAATAAATACATTACCAACACTATCACGACGTACATCAAGACCTTCGTTTTTAGCGAAGGTAATAATGTGTTGAGCCAATTGCTCTTCGTGCTTAGAAGGGTGTGGGATTGAGCAGATTTGATCGAAGAATTGCCACACAGGTTGTGGTGACAGTTGACTGATTTCAGACACAGCAGTCTCCTTTATAAACTTTTGGTCTTTGGTGATTTTGTAGTGGAAAATTTAACTTATCGTTAATGATTCCAGCATTATTGTCTATCACGGTTAACCTAAAGAATACCACTGTGTCTGAAACTGTAACAGTTAAATCTTAAAGTGCCCGACGTGATTTGCGAGGTTGCGACCATTGGCTAGCAGTTGTTCGCTTGCACTGGCAATATGATCACCTTGCTGTACTGTTTTTTGGCTATGTTCGGTGAGTTGATTGAGGTTGATGTTAATCTCCTCTGCTGCCGAGCTTTGCTGATCGCTTGAATCGGCAATATGCTGATTGAGGATCTTTATTTCACTAATGTGCTCGCCAATTTCAGATAATGTTTGTGCGACATGGTTGGCATGTTCTGCGGTACTGGCCGATTGCTCACGGGTTTGGGTAAGTGCATTACTGACGGAGTTAGCTCTGGATTGCAGGTTACTGATGATTTCTTCTATTTCATTGGTGCTTGTTTGAGTACGTGTTGCCAATGTGCGTACTTCGTCTGCAACAACAGCAAATCCTCGTCCTTGCTCACCAGCCCTTGCTGCCTCAATAGCGGCGTTTAATGCTAGTAGGTTGGTTTGTTCGGCAATACTGCGAATAACATCCAATACCGAGCCTATTGCGAGTGAGTCTTTTTCCAAGTGGTGAGCACTGTCATTGGTTTCGTCGAGTAATGATAGTAGGGCATGCATTTCATTGGAAGAATTGGTGACAATCGCGATACTACTGTCACTGTGACGGTGAGCTGTTATGGCTGAGTCAGCAGCTTGTTGAGCTGATTTTGCAATGTCTTGGTTATTGGTATGTAGTTGGTGCATGGCAGCAGCGACACTATCAATACCATGATGAGATGCCTTGGCACTGTGGGCTGTTTCGCTGGCGACAGAGTTCAGCTGAGTGGCGGCTGCACTGATTTGCTCACTGACAGGGGCGATATCATTGAGCATCTTTCCAAGGTGGTTGGCAAAACGATTATAAGCATGCGCCAGTTGGGTTAACTCGTCATTGCCATTACTTGGCAGACGCTTGGTGAGATCGCCATCCCCTTCAGCGATGTCTTGCATAGCTTTTAGCGTTTCGCGGCAAGGAACGGTAATTGAACGGCCAATAGACCATGCTAGCACAAACGTAATGCTCAATGTTCCAAGCAATATCCATCCTAATTGTTTTATTTCGCCCCAAAAGAGGGCTTTTACATCATCAATGTAAATACCAGAGCCAATGATCCAGCCCCAAGCGGTAAACCCTTTTACATAAGATATCTTTTCAATTGGCTGAGTGTGTCCTGGTTTTTCCCAGTAATAATCAATAAACCCACTACCTTGTTGCCGAACGAGATTGGTCATCTCAACAAAAAGGGGGGTGCCATGCGGGTCGGTAAAGTTGGCTAAGCTCGTGCCGTTAAGCGAGGGCTTGAAAGGGTGCATGATCATGTTCGGTGTTAGATCATGAATCCAGAAGTAGTCTTCTTGCTCGTAGCGTAACTGTGAGAGCGCTGTTTTTACTTGGTGTTGAGCTGCTTCACGTGAGAGTACACCTTGTTGCTCTTGTTGGTGATAGTAGTCAACCAATGAATGAACTGTCTCGACGAGATGGCGGGTTTTAACCCTTTTTTGCTCCATTAGGTTTTGTTGGTAATTGCTGGCAAACAATAGCAGTGGTAGCAATGTTAAAAGGGTAATTGTGATACCAAGTAGATATAGCCGCTTACTGATAGAAATGGCTCTGAGTGTATGAAATCGCTCCATGCTAGTACTTCATCCTTTATTATCATTATCCATTTTGTTCCTGTGCAATAGGATATGTTGCATATGCATAGTGAATCAAGAGGCATAGGGTTACACTTTAGTCTTGTCTTATATAAAGATGGCTTAATGCGAAAGTGTAACTAATTTACATTTTTGGTGGTGTGGTAGCTTTTTATGGCTAAAAGTGTGACGCAGTTAAAATAATTATTGAAAGTTTACAACCATTCGGTTATAGTTTCTTCAACTTCTGATTGAAGAATGAACGACACAGCAAACCGCTCTAGGATGAGCCCGATATATCGCCTCCAAGGAACCGAGATTAAGTCAAGCCATGATGGCTGAGCACAACGTTGATGTGTTATGACAACTTAATAATTAAGGTGATAAAAATGAAAGTATTTAAATCTGTAACAAGTTTTTGGAACACACGCGCTGTTTACACTAGCAATTTCCATTATCCAAGCTCGTTCGGCTACTAATTTTGTATTTTGCTCGACGCTTTATTGAGTCGAGCAGGGTATAGCAACAGTATTGTTCACCCCCTTATTTGAGAATTTTTATAACCCCCTTTGGGTTATAGTGACATTCTTAACGCCGCTTCCATTTGAAGTGGCGTTTTTTTATCTGCTTGATCTTAAAATTCAAATTCACTCTTACCTAATTCTTATCCTTTTCGGTGTATTCCATTACATTCTGTTCGAGTGGCTAAATTCAATATTAACTTAGTGCATATTAAACGATTGCGTGGCAGTAAAAAATATTATTAGGTTAAAAAATAACCATGATAATGAGATGTTAATTCATTGATTTTGAATAACTTATTATTTAGTGAACGATGCATTGGTTGGTTTTTTATCCGGTTGTAATAATGTACTAGTGATAATTGCGTTATTTGCTGGAAATCGGTGGGTAACATGCCTATAATCGCCTCCAAAAATAGGGCGCAAACGTTTTCTATTTTACTTTTTACGAACCTTGTTGAGTGTGACTGCAGAGTATTCACTGAAACAGGGTTTGATTTAACTGTTGGTTAAGATCTCCAAGGAATCGAGAGCAATGCTTGAGAAATTATTCAAACTGAAAGAGCACGGTACGGATGTTCGTACAGAGCTGTTGGCTGGTTTAACGACCTTTCTAACCATGGCATATATCATCTTCGTTAACCCGACAATGTTGTCGGCAACAGGGATGGATGCGGGTGCAGTATTTGTTGCAACGTGTTTAGCGGCAGTTGTTGGCTGTTTCATCATGGGTTTTGTGGCTAACTACCCAGTTGCCCAAGCGCCAGGTATGGGCTTGAATGCATTCTTCACCTATGGCGTTGTACTCGGTATGGGGCATACGTGGCAGGTAGCACTGGCTGCGGTATTCCTTTCGGGCTTATGCTTTATTCTATTAAGCATCCTTCGCGTGCGAGAGTGGATCATCAATGCGATACCACTGTCACTTCGCACCGGCATTTCTGCGGGTATCGGCTTATTCCTTGCATTCATTGGCTTACAGAGTTCTGGCATTGTTGTCGCAAACCCTGCCACATTGGTTCAAGTGGGGGATTTCACAAGCTTCCCTGCGGCAATGGCTGCGTTGGGCTTTTTCCTAACTATTGCGCTGGTTCACCGTGGTTATAAAGCGGCAGTATTGATTGCAATTTTAGCGGTAACCGTGCTTGGCATCCTGTTTGGTGACATCCAATATGGCGGTATCGTGTCTATGCCACCAAGTATTGCGCCGACATTTATGCAAATGGACTTCTCAGGTGCACTTGAAGTTGGCTTAATCTCAGTTGTTTTTGCTTTCTTGTTTGTCGATTTGTTCGACACCGCAGGTACCTTGGTCGGTGTTGCGAATAAAGCCAACCTAATGGACAAAGACGGTAAGCTTCCACGTCTTAACCGCGCACTGCTTGCTGACAGTACTGCAACATCAGTGGGTGCAGTATTGGGCACATCGAACACGACATCATTTGTTGAAAGTGTTTCAGGTGTCGCTGTCGGTGGTCGAACAGGATTAACTGCAGTTACTGTTGGCGTATTGTTCCTGCTTGCTTTATTCTTTGCACCTCTTGCAGGTATGGTTCCAGCATATGCAACCGCTGGTGCTTTGTTTTATGTTGCTATCTTGATGATGTCAGGATTGGTCAGCATAGATTGGCGCGACCTAACAGAAGCAGCACCAGTAGTTGTAGTTTGCCTACTGATGCCGTTAACATATTCTATTGCTGAAGGCATTGGCCTTGGCTTTATTACCTATGCTGCTGTCAAAGTAATGAGCGGCAAGGGAAGAGATGTTAATATTAGCGTTTGGGTTATTTCAGCCCTATTTATTGCTAAAATTATTTTCCTATAACAGTTTATAAATACATCCAGCGGCTATATCGCTGACTCAGAGGTTCATCGGATATGAGTAATAAGTTCATCATCACTTGGGACAACATGCAAATGTATACCCGCCAGCTAGCAGAAAAACTTCTTCCTGCCGATCAATGGAAAGGTATTATTGCCGTTAGCCGTGGTGGTTTAGTTCCATCTGCAATCTTGGCTCGTGAACTTGGTATTCGTTATGTTGATACGGTTTGTATCTCAAGCTACGACCACGATCATCAGCGCGAAATGCAAGTTTTAAAGAAAGTAGACGGTGACGGTGAAGGTTTCATTGTAATCGATGATCTAGTCGATACTGGCGGTACTGCTGAGTTGATTCGCCAGATGTACCCGAAGGCAAAATTCGTGACAGTATGTGCTAAACCTGCTGGTAAGCATCTTGTTGACGACTACGTTGTCGATATTGCTCAAGATACTTGGATTGAGCAGCCTTGGGATATGGCGATTACATACGTTGATCCAATTGCGAAGAAGTAATTCTAGCAACTACGGTCACTGAAAAAAAAGGAGCATTAGGCTCCTTTTTTTTGTCTGCGATTTGACTCTTTGATTGAGATATCTCAAGAGCACCCTATTGAGTGGTATACTTTTGATATTCAACCCAAGATACTATCGTTTATGTATTTTGGCGATCAATGTACAGATGCCTTTTTAGTGTCGCAACATCGCTATGTAATGTGCTTCACTCGTTTATAAATCTGTCCATGTTATTAATCAGTGGAGCTTACCGTGTCTGACACCTCTAAACAGAATCTATCTGAAAAGCTGTTTGCCCCAAGGCAGACCTCAAAAGAAACCTCAAGCTTGGTTAAGCTAGCGAATATCGTCGATAAGCCTGTCCATAATGCGCTTGATGGGGATAGCGAAACGGGTTGGTATCGTGTCTTACGCCGGCCTCAATGGGCATGGCAGGGGATTGATCCGATAGAAATGGAAGCCATTTTTTCGCGAATGGCGCACTCCGATGCAGCTCGCACCCGTGATGACTTGCTTGATACCGTTATTGGCTATAAACCAGGAAACTGGGTATATGAATGGTGTTCTTCTGGCGCTGCTTATCAAAAGGTGGGGCGCGCTTTATTGGAATCGGGTGATAAAGCCAAAGCGGCAGAGAGCCTACTAAAAGCCAGTATGTATTATAGTATTGCCGCTTACCCGCACATTAAAGGTGATGATCTGGCAGCTCAAGCTGAACTTCAAGCCAACCAGACTTACCGCGAAGCAATGGAAGGTATGCCGCATCAAATGCGCACTATTGATGTGAAATACGAAAACAAAACCTTTCAAGCTTTTATTCACTTACCTCGTACTGATAAATTATTACCCACCGTTATTGTGAGCGGTGGATTAGATACGCTGCAATCTGATTTATGGCGTTTGTATCATGATTACCTCGGCCCTGCAGGATTTGCCATGATCACGCTGGATATGCCATCGGTTGGGCATAGTGCCCCATGGTCTTTAAATGAAGATACCAGCCGTTTGCATCAAGCCTTGTTACAACAGGTAAAAGACGTGCCTTGGGTTGATCATAATCGTGTTGCGATGTTGGGGTTCCGTTTTGGCGGTAATGCCGCGATTCGATTAGGTTTTCTTGAGCCGTCACGGTTGAAAACCTGCATCAGTGTTGGTGGTGTCGTCAATAGCTTACTTACCGAGCCCAAGCGGCTTGATGCGTTACCCCGCATGTACCTTGATATGATCGCTTCTCGAATGGGTAAGCACGGGGTATCTAAAGCCAGCTTAATGTCTCATTTGCCGGCATGGTCGTTGAAACTACAAGGATTACTGGGCAGGCGTAAGGTCGATGTTCCAATGTTGGGTATCTGCCTAAAAGGCGATCCGGTTAGTACTGAGATGGATAACCAATTAATTGCAATGTCGAGTCGAGGTGGTAAAGCGCTGATCTTGCCAGAAAAGCCACTTCATGATGGTTATCACCGTTCGATGGAAGCAGTAGTGGATTGGTTGAAAGAAAAGCTGGCATAGCGTTTCCAACCTGCTAATAACGAGAATTGAGATGGCAAATGTAAATAAATTGTTGCCATGGCAGCGATTTATAGCTTAAATGGTACTTACGCGTAAAGTAGGTGCCAGCATTTTGCCAGCATGTTTGCTTCACAGTTATTGCTAGGGATGGAGATATACTATGACAACGCCAACAACTTTTCCTCCTCATGGCCGCCTCATGACAAAACTGACGGCCATTGGTCCATATTTGCGTCAGCAGCATTCGTCTGAAGGCCATTTCTTTTTTGACTGCCTCTCTAGTTGCATTAGTGCTAAAAAAGCACCAGAAGAGCGTGAATTCTGGGGCTGGTGGCTAGAACTTGACGCAACAGAGACTGGGTTTGAATACCAATACTACTTTGGCCGCTTTGATGCTAAAGGAGAATGGAAAAAAGAAGCGGTACCTGCTAAACATGTTCAAGCTGTACAGCAAACGCTTGATGACTTTTACCCTAAATTGACGGGTCTATTGGAAAAAGAGTTTGAATTGACACTAAGTGCATCTAAAACACTTAAGGAAGCAGTACTGGGAAGTGCGGCTTAAGTGGGTTTAGAATAAACTTATGATGAAAAATGCGCCTTAAAGGCGCATTTTTCTTGTGATTTTATAAGTGTATTGATACAACAATGCTCTACTTCTTATTTATTGTTTGATCCCAATGGCAGATACCAACTCCCTAAATGTACAAACGACAGGCTTGGCAGCAGATAACGCTCAATCAGAGCAACGCAGTCAAGCGGTCAAGCAATCCTCCCCTGATCAACAAACGATTGTTGTGAAGCTCGGCACCAGCGTTTTAACGGGTGGCACACTTCAACTTGATCGCGCACACATGGTTGAGCTTGTAAGGCAGTGCGCCTTGCTTCGCCGTCAGGGGCATAAAGTGATTATTGTAACGTCAGGCGCAATTGCCGCCGGACGTGAACATTTAGGTTACCCCGAACTGCCCAAAAACATGGCAAGTAAACAACTGTTGGCTGCTGTGGGTCAAAGCCGATTGATCCAAGAATGGGAAAGCCTATTCGGCATCTATAATCTGCATGTTGGACAAATGCTGCTAACTCGCGCAGATTTGGATGATCGTGAGCGCTACCTTAATGCGCGCGATATGATTGTTGCGCTGCTTGATAATGGCATTATTCCCGTTGTAAATGAAAACGATGCTGTGGCAACCACAGAAATTAAAGTGGGCGACAACGACAATTTGTCTGCGCTAGTTGGCATTTTAGCGAGCGCTGATAAACTGCTTTTACTGACCGATCAACCCGGCTTATTTACTGCCGATCCGCGTAATAACCCAGATGCCGAGCTTATTCGTGAGGTTCATACTATTGATGAAACCTTACGTAAATTAGCTGGCGGTAGTGCCGGTGGTTTAGGCACGGGGGGGATGGCAACCAAATTACAAGCTGCAGATGTTGCTCGCCGTGCAGGGATTGAAGTCATTATTGCGGCGGGTAGCCGTACCGATGTGATTGCTGATCTGGTTAAAGGTGAGTCTGTTGGTACACGTTTCTTGCCGTTAGAGTCGCCGTTAGAAAGCCGTAAGCGTTGGATTTTAGCCGGGCCCCCACCAGCGGGTGATATTGTGATTGATGATGGTGCCGCAATGGCTGTTCAGCAGCGGGGCAGTAGTTTGCTGTCAAAAGGGATTGCTCGTGTAGACGGTGATTTTGAGCGTGGTGAAGTGGCTCGTATCTTTAATGCGAAAGGCGAGCTACTAGCACGTGGGATCAGCCGTTATTCTAGTTATGATCTGGCTAAAATTGCCGGTAAACATAGTCAAGATATCCATCAGGTGTTGGGTTATGAGTATGGTCCAGTCGCTGTGCACCGCGACGATCTTGTTGTGATTTAAACGTGATAATCAATCGAATTAAAGGAATAGAAAATGAATCTTGAACTGATGGGCCAGCAGGCGCAACAGGCCGCGTTTGAATTGGCAACCGCAGCAACGAAACAGAAAAATCAAGCATTGGCGATTATCGCCGATGAGCTAGAAGCGAACCAAGACACGATTCTTGCTGCAAACGCAAAAGATATTGCAGCCGCTCGCGAATCAGGCATGACTGATGCGTTGATTGATCGCTTATTGCTTAATGCCGAGCGTTTAAGTGGTATTGCTAACGATGTACGTAACGTGATCAGCTTGAATGATCCAGTTGGTGCAGAGCTAGATAGTAAAGTATTAGAAAACGGGATGCGCTTAAGCCGACGCCGTGTACCGTTAGGTGTTGTTGGGGTGATTTACGAAGCTCGACCAAACGTCACCATTGATATCGCAGCACTGTGCTTGAAAACGGGCAACGCAAGTATTCTGCGTGGTGGGCGTGAGACCTTCCATTCAAACATGGAATTGGTAAAAGTGATCCAAGTGGCACTGGAGAAAGCAGGGTTACCAGCAGCATCAGTACAATATATCGAAAAGCCGGATCGCGACTTGGTTTCTCAGTTACTGAAAATGGATCAGTATGTTGATATGATCATCCCGCGCGGTGGTGCTGGTTTACATAAAATGTGTAAAGAGAACAGTACTATTCCAGTGATCATCGGTGGTTTTGGTATCAGCCATGTGTATGTCGATGCTTCAGCAGATCTTTCACGTTCGCTTGATGTGGTAGAAAATGCCAAAGTGCAGCGACCTTCGGCTTGTAATGCACTTGATACTTTACTCGTGGATGAACCAGTTGCTGAAGCATTCCTTGCTCGCCTTGCAGAACGAATGAATAGCAGTAAGGTTGACTTAGTTGCCGATGATGCGGCGTACGCCTTGCTTGAAGGTAAAGCAGCAAGCCTGCGTAAAGCAGTCGATGGTGATTTTGATACCGAATGGCTAAGCTACACCCTAGGCATCAAAGTCGTTAGTGGAGTCGAAGACGCCGTTGCTCATATGCGTAAGCATAATGCTAGCCACTCAGATGCTATCATGACCGATAACCTGCAAGCTGCCGAGCGTTTTGTTAACGCAGCAGGCTCAGCTGCTGTATATGTTAACGCGTCAACGCGTTTTACTGATGGTGCGCAGTTTGGGTTAGGGGCTGAAGTTGCGGTATCAACCCAAAAGCTACATGCACGCGGACCTATGGGCTTGGAAGAGCTGACGAGTTATAAGTGGGTGGGTATCGCAGACTATCTCTCACGTTCTTGATAGCTATTTCTTTGCTCGCGTAAACTCTGGCTTAGAACTAACCATTAAGAAAACGGGAACCTCGAGTTCCCGTTTTTTTATGCCTTGTCTTCATTTTCTTTTTTCTTGCGGTCGTTGATGGCTTGTTTATGTATTAGCTCATCAAGCTCTTGTTCACGCGATTGCTTGTTTTGCATGTATTCAGCCTTATCCTTAACGCCAAATTTCATGTTAGCGGTGTACTTCAAAGCCGCAATATTACTGACCACCACACTAACGATGACGATGCTGATTACCCACGGGTTTAGTAGCCATTCCATTTACACCTCACAGATATTCTCTATGTACTTACTATAAAGACTATCAAGGTTTATCAATATCTGCGACTTTCCTTCTATGTCGGCCTTGCTAAGTGTGCGCTTGAGCATGTCAGAAGTGAATTGATGAAGCAGTATATTGCTTACTGGACTGTAGCTTATGTGCCACGGCTCAACGGCAACCCCATTTCGGTCTTCACGATAGGGGAGGTAGAAGCCGTATTCAGGCATGGTTTCTGTTAACCAAAGACTGAATTCAGCCTGATGCCCTTGGCCTTGATACTCCCAAGGTTCAAGCTGTAACTGGGTACCATTAGGCAGGCAATTGGCCGCGTAGACATCAACGTCGGTGCCCCAATGGTGGCGGCTGCCTCCGGGTAAGGCTGACCAACGCATAATGGCGTGAATTTTATCGAGTTCACTTAACGCGCTTGGATCTAATGGTTGACTGTTACTATCGAGTAGCGGCCGTTGGCCGGAAAACTTCGCATTCCAAATCAATAGTTGCCGTTCAAAAGGGCGAAAAGCGCTGGCTAGTTGAAGATCAAATCCAGCTTTGAGCGCGGCATTTTTTAACGCCTGCAAGGCTGGAGCTGCTTGCTGGTGCACGAAATGTTGCCCAAATGGCACCAAGTGAGTGTCAAGTTGTCCGGTAAGTTGTCCGGTAAGTTGTCCGGCAGTATGCTGCCGGACATTCGTTGGGTGTTTAATCATGAAGATGGTTAGTATCCATGGTTGATTGAATGTTCAATCAAAGGGCTTTTTCCAACACTTTCTGATACATGTCGGTGAGCTTCTCTAAGTCAGCAACTTTTACACACTCGTTGACTTTATGGATAGTGGCATTGACAGGACCTAGTTCGATAACTTGAGCACCAGTACGAGCGATGAAGCGTCCATCAGACGTCCCTCCAGTAGTGAGCAGCTCAGGCTTCTTATGGTTAACTTCTTCAATTGCCTCTACCACTGCAGCCAGCAGTGTACCTTCGTCAGTAAGGAATGGATGCCCACTGAATGTCCACGTTAGATCATAGTCTAGCCCGTGAGCATCAAGAACTGAATGCACTTTTCGCTTAATATCGTCAGCGGTTAATTCAGTGCTAAAACGGAAGTTGAACTGAACATGGAACTCCCCAGGGATCACATTTGAAGCGCCTGTTCCAGCAGATAAATTTGCGATCTGGAAGCTGGTGGGTGGGAAGTAGGCATTGCCGTTATCCCATGTTGTTGCGGCTAGCTCTGCCAATGCAGGCATAGCACGGTGTACTGGGTTTTCCGCAAGGTGAGGGTAAGCAACGTGGCCTTGAATCCCTTTGATATTAACATCACCAGTAATTGAACCACGACGTCCATTTTTCACCACATCACCAACAGCATGGGTACTTGATGGTTCACCGACAATACACATGTCGATTTTTTCGTTACGTGCTTCAAGGGTGTCAATCACACGGGTCGTACCATTAATGAATGGGCCTTCTTCATCAGAGGTGATCAACAAGGCAATTGAGCCGTTATGATCAGGGTGCTCTGCGAGGAAACGTTCAACCGCAACAATGATGCAGGCGAGTGATCCTTTCATATCGGCAGCGCCACGGCCATGAAGGTAACCATCGATAATGGTCGGTTCAAAAGGCGACGTATGCCACTGCTGGAGCGATCCTGCTGGTACCACATCGGTATGGCCTGCAAATACAAACAGTGGGGCTTCTGTACCGCGACGTGCCCATAGGTTGGTTGTATCTTCAAACACCATGGTTTCAATGGTAAAACCAAGCTGCTCTAGGCGTGCAATCATCACGTCTTGGCAGCCGGCATCTTCTGGGGTTACTGATTGGCGGCTGATAAAATCTTTCGCAAGCGCGATGACTGGGCTATCTGACATCCTTGTATCCTTCATTAGCTAGTTTGGAAAATTTGTTGGTATTGGGCAGGCTTAAAGCCAAGGTGGTAGCTGTCGTTATGTACCAGCAGCGGGCGTTTGATCATGGCTGGAAACTCCAGCATTAGCTCAATAGCGGTTTCTTGGTTAAGACCCGCTTTTTGCTCATCGCTTAATTGGCGATACGTGGTGCCGCGTTTGTTTACCATGGCTTCCCAGCCAAGCTGTGCTTCGAACTGGACGAGCATGTCACGATCTAAACCGTTTACGCGGTAGTCATGGAAACTAAATTGAATATTTTCAGCCTCCATCCACTTCTTCATTTTCTTTACGGTGTCGCAGTTTTTAATTCCATAGGCAACGGTATTAGTCGTCATCTTGTAATTGTCCTTAAAGTGCTGATAAGACATGTGTTTGAAAAGCATAAAAGTGACGTTATCGCTATCAAAGATACAGTCTTTGTTGTTATCTAGTTATGTGCCTAATACTGACTTATCCCACTGAGAGACGCAAGAGTGTGATCCAGACACGGCGTACCTTTTAATCAGGCTTCGCTTTCGAGTACACTAGCCGCCGCTTTCGATTCCCCCTTTAACCATGGATCCATCATTGTGCAGACACTTTTTCAGCTTAAATCTGGCGAACTGACAGGTATCAAACGTTTAAAATTATCAGAAAACCTGACAACGTTTCCTTTGGAAATTTTATCGTTGGCTGACAGCTTGGAGATCTTGGATTTATCGGATAATCAATTAAGCGCACTTCCAGAAGAACTGAGTCAACTCAAAAAATTAAAGATCCTTTTTGCATCAAATAACCTATTTGACACGCTACCTGTAGTCCTTGGTCAGTGCCCAGAGCTGGAAATGATTGGTTTCAAATCAAACCATATCAACCAAGTACCGGAAGGTTCACTGCCTCTAAAGCTACGTTGGTTAATACTGACTGACAATAGAATCGAAGTGTTACCGGATTCGTTGGGTGACAGAACACGTCTACAAAAGCTGGCATTGGCGGGGAATTGTTTAACGTCGCTGCCGCAGACTATGAGTAAACTAGAAAACCTTGAGTTGCTGCGGATATCCGCGAACAGGCTGACTGACTGCCCAGAGCAATTGCTGGGATTACCGAAACTGGCTTGGTTTGCTTTTGCGGGTAATCCATTCTGCCAGGAACATGTGAATATTCAGTCTGTCCCGACAGTGTCTGCTTCGAGTTTCAAGCTTGGTGATGTACTTGGACAAGGTGCATCCGGCGTTATTTCAAAGGCAACTTGGCATCAAGCTCAAGCCGCCTTCCCTGATGATATCGCAGTGAAGGTGTTCAAAGGCGAAGTGACGAGCGATGGCTACCCTGAAGATGAATTACAGGCGTGTTTGAAAGTGGGGAATCATCCGAGCTTGGTTCAATCGCTGGCACAGGTTGATGAAGCTGGCTATCGCGCCTTGCTCATGAATTTGATCCCTCAGCACTACAAAAATTTGGGTTTACCGCCAAATTTCGAGACCTGTACTCGCGATACTTTTCCTACCGGTTTTGCTCTGAAGGCCGATCAAATCGAGAAAATGGTGGCTCAAATGGAAGAGGTGTTTGCCCATTTGCATGACAACCAAGTGTGCCATGGTGATTTATATGCACATAACACCTTGTTTGATGACGCTGCCAATATCATCTTTGGTGACTTCGGTGCCGCATCGATGTACCACATGTTAACAGCCGATCAGCAGCAAAAAATCAAACAGATTGAACAGCGTGCCTTAGTGCATTTTATTGATGATTTGGTGAGTGTTTGTGTTGAGGCGGATCGAAACCATGAAACGATCTGCCAATTAAAGCGACGTATACAAACGTCGTGATGTCGACTTGAAATGATCGCTCGGAATATAGAAAACCGAGCGATTATTTGCTGTGATTAGCGCTGCCGTTATCGGTATAGCTGGCTTTTAGCCGGTGTAACCTCAAATAACTTGGCAATATCCGCTAAATAAACCTGAGCCACTTTCGCGAGTTGCGGGTAAAAAGACGAGAGTTTTTCTGTCTCTTGTACGGCCTGTAGATACCGGTCTCCCCATGGCAGTAGATGTACTTGCAGTAATTCTGCTGCCGCGTCGTATTTCTCTGATTCCAACATTTCCACGAAAGCCAGAAGCATTAAACCAAACTGATCATCAGGCTCATTCATCTCGGTGTTGAGCGCTATAGCATGTTGGTTAAGAAACTGACGGTAACGTAACGTGGTTGCCCCCATCACGATATTTTCAGGCTCAAGATACACCGAGCCCCAAGGTGGTGCTGGCATTTCTCCGATACCTTCAAAGAGCGTACTGTAATCATGCTCAAGCAATGATCTGTCATCGATGTTAATGGGCGCAATGTGTTGCCGAATGTTCTCTTGCTGTGCGTCTTCAAAAAAGTCAGTCAGCTCTGAAATTGCGGGAAGAATGTTTGCCATTGCTGGGTGCGAGGGGGAATAGTAAAAGAGAAAACCTAAGATTCTCGGTACAACGGTTATCATCCTATTTTCTCCTGAACGGATTTGTTGTGTCATGTGTCTGCTTGATTGCCCGGCTTAACGCCGGGCAATGATATTACATTGAGATAGCCCACAAATTGTAGAAGGCGATACGTCCGATTAATTCGCCTGCCAATACCACACCTGCACCTGTCATCAACAAGGGTTTTGCAACCGTTTTTTGAGTTAAGGCATAGCCACCAATCGCGACTGCAATCAATAACGCTGCGGCTTGCATACCCCAAAGGCCATATTGTTGTACGGCCAAATCAGGCACAACTTTCGTCACAAAACCAATGTAGTCTGGTTTAGCGAACAATGAGATTAAAGCGCCAATCGTTAATGTTGCAACGCCAAGTTTATGTGCACCGAGCATTAACGAGAAAGCACCGCCGATCACCAATACCGATAGCCACATTTGTAGTGTGGTATGGGCGGTATCCCAGCTCGCAACGGTGGTGAGTTGATAAACCTGAGGAATAGAACCCGCAAAAAGTAGCCCACTAACAACGGCCAGTTGATTGCTGAATTTATGCAGGGTTTCTTTTCCTGGTAAGTAGCTGAGTGCAACAGTCGCTGCGGCACTGGCCATGAACAAGCCACTCAGTACGATTTCGTTACTCATTGGTGAACGGCCTAAGCCGAAGAGTAAGTTAAAAGCACGCAGTGGTTGGCCCATGTGTAAACCGCCAATTGCAGAGCCGATAACCAGTAAAATGGCAGCGACAAGATTGGCTTTTTTGAGCTGCTCTGCGTCAATTTGCTTTGTTGTGTGCGCCAGTAAAGATAAAACAAAAATACCGGCAGCGGCTTGACCAAATACCGTAAAGAAAACTAATGGTAATTCATGCATTGTTTATACCTCCGCCGGGTTTTGCACTGCACCTGTTTCATCGCCGCTAGGGCGAGAATCAGAGTGTGGTTTAACGATCAAGTTCGGTTGAGTCAGACCTGGATCGGGTAGTGGAGCAAAGGCATTTTGCTGGCCATGGCGTTCACGCAGCACCTGAATTTCATCGAAGTCCAGTGCGCGCTGTGGACATGAGTCTACACATACTGGCTTCTTGCCTTCTGCGACACGCTCAAAGCAACCATCACACTTAGACATCACCTTCTTCTCGGCATCGAACTGCGGTGCGCCATACGGACAGCGCATTTCACAGTAACGACAACCCACACACGCATCTTGGTTGACGACCACAAGGCCATCTTCCTTACGTTTATGCATCGCCCCCGTTGGACAGCCTTCAACACAGGTTGGGTTGTCACAATGGTTACATGAAATAGACAGGTAATAGTTGAAAACATCTTGAGTCCAAGTATTGCCATCTTTCTTCCAGATACCGCCACCGTATTCGTACACGCGACGGAATTTAGGACCAATATCTTGATCCTTTTCATCCTTACAGCTTACCGAGCAGGTTTTACAGCCAGTACACTTCGCTGAGTCTACGAAAAAACCGTATTGCTTCATTTGTTATTCTCCTTAGACTCGCTTGATTTCAACTAGATTGGTGTGCTGTGGGTTACCCTTCGCTAAGGCTGTCGCGCGTTGCGTCGTTAATGTATTAATACAACCACCGACATCAACGCCATCTTTGTTTTTCTGTGCCCAAGCGCCTTCGGGGATAGCCACAGTGCCCGGCATCATTCGAGCCGTTACTTTCGCAGGCATACGCAATCGGCCTCGATGATTAAACACTTCGACTACATCACCATTCTTGACGTTACGTTGCTGGGCATCAATGTCGTTGATCCATACAACATCAGGCGCAACTTCTTGCAGTTGTGCGACAGAAGAGTAGGTCGAGTGGCAATGGCCCTTGGTATGGAATCCAGTTAATTGCAGTGGGTAGCTCTTGAGTGTTTCAACATCTTCAATGCCTTCAATTGCAGGGTGGTATTCTGCAATGGGTGAGATCTTGTCACCTTCAAGTACCGTACGTACTTCAGCAAGCTGTGCGAGTGCTTCTGAGTACATCTCAATTTTTCCTGATGGCGTTTTCAAAGGGTTTGCCTTCGGGTTATCTCGGAAATCTTTCAGCGCAATATGCTGGCTGCTGTCGGCAATACGGCGATCGATGATCCCCATACCATCAGTCTCTGCAAATGTTGGGAGGGCAGGATTATTCTTGCGAACTTCGTTGTAGGCATGCTCAACCCATTCTTGATAAGTGCGGCCTTCAGTAAACTGCTCCTTCAGGCCCATTTTCCCCGCGATTTCAGCTAATACATCATAGGTCGGGCGGTTTTCCCACATAGGCTCAACGGCTTTTTGTAGGCGCACAAGGTAATGGTATGAGCCTGACTGGTATGAGTTATTGATCAGATCATCCGACTCTAATGTCGAGACATCAGGTAGCAGCAAATCGGCATATTTTGCGGTTGGGGTCATGTGATTATCCCAAACCAGATTAAACTCAACCAGCGATTCATCCGTGAGGATTTCATGGGTACGGTTTAGGTCGGAATGCTGATTCCCTGAAATATTACTCGCGTAATTCCAGAGCATTTTGACATTGGTAGTCAGCTTTTCACGGCCACGGACGTAATCATCCTTCGCGGTCATCTCTTTACCGCGAACAATCGCGTCAGTCCATAAGAAGCAAGGAATAGAGACTTTTATTGGGTTAGGAAGCGCTAAGCCAGAAAGGCCGTAAGGCACGCTTCCGCCCCATGTGCCGATGTTGGTACCTGGGCGGCCGAACTGACCGGTCATGATTGGCAGCATCATGATTGAACGGGAAGCTTGCTCACCCGTTTGGGTACGCTGTACCCCCCAACCTTGAGATATCCAGGCAGCTTTGGCATTGGCAATTTCACGAGCCAATTGTTTAATGCGTACCGCAGGGATCCCTGTTAATTCACTCGCCCATTCAGCCGTTTTCGGTGTGTTATCTTCGCCTAAGCCAAGAATGTAAGACTTGTAAGATGAATTAGCTGGGGCGCTAGCTGGAAGGGTATTTTCATCCCAGCCGATGGCATACTGATTAAGCATTTCATCGTCGATCAGTTCTTCGGTGATCAGGGTGTAACCCATAGCGGCAACCAGTGCTGCATCGGTACCCGGACGGATTGGTAGCCACTCACTGTCAAAGGCTGTCACGCTATCGGTACGGCGTGGGTCGATGATAATGACCTTGGCGTTACTTTGCTCTAAAGCATGATAAATTTCAGCAATTTGGCCGCCACCCGACATACGTGTTTCAGCCAAATTTTGGCCAAACATAACGACTAAATCCGAGTTTTTGATCTCGGCAAATAACGTTTGTTGCTCCGTGCCGTAGATGTTGCCAGCTTGACCAAAAATATAAGGCTGGACAGTATTTAGCTGCGCTTCTGAATATGTATTATGCATATCCAAGAAGCCGCCAGCTAAGTTGAGTAAACGCTTACAGGTATTACGGCCTTGCAGGTTGGCACCCGTTAGGCCCGAACCGTATTGGTAATAAATTGCTTCATTGCCATGTGTATCAATCACGCGACGTAATTCTTTTGCCACGATGGTTGTCGCTTCATCCCAGCTAATACGCTTGAATTTACCTTCACCGCGTTTACCCACACGTTTCATTGGGTACTTTAAGCGGTCAGGGTTATAAGTACGCCAGCGGGCTGAGCGGCCGCGGAGGCAAGGACGAATTTGGTGCTGTCCAAAGATGGCTTCATTAACCCCGTCTTCAGGGGAGATCTTAACGGCGACACCATCTTGAACGTGTACTTTAAATGGACAACGGCTGCCGCAATTGACTAAGCAAGCGCTGTATTTAATGCTTTCTTCAGTTTGAACGTCGACTGAGGCTGCGTGAGTTTTAAATGGGAGTGAGATTGCACTTGCTGCTGCGGCCGCTCCAGATAGGACAGCTGAGTTTTGCATGAACTTCCGGCGACTTAATAGGTGCGATTTTATTTTATTGGTTATTGTCATTAATAATGCCTCTATATTACTTATGAGCACTATTAACTATTAACTATTTAGAGGTATACAAATATGATCATCATCAAGAGGGTTTTCATATCTCGTCATAATTTGTAACACGCTATTAATGAGGCTCAGGTAAGGCAGGGTGTAAATCAGTTTGATGACGAGGAAGGAGGGCTTAAGTACTGTAAACCATAGCGAGTTTGATAAGCCATAAACAATTAGCAATACCAACCAAGAAAACAATGGTTCGCCATGGACTGAGTTTACACGCGTAGCAGATCATATATACCAGACGGGAGATAACGAAAGCCGAGGCTGGTAAAGTGGCTTCTGCTTCGGGAACTCCCGCTAAGTGTGCGATAAACACACAGCTTGCAAATACGATTGTGACTTCCCAGCCATTTGCTTGGGCGGCTTTGACTCTCGCGGCTGCGCCTGTGAGCTCACGTTCTTGGATCCTCGGCTGATTGATATCAAACTTGCCTGTTTGTTTGATGGTCAGCCAGCCACCAATTCCAGCAAGTAGATAGTTGATAAAAATAATGATCAGGATGCACCAGAATGCAGGGGTCATATCGGCTTCTCAACGAACGGGAAGTACATGCCATTAGTTTAGGTGAGACCATCCAAAGTGAAAGCTTGTTAAAGCTGATGCTGTATTCAGATTTTTTGAGAAAGCAATTAAGTGCATTATTTGCCAAGGTTATATAGTCAGGCGTGTATTTTATGTGTCTGTTCTGTGAGCTGGGCTAGGCATTAAGGGGAGCTTTGGTGACATTTTGGACGTGTTTTTCTACATGGTTAAATGGTGATTTAAGGTTGTTGATCTGTATCAAAAGTTATTTGTTATTGTTAATTTTTGTAAATTGATTTTAATCARTGTTGTTGCATATTAAACTGGTTACATTCTGCTCCATTCAAAAGTGAATGTCGAAAAGCCATAAAAATGGTTTGTTTATTTATACACATGAATGGAGTCAATAATAATGAAAAAGACCCTTTGTACTTTAGCGATTTTGACCGCTATCGTTTCAGCCCCTCAAGCATTTGCTCATAAGAAAGGGGACATCCTCGTCCGTGCTGGCGCGGCAGCCGTTGTGCCTAACGAAAGTAGCGATGATGTTATTCTTGATGGTGCCGGTAATATGGGTGAGTTTGGCGTTGGGTCAAATACCCAACTCGGCCTGACCTTTGGCTATATGCTGACTGATAATATTAGCTTGGAAGTGTTAGCCGCCACACCGTTCAGACACAAGGTATCACTTGATGCAACTGGTGATATTGCTGAGGTCGAGCATCTACCACCGACCTTTATGTTGCAGTACTACTTTATGGACAGTGGAAGCAAGTTCCGCCCTTATGTTGGGGCTGGTGTGAACTACACCACTTTCTTCAATGAAGAGTTTAACGGCACGGGGAAAAGTGTTGGTTTAAGCGATCTTTCATTGGATGATTCATGGGGGCTGGCGGCAAATGTCGGGCTTGATTACATGATTGACGATAAATGGTTTGCAGGCGCATCGATTTGGTATGCTGATATTAGTACCGATGTAAAGTTCAAACAGGATGGCGTTCAGAAGAAAGTGAGTACAGATATTGACCCCTGGGTCTTTATGCTTGCTGTTGGTTACACTTTTTAACCCTTAATGACATGGATTCAAAATGCAAATGACCTTTAAATGTTCATCTTGCAAGTAATTGATTGCATGTTACTTTTTGTTTTAAGATTGTGAGTGATAATCGTTAGTGAGAGTTGGATCACTAATTTTCTTTTGATAAATGGGGGAATCCTCCCTCATTTTGATCAAACTCAACAACCATTTTGTAGAAGTCGGAATAATGAAACCTCAAATTATGGAGGTCTCAATGGAATTGAATCCGGTTTTTGCCCGTCGTCTTTATCTCGCATTATTGGTTGAGCAGCTAGAACGTCCCAACGTTCCTAAACTGATTGAAATCACTGGCTGGCCACGTCGTACCATTCAAGATGTATTGAAAGCCCTGCCAGGCTTTGGTATTGAATTGGCTTTTGTTCAGGATGGTAAGCGCCACAATGATGGCTATTATCAGTTAAGCGATTGGGGGCCTTTTGATCTCCAATGGGTTGAGTCGAGAGAGAGGGATATCATCACTTCGGTCTCTTGCTAATAAAAAACCGCAGTGATGCGGTTTTTTTATGCTCTATTTTCTTAAGGTTTCGCACAGTGGTAGCTGTTACCTAGGATTGTTACTGAGGTATCAAACGATTGTGGGCTATACAGTAATACCGTATTAGCGCCGGACAAATAGGCTTGGTTACGTAGGTCGTTAAGCGCACCCTGCATTAAATCTTTATTGCTGATAAACCAGAATGTATACCAATGTCCTTCGGTGCCGATCAAGTCAGATTGCTTAATACAACTCGACAGCTCTGGCTGATTTCCCCAGCGAATATCAACAGACTGAGCCTCTGGCATGAGCGGCTTCACAGCACAGCCAGAGAGTGTCAGTCCAATCAGTGGTACCAAGCATCGAGATAATTTCACTGTTTATTGGCCTTGCGACTCAAGGTATAACACGGTTGCCGCTGTGCGTGATTTAACCTGCAGCTTTTTCAACAAGCTTTTCATGTGTACTTTTACCGTCGCTTCTGAAATAAACAACGTATCAGCAATTTGTTTATTGCGATAGCCCTTTGCAACCTCTTGTAATATTTGCGTTTCTCGGTCTGTTAAACTATCGAGAAGCGAGTCTTGCTCATCGCTTTCTTCCAAGTACTCACGCACGATATCGTTATAGGCTTTACCACCACATAAGGCTTGTTTAAGTAGCTCTATCAGTTGGTCGGGTTCGGTATCTTTAAGTAAATAGCCATCAGCACCAGCATTAATGAGTGCTTTCACATCAGATCGGCTGTCTGATACCGTTAATACGACAATACTGGCTTGTACACCTTCTGCTCGCATTGCGTTGAGCGTATCAAGACCAGACATGCCTTTCATATTTAAATCTAATAGAATTAAATCAGGCTCGGTTTCGCAGGCGAGCAGGACGGCATCAGCCCCATTGCTGGCTTCTCCAATGATCTCAAAATCGCTCTCAAAGCTTAATAACTGGCTTATTCCACGGCGCATAAGCGGGTGGTCATCCACAATCATAATTTTCCAACACGTCATAATTTTTATCCTTGAGGCTCAAGCTGGAAATCTAGAATGACTTCGCTTCCTGCACCTTGGGTTGTTTTAATATCGAGCTTACCGTTTAGTCGCGAAGATCGTTCAGCCATGATCGTCAGACCATAATGATTAAGCTTTTCGGTGTTAGGATCAAACCCATCACCATCATCTTTAATGCTGATGGTGATGTCATTATTGTTTTGATGGCAAGTGACAATAATTTCATCAGCTTTAGCATGCTTAACCGCGTTTAGTACTGCTTCTCTGATCAGCTGCAATAGGTGAACTTGATGTTGTGCATCCAGATTCAGTGATGAAATTTGGTTATCAATCACTAATAAAGCATCACTCTGCTCTTCAAGAGGAGTGAGCATTTCAACTAAGGCTTCACCAAAGTTAGCCTCTTTAATGGTCAGGCGGAATGTACTTAACAATTCACGTAACTGTGTATAGGCGCTAGACAGCCCCGTATCAATATCACCAATAATCGCCATCGCATTTTCCATTTCATCTTTCCCAAGTTGGCGCTTAAGCAAGGTCACCTGAATTTTCAAATACGATAAAGATTGGGCGAGTGAGTCATGAAGCTCTCTGGCTATCGTAGCACGCTCCTCCATTAATAATAATTGCTCAGCTTGTTTTTGTGCTCTGTTGTAATAGATACCTCGAGCCAGTGTTCGCGATATATTTTCCAGTAGGATCTTATCTGGGCAAGGTAGGGTGTATTGCCACCAAAGTTGTCCAAGGATTTGGCCATCCAACTCTAGATCTTGAAAATGCCAAGTTGCATTTGAAGGGTGTCCAGAGGAAATCTCAGTGTTAAGCCCATTGCTTTCTTCGATAACTAACTTGGTTGCCGTAAGGCCTTCGATAGCTAATAGCGTGTCGAGCATAGCTGAGAAATTTTTTGATGTTAATCGGCTTTCTTTTAGTTCTTGTGAGCAGTCATAAAGTACCTGCAATGAGTCATTGGCTTGCTGTAATCGACGTGTTTTCTCATCGACGGTTTGTTCTAAATTTCGATAAAGTTTGCCCAGTTCTGAGGTCATTGTGGTGAAAGCCTCTGCGAGGATCCCAAGTTCATTATCACTTTTAACGTTGAGGTTCAGGTTAAACTGGCCTTCTTGAACTTGTTCACTCGCACTCACTAATTGGTTGAGTGGGGTAACAATTTTTCGTCGAGTAAAGTGAATGGTAAACAGTGCCACGATCAATATCAGGCTAAGGCCAAGACCTCCGACAACAGAGAGTATTTGCAGTTTGATGATAGAAAATTCTTGTAGCTCGTAAACAAACTGATCAATGCGATCAACAAACTGTTTCACTTCCCCTAAAAAAGCCAGCTCATTACCATTGTGTAGCAGTGGGTGAAGACTCTCCCAGCGGCCGATCAGGTTGTAGTAATGTACTTTTATGTCGGTTGGCACTGTCCAGTGTTCTAGTGCTGCCATAGAGGGAGAAAACAGGGAACGTTCGAATTGGTCGAGATGCTCGATCAGGGTCGGTGACTCTGTTTCTATATCATATGCTAATCGATAGCTTTGCATTCGGAGTGAGCCCGAGACATTAACAGCTTCTGCATCATTCAAGCTTGAGGCTAATGTGAGTAGCGCAAAGCTCGTGGTAGCGACCGATAGCAATAAAATTGCGAGCATCGCACGGGCAATCGTAGTGGTAACGGGCTTAAGCGGCCTATTTTGCACGTATTTTCCTTATGAATCGTTGGGTTACTCGTAAGCAAAGGCCATTTTAAATCATGGCTGGTCTATATTAATTATAAGTTGTGTTTTTTTAACTTTGGTGAGTGATTTTTTGTTCCGGCTCAAAAGTGTTTTTGGGCTCATAGTGTGAGCGTTGCTGTTTAAATTTATTGATCCAAAACAATTTACCCCGGTATTTAGCCCTAAGTGGGTATTTAAGCATTTATTACTAGATTTAAACTTGCCGTGTAAAAAAAAGACAACTTATGAATGGTTTTGAATGTTCATTCGTTGGTCACAGGTATTATGTTATTTCAACGGGTCACAATTAGCTCGTAATACCCATTTTTATTCATAATATTTCACGAGGATAGAATCTATGTTTGATCGCTCCCGTCGCCGCTTGCTAACTCGGCGCCGACCTGACTTACAGAGAATGCCTTGGGTCGTGGATGAAGATGTATTTACTGACAGTTGTACACGCTGCAATAAATGCATTAGTGCCTGTGAAACACAAATTATTACTAAAGGCGATGGTGGGTTTCCTATTGTCGACTTTAACCGTGGTGAATGTACGTTTTGCTACCGCTGTGCAGATAGTTGCCCAGAGCCACTATTCCAACCACAGACGGAGCAACCTTGGCCGTTGGTGGCACAAATCAATGAAGGGTGCTTAGCCCATAAAAATATTGAGTGCCGCAGCTGTGGGGATATGTGTGATGTACAAGCCATTCATTTTAAGCTCCAGTTTGGCGGGGTGGCTAAGCCAGAGTTGAATTGGGTGGATTGTACGGGGTGTGGCGCATGTGTGTCGGTTTGTCCGACATCGGCAATCACCATGGTAATGAATAATAACGAAGAGAATTAGCGATGGCATTACAAGAAGTACACATCTCAAGCTTAGTTGTTCATGTAAAGCCGGAATATTTGGCATCGATAAAGACCCAGATTTCGGCAATGCCAAATGCAGAAATATACGGCGACAGTGAAGAAGGGAAGGTTATCGTAGTTTTGGAAACAGAAAATCAAGGCTATGTAACTGACACAATAGATAAAATAAATAACTTAGAACACGTATTAACGACGTTTTTAGTGTATCACCAAATTGAACACTTTGACTCGCAATCTGAGGATGATTCATGAAAATGACAAGACGTGCGTTTGTGAAAGCAAACGCCGCTGCATCGGCAGCAGCTGTCGCAGGCATCTCACTGCCAGCAACAGCGACTAACTTAATTGTTAGCTCTGATGAAACAAAAATTAAGTGGGACAAAGCGCCTTGTCGTTTTTGTGGTACAGGTTGTTCAGTGTTAGTGGGTACACAGAATGGTCGTGTTGTAGCTACTCAGGGTGATCCTGAATCACCAGTTAACAAGGGCCTTAACTGTATTAAAGGCTACTTCCTGTCAAAGATCATGTACGGAAGGGATCGTCTACAAACGCCAATGCTGCGTATGAAAGATGGTGAGTATGCTAAAGACGGTGATTTCCAACCTGTCTCTTGGGATCAAGCTTTTGATGTAATGGCTGACAAATGGAAAGAAGCCCTGAAGAAGCAAGGCCCTTCTGGCGTTGGTATGTTTGGCTCTGGTCAGTGGACAGTAATGGAAGGCTATGCCGCATCAAAAATGATGAAGGCGGGTTTCCGTTCAAATAACATTGATCCAAATGCGCGTCACTGTATGGCGTCTGCTGTTGTTGGTTTCATGCGTACTTTTGGTATTGATGAACCAATGGGTTGTTACGATGATTTCGAACATGCAGATTCGTTTGTGCTTTGGGGTTCAAATATGGCAGAAATGCACCCTGTGCTATGGACGCGTATTACTGACCGTCGCTTAAGCAATCCGCATGTTAAAGTGAATGTGCTGTCTACTTATTATCACCGTTCGTTCGAACTGGCTGATAACGGTATGATCTTCGAACCTCAAACCGATCTAGCAATTGCGAACTTTATTGCTAACTACATTATCCAGAATGATGCAGTGAACTGGGATTTCGTGAATAAGCACACTAACTTCAAGCGTGCTGAAACTGATATTGGTTATGGTCTTCGTGATGAGCACCCACTGCAGCAGGAAGCGAAAAACGCGAACTCTGGCGCAATGCATGCAATGACATTCGAAGAGTATAAAGCCTCGGTAGCTGAGTATACGGTAGAAAAAGCATCTGAAATGTCAGGCGTTTCGCAAGAAAAACTGATTGAAATGGCGAAACAGTATGCTGATCCGAAAACCAAAGTAATGTCACTATGGACAATGGGTATGAATCAGCACACACGTGGTGTGTGGATGAACAGCCTTGTTTACAACATTCACTTGCTAACCGGTAAGATCTCTCAACCAGGTAACAGCCCATTCTCGCTAACCGGTCAGCCTTCTGCATGTGGTACTGCGCGTGAAGTGGGTACGTTTGCTCACCGTTTACCTGCCGATATGGTTGTTGCAAACCCTAAGCACCGTGCAGTTGCTGAGAAAATTTGGAAATTGCCTGAAGGTACAATTCCACCAAAACCTGGCTACCATGCTGTATTGCAAGACCGTATGTTGAAAGACGGCAAGCTAAACGCTTACTGGATTATGTGTAATAACAATATGCAGGCCGGCCCGAATATTAATGAAGAGCGTCTACCGGGTTACCGTAACCCTGAGAACTTCATTGTATGTTCTGACCCGTACCCAACCGCAACGGCACAAGCCGCTGATCTTATTCTACCAACAGCAATGTGGGTAGAGAAAGAAGGTGTATACGGTAACGCAGAACGTCGTACTCAAGCCTGGTACCAGCAGGTAGAAACACAGGGCGAGTCAAAGTCTGATCTGTGGCAAATCATGGAGTTCTCAAAGCGCTTCACTGTCGAAGAAGTGTGGGGCGATGAACTACTCGCTAACGCACCTCAGTACCGTGGCAAAACAATGTACGATGTGCTGTTCAAGAATGGCCAGATTGATAAGTTCCCGCTATCAGAAGCACAAGCACTTAACGATGATGCTCAAGCACAGGGCTTCTACGTTCAAAAAGGCTTGTTCGAAGAATATGCTGCCTTTGGTCGCGGTAAGGCGCATGATTTAGCCCCTTACGATACTTACCATGAAGTTCGTGGTCTTCGTTGGCCGGTTGTTGATGGCAAAGAAACCCAGTGGCGTTTCTCTGAAGGCAATGATCCGTATGTGCCGAAAGGCGCTGGTTTTAGTTTCTATGGTAAGCCAGACAGCAAAGCAGACATTATCTTTGCGCCGTTTGAACCCGCTCCAGAAGTGCCAGATAGCGAATATGACTTGTGGCTATGTACCGGCCGAGTACTTGAACATTGGCATACCGGTACCATGACGCGCCGTGTTCCTGAGCTATACAAAGCGGTACCAGATGCACTGTGTTATTTGCACCCAACGGATGCACAAGCGCGTGGTTTACGTCGCGGTGATGAAGTGTTGTTAGAATCTCGCCGGGGTGAAGTACGTTGTCGTGTTGAAACGCGTGGTCGTAACCGCCCACCAGTAGGTTTGGTTTTCGTACCTTTCTTTGATGCACGTATTTTGGTGAACAAATTGATCATGGATGCAACCGATCCGCTGTCGAAGCAGACCGATTTCAAGAAGTGCCCAATTAAGATTACCAAAGTATAACGATTCAATTTTATGAAAAGGCTGGCTGTCTATCTCAAGATTTAAGCGATAGACAGACCATCTTTGACTCGAATTTAGCCTGTAGGCGGAGAAAAAAATGAAACGACTAGTCTTAGCAGTCATGGCTATCGGTATGATGCTGGCCGGTACGGTACACAGTGAAGAAGCATTGCATAACCCTGGTGGTATTGGCGGGGTAGAATCGTTACGAGGTGCAAGTGAGCTTGAAGCGACACGTGCTGCTGATCCAATGAAACGTTACCCGCGAGATCAAGGCACGATTGATAGTGACTACGTGTATCAGCCACCACTGATCCCACACACAACTCGTAACTATGAAGTATCTCAAAACGCAAATAAGTGTCTGGCTTGTCACAGCTGGAAGAACGCGAATGAAATGGGCGCAACTAAGATCAGTGTGACCCACTATCAGTCACCGCGTGAAGGCCAAGTATTGTCTGATGTATCACCGGCTCGTTATTTCTGCCTGCAGTGTCACGTGCCTCAAGCTGATGCTAAGCCACTGGTTGAAAATGACTTCCAGCGTGTTGATGCACTGCGCTAGTTATAGCCATTAATCAAAGAGAGGCTATAAGATGAAGCTATTAAAAACATTTTGGCGCAGGATAACGTCACCAAGTAAAGTTGCTGTTGGCTTAGTGCTGTTTATGGGTTTTATGGGCGGTCTACTATTCTGGGGTGCGTTTAACACCGGAATGGAAGCCACGAACACAGAAGAATTCTGTGCTGGCTGCCATGCGCCAATCGTAGAAGAAATTCGTGAAACAGTTCACTTTGCTAATCGCTCGGGTGTTCGTGCTATTTGTTCTGATTGCCACGTACCGCACAACTGGACCGATAAAATGGTTCGTAAGGTACAGGCATCAAAAGAATTAGTTGCCCATGCCATGGGGACGATTGACACGAAAGAGAAATTTGAGGAGCGGCGGGGTTACCTTGCTAACCGAGAATGGCATAGGATGAAAGAAAATGATTCGCAGGAGTGCCGTAACTGTCACGAATTCGAATTCATGGACTTCTCCGAGCAAGGCCCTCGTAGTGTGAAACAACACTCAACGGCATTGGCTTCGGGTGATAAAACCTGTGTCGATTGTCATAAAGGTATTGCCCATAAACTGCCTGATATGAAAGATATTGAAGGCTGGCAGTAACCCGAGTTAAAAGAGGTGTGAGATGAGTACACTTGAATCAATCATTTGGAATGTGCTTGGCTATGCTGCCATGCCAGTGATCATTTTATCCGGTTTTGCTGTTGTAGCGGTACTGTCTGTATGGCTACTTTCGCTGGGTAAAGATAAAAACGTATAGTCCAAGTATTGGTCTATTGATTAGAAAAGCCGCGTCTTAATATTTAGGGCGTGGCTTTTTTATTGTTTAGCCGTTTTTTGCGGAATAGTCACAATACTGGTGAATCGCAAAGATGAGTAATGCGAGCCAAATCAGATCAATAGAAGCCCATTCGACGATCAAACTTGCCATGGTGCGCTCAGCACTAAGGATATCGCCCAGTTGAAGTAGCGCGATACATAAACAGCCAAGCAAACTAAAGAGTAAAAAGCTGATCCTATTCATACAATACCCCACAAGGTGATAAGTGAAGTATATATGCAATTGATAATCATTATCAATTGTTGTCGGGTTTATTTTTGACTGTAAAGGTAGCCAGCGTTAAGCAGTAATTGGCGAAACTGCTCCGCTCGTTCTCGATTTACACCAAAGTCTGAATATCCCACCCTCGATTCAGATCGGATATCTAGCTTTTTTCCTGACAGTTTTACTTCAAAGTCATCAACGAAGCGAAAAATACTACTAGTATTCTCAATACGAAAGTAGCCATCGGCCTCGGCTGCTAATGCTGCACCTGGTAATGTGAGTGCGATCTGTTTGATTTGATCCCAATGTGATAGCCCTGAGTCTGACAGCACAAAACTCTCAATGAAGTGTTCTTTACGTGTATCTAAGGTAGAAACACAGTTGGGTTTGTCGCCACATAATTGGTTTATTTGATAGTGAAAACTGGCTTCGTCCTCACTGTTGATATGTCTATTGCTGTCGCTGCACCCCGAAATCAAGGTGGCAACAAAGAGTGTAGAAAAGCCAATGAAGGTCTTTTTAATCATCCTGAACGCCTCGCTTGAAGTAATGCTATAGCCATTGAGTGTAAGCGATAAAACCTATCCAAGAGATGACCAGTAGCCCCCATGGAAGCCATTGCGTCTTTGGTGGTGCGACGACTACGTTAACTTCTTCTTGTTGAGAGGTTTCGAGTTGAGGTTGAGTCTTTTCTTTTACTTGTTTTTTTCGAAGTTTATCACGCTCACGAGATTTTGCTTTTTGTTGTTTTTTATATAGCTCAATACCATGCTGAATACCTTGAGCAACTAATTTTGTCTGTTCTTTTGTTTGTCCTGGTTTCTGGGTCGCTTTGGCAATTTTCATAGCTTCTGCTTGCGTTTCAGGTGACAGGGTACTTTGCTGTTTTTTAATGGTCATAGCTTGATATAAATAGTTTATGTTGCTGCAATTATACCGCTGACCACATTGAATGGCATCTCTGATTGCTATTCTTGCTATGTCATACGGTTGTTCCATATTGAATGTTTTGTAGGAATATTTCAGTTTTTTAATGAAAAATTGAAATGGAGAAAACATGTCAGTCATATCGTTAAGTTTATGAATAATAATGACTTAATTGTGTTTGTTATGGTTTGGTTATACTTTTCTGTTTTGTGCTGATTTCTGAAATAAAACTAGAAAAATGAGTTTGCCACTTTGCAAAATGTGATCATCTTAGCAAGATGGCTACTCAAATCGTGCGTTGAACCACAGAATTTACCTCTATGGCTGGCAGTTATAGTGGGATGATTTATCGTGGCTACACAATATTGATGATGCGTATCATCATGGGTCGCATATATTTTTAGCGTGAAAGCCTTAGCTATTGAAAACACGTTTACTTACCTCCATTGCTAACTAAGCGGGAGAGTTATGAGGACGGGTTTTGCACTATATGATTGAGGCTTATGATAAACACGGGTTATTGAAGCCATCCAAAATGTTGTGGTTATGCTTTTTTTTCAGTGCCAAGGCGTGGGTGATTTTTGCCATGGCAGGAGCAAGCCGTCAACAGGGGGCTCAAGTATTAGAAATATTGTATCCATTACGTGAGAATTTATATCTCGCGATGGTACTCGGTTTACCTGCTGTCATTTTGATGTGGCTAACCGGACAAAGACACAAAAATAATAAATTAATAAATATCGTTTGGCACCATGGCAAAACATTTTTGCTGGTGTCTTATACGGCAGATTGTGCTTTGCAAGTGTATCAACTGTTCTTAACCCAAGGGGCGTTCAGTTGGACTCGTGCAGTCAGCTTGTTACTGACTGTGTGGATAGGAATTTACCTATGCCGTAGCTCACGAGTAAAAAATACATTTGCTGATAAGCCCTTAGAGAGGTAAAGACAAATGAATGAATGGAGTAAAGGCCTCGTCCTTTTTAGTGCTCTATTGAGCCCGTTAGCGATGGCTGACTGGCTACTTGATGTAAATTTTGAGCTCACTGGCGCAAGTGGTAATACACAGTCGGTGAACACGTCGCTTTCTTTGCTTCCCGGTGAGGAAACGGTATTTTTTGGTACCAGTGATGTCGCTAACCAAACAGCACGAGAGCTTGTAGGCAGTGCTGAGTTGCTGGAAGTCTCTGCTGAAGAAGTGAAAATCGCTTTTAAAGTACAGGAACGTTTAGATGATGGTGGATGGCGGACGATTATTGCGCCAACATTATCGACTGGATTAAATTCACCAGCGTTATTTGAAACGATTGATGATAATAGTGACAAGCAAGTGAAATTACAGGTTGAAGTCACATCAGTATAGAAGCCAGTTGTTATCAACAAAGATCGACATAAGAGCGTCCCGTTTGGGACGTTTTTTATTTATAAAGCGATGAAATAAAGAATGGTTACGATTAAGCGCTGACAATGATCAACGTTACTCTAATTATTCGAGGTATAATTTAAGGTTATGTAAGTAAGGTCCATGACCAAAGAATTATAAGTTGTTCACTTAGGAGAAAAATATGGCAACGGCACAACCATTGATTTTACCAGAAGCCGGTCCTTTCGCACTGTATGTCGTGATGAAAGTGAAGGCTGAGACTTCGGCGGTGATCAAGCAATGCCAGCAACTTCATCAGTTAGTTTCATCACTGAATGAGCAGCAACCTCATGCTGAACTACGAGCAAGTCTTGCCTTTGGTAAAGCATTCTGGACGTCGCTGGATAAAGGTACGCCAGCGGGGTTTGACGATTTCAGGCCTCTGGGGCAGGGTGATATCACCGCACCGGCAACAGGTGGTGACATTTTATTGCATGTAAACTCAAGTCGCCACGATCTGAATTTCTACCTACTACGTCAATTTATCGAGCCAATTGCAGAATTTGTTGAGATCATCGATGAAACATACGGTTTCAAGTATCTTGATTCACGTGATATGACCGACTTTATTGACGGTACAGAGAATCCAAAGACGACAGAAGCGCGCCAAGATGTGGCTTTGATCAAAGACGGTGAGTTTGCTGGTGGTAGCTTTGTCATGCTCCAGCGTTTCGTGCATAACTTACCAGCTTGGAACCGTTTGAATATTCAGGCCCAAGAAAAGGTTGTTGGCCGCACAAAACCGGACTCTATTGAATTAGAAGATGTGCCAGCGGCATCGCATGTTGGCCGTGTCGATATCAAAGAAGAAGGGAAGGGGCTTAAAATTGTCCGCCATAGCCTGCCATACGGCACGGTAAGTGGCGATCATGGCCTATTGTTTATCGCATACTGCCATACTCAGCATAACTTCAAGACAATGCTTGAAAGTATGTACGGCGAAACGGACGGTAAAACCGACCAGTTACTGCGTTTTACAACGGCAGTGACAGGTGCGTACTTCTTTGCCCCATCAGTTGAGATGCTAAATTCGCTGTAAAAAGTTCCTAGGTTCTAGATCCTAGGAAGAGCAAAAGCAGAACCAGAGTGAATGATAAATCCTCGATATCTATCGGGGATTTTTTGTTTCTAGGAACTAAGCTCTCGCCCTTAGGTTCTTCCCAAAAACAAAAAAGCGCCACCCGAGGGTAGCGCTTTCAGTAAGATGATTTAACTCTTACTTCTTGATGCGTAGAACTGGAGTTTCACCCACAGTTGTTGCACCAGCTAGCTTGTTCAGCTCTTTAATTTCATCCATGTTAGAGATAACAACTGGAGTAAGAGTTGATTTCGCTTTTTCTTCTAGAAGTGCTAGATCGAATTCGATGATAGTATCACCAACTTTAACCGTTTGACCTTCTTCAGCGATGCGAGTAAAACCTTCGCCTTTCAGTTCAACAGTGTCGATACCGAAGTGAACGAATAGCTCGATGCCATCGTCAGACTCAATAGAGAAAGCGTGGTTCGTTTCGAAGATTTTACCGATAGTACCGTTTACTGGTGCAACCATTTTGTTGCCAGCAGGTTTAATAGCGATACCGTCACCAACGATTTTCTCAGCGAAAACGACATCTGGCACATCTTCAATGTTTACGATTTCACCAGAAAGCGGTGCAATAATTTCAATAGCACCAGCTTCAGAGTTATCATCAGAAACCAGCTTTTTCAATTTGTCAAACAGACCCATAATCGTTGCTCCTAAGCGTTGTTATTTTACCTGCTGCTATATTAGCAGATGGTCTTTTCTGCGATGAATTTTTCTACGTGTGCTTCAATTTCAGCAGCAGTAGGCATAGCAAGCGCTTGCTCAGCCATAGCTTTTACATCAGCAAAGTTAGCGTTACGGATAATTTTCTTAATGCGTGGAATAGAAATTCCGCTCATGCTGAACTCGTCCAGACCCATACCAAGAAGTAGTAGGGTTGCACGCTCATCACCCGCTAGCTCGCCACACATACCTGTCCACTTACCTTCTTTGTGAGAAGCATCAATAACTTGCTTAATCACGGTAAGAACAGCAGGAGATAGTGGGTTGTAAAGGTGAGAAATCAGCTCATTACCACGGTCAACAGCAAGAGTATACTGGGTTAAGTCATTAGTACCAATACTAAAGAACTCAACTTCTTTCGCTAGGTGGTGTGCAATTGCTGCAGCTGCTGGCGTTTCAACCATAACACCGATTTCGATGTTCTCGTCAAAAGCAAGGCCTTCAGCGCGTAGTTCTGTTTTGTATTCTTCGATAGCCGCTTTCAGTTCACGAATTTCTTCTACAGAAATAATCATCGGGAACATGATGCGGATCTTGCCGTGTGCCGATGCACGTAGAATACCACGTAGTTGGTCACGTAGAATTTCACGGCGATCTAAGCTGATGCGAATTGCACGCCAGCCTAAGAACGGGTTCATTTCTTCAGGCAGATCTAAGTATGGAAGATCTTTGTCACCACCGATATCCATTGTGCGGATAATAACGGTTTCGCCGTGCATTGCTTCTGCAACATCTTTGTACGCTTTGTACTGTTCTTCTTCAGTCGGTAGCGCATCACGGTCCATAAACAGGAATTCTGTACGGTATAGACCAACACCTTCACCGCCGTTACGGTTGATACCGTCACAGTCTTTAACCGTACCGATGTTACCGCAGACTTCTACGTGCTTACCATCAAGGGTAATTGCAGGCAGGTCTTTCAGCTTAGCAAGTTCTTCAACTTCAGCTTGGTGCTTGTCACGGATAGCTTTGAATTTAGCTAACTCGCCTTCAGTTGGGTTAATCACTACTTGGTTGTTGATAGCATCAAGAACCAGCATGTCACCGTTTTGAACACGAGTTGTAATATCGTTTGTACCTACGATTGCAGGCAACTCTAAAGAACGCGCCATGATAGAGGTGTGTGAAGTACGACCACCAATATCAGTAATGAAGCCAAGAACGTAATCTAGGTTGATTTGCGCAGTTTCTGAAGGTGTTAGGTCGTTAGCGACCAAGATAACTTCTTCATTGATAGCGCTAAGATTAACAATGCTGATACCCAGTGCGTTTTTCACAAAACGGTTACCGATATCACGGATGTCGGTTGCACGTTCTTTTAGGTATTCATCATCTAGAGATTCTAGCGTTACAGCTTGCTCTTCGATGATGCTGTGAATAGCAAGATCTGCAGATGCATTGTTATCTTTAATGAAGGCTATGATTTCTTCTTCTAGCTCTTCATCTTCTAGCAACATAATGTGGCCTTCAAAGATGGCTTCCTTCTCTTCACCGAAGGTTACACGTGCTTTTTCTTTGATTACTTCTAGTTGCTCAGAAGATTTTTTTCGAGCGTCGAAGAAACGCTGAATTTCGCTCTCAACTTGGTCCGCAGTAATTGGCGCTTTGTTTAAAACAATCGCTTCTTCCTGCAAAAGTAGTGCTTTACCAAAAGCAATACCAGGAGATGCCAGGATACCTGAAATCATAGCCTTACCTTAAATATACTTAAAACTAGGGGAAGTTAATAAACAGACTGCGTATTAGTGCAGTTCGTCCATTAGAGCAACTAGGTGGTCAACAGCTTGTTGAGCTTGAGCACCTTCAGCAGCGATAGTAACTACTGTGCCTTTAACTAGACCTAGAGTCTGAAGCTTAAACAGGCTCTTAGCGCTTGCGCTTTTACCGTTTGAAGTCACTGTGATGTCTGCTTCGAAAGATTTTGCTTCTTTAACGAACTGAGCCGCTGGACGAGTGTGTAGGCCGTTTTCTGCAGTGATCTCAACTTGCTTCTGATACATTTTTCACCCCGATATAGATATTATTTATTTAATATTAACGTAACTGAAAGTAAGCTTAACCTGTTTAAGCTATGCTCGCTAACTAGGAGTATAAATTACCCCATCAGTTCGGTGCGAGAGGTTAATCTAAGTCAACTTTTTGTGACTTTTCTCTCTTTTATTGCTTCGTGAAGACCAATAAATGGTCTTTTAATTCGAAGCTAAAAATAAAGCACGAACGATTTATATTAAAGCTACGCTACAAATGCAACAAAAAAGCCCCCTTAAGGGAGCTTTTGAATCGCTATTGATGTTTTAACATCAAAAAGTGTGATCACTGTTGGGTTTCTTTGTCGGTGAAAATACCAGCAAACAGTGCAGATGTCAGATAACGTTCGCCTGAACTTGGCAAGATAACAACGATATTTTTACCTGCAAATTCCTGCTTTTCTGCCATGCGATTTGCTGCTACCACTGCTGCGCCAGATGAAATGCCTGCTAAAATGCCTTCTTCTTCCATCAAACGACGTGTCATGTTTATCGCATCTTCAGAGCTAACCTGCTGAACTTCATCAATTAATGACACATCAAGGTTACCTGGGATAAAGCCTGCACCAATCCCCTGAATTTTGTGAGGGGCCGGTTTAGGGTCTTCACCATTTAATGTTTGGGTAATAATTGGTGATTCAGTAGGTTCAACGGCAACGGTTGTAATCGCTTTACCTTTTTGTTGCTTAATAAAGCGGCTGAYACCTGTTAGTGTACCGCCAGTACCAACGCCTGATACAAAGACATCGATTTCACCTTCCGTGGCTTCCCAAATTTCAGGGCCCGTTGTCTTCTCGTGAATCTCTGGGTTAGCAGGGTTATTGAACTGCTGAAGCAACAAATATTTCTCTGGAGCGGAAGCGACAATTTCCTCTGCCTTTTCGATGGCACCTTTCATGCCTTTTGGTGCTTCAGTTAAAACAAGGTTAGCACCAAGGGCTTTAAGGAGCTTACGACGCTCTAGGCTCATGCTTTCAGGCATTGTTAGTGTAAGCTTGTAGCCTCGAGCTGCTGCAACAAAGGCAAGGGCAATACCTGTATTACCACTTGTTGGTTCAACTAGCTCGACACCTTCTTTTAGAATACCGCGCTTTTCTGCATCCCAAATCATGTTGGCACCAATACGGCACTTGACGCTGAAGCTTGGATTGCGAGCCTCTACCTTCGCTAATACGTTACCTTTACTAACACGGTTTAGGCGAACTAACGGAGTGTTACCAATAGTCAGGGAGTTATCTTCGTAAATCTTGCTCATTATAATCGTTCCTTCGTAACACGTTCAAAAAATGACACGATTGGGTGTGTGATAATAAGCATAACCGCAGATTCATGATTGAGAAGGAATTTGTGGTTATATCTTATTGTTATAACGGACGGTTAATGTAATTTATATTGATCACGGTATTGGTCGACCCACATGGCCGTTGCGCCACACACTGCAACAGGCATAACAACAAGGTTGAGTAATGGCGTCATGGTGAAAACCATGACTAAACTGCCAAAGCTAAGTGATTTCCCACGTTTTTCTTTAAGTGCGTCACGCATGGTCGGGAAAGGCACTTTGTGGTTATCAAATGGATAATCGGCGTACTGTATGCTCATCATCCAAGCGCTAAATAAAAACCACAAGACAGGGCCTATGGTTTGACCAATCGCGGGGATCCACAACAGGATAAATAGGCCAAGTGCTTTAGGGAGGTAGTATTTTAATTTGATCCACTCTCGGTTCATGATCCGCGGTAGATCTTTAAAAATGTCTACCATGCCTGTGTCAGGGGCTGGTTTCCCCGTTAGTTTAGCTTCAAGGTGCTCGGCGAGTAAGCCGTTAAATGGCGCTGCAATCCAGTTAGCTATTGTGCTAAATAGATAAGAGAAGGTGACTAACGTTGCGATAGCCAGCAATGGCCATAGTACGTATGATAACCACTCCATCCATTGTGGTAGATATCCCATCCAACCATTAATCCAAGTATCAAGCTGGGTGAGAACTAAACTAAAAGCTGTACCAAATAAAACAATATTGACCATTAAAGGCAGTAAAACGAACCTGCGGGTGCCGGGCTGCATTGCTAGTGACATGCCTTTAAAGAAATAGCCCGCACCACTCAGTGAGGTAGGGGAATTACTGTGTTGTTGCATATTAGCTCCTTGGTGTGTTTCTGGCGGCACATATTTGCTTTAATGAATGCTGATATTAACGGTGTAGCTTACTTAGAAGCAAATTAGGTCTAGGATAAAATGCAGAAATAGCGAAATAATTGTTTAAGGATTGCCCGATTTTGTGCTCAAGAGCACTATCTTGCACGAATAACCACATTCGCCTTCTCATTCTGTTTTGAGTTTTGATACATTAGAGGTTGTACCCTTCTTTTTTGACCAAGAAGGGCAGTAATGTAGAGATATCACTTAAGGTTCTAATCAACCCTTGATGGTACTCAATAAATTGATTTTCCCCCTTTAGGGGTAACATGTAAATTCAGAGTATTCGTATGCAGGAATTGCGTCTGGTTCTTATTATTGTGGGTGCACTAGCGATTGCAGCTTTATTGTTGCATGGGTTATGGAGCAGCCGTAAGGAAAAACCCGCTAAATTTGGCGAGAAGCCATTAGGAAAGCTGGATAAATCGCCTCGTGACCAAGAAGGTTTTGATCACGATGGTATCGGCAATGTTAGAGTAATGAACCATGATGGCAAGGAGCCAGAAGTAAGCCGTCCGGAAAGAAAAGAGCCCGAGCTTCATTTTGGTCAAAAGCTGCAAGCAGATCCGCTTATGGATACTCAAACCGTGGTTTCTGAACAAAAGGATGAGTTGCCAGCGATGTCTGCGACTGAAGAGCCTATGGTCTCATCAGCAAATGTCGATGTAACTGTCGATGAAGTTACGGCATCAAAAGAGACGACTCAGCCAATCCAGCAGCCTATTAATATAGAGCAAACGGAAGTCGCGCCGAGTGCCGAAACGGTAGCCGTGCAATCAGTATCGGAGGTTGCTCTTGAACCTCAGGTTAATGTTGAGGCTGAACCAATTAACAAGGTTCAATCAACCAGCACAGCTTCAATGTCACCAGATACGGTATTTGAGCCAGCGTTAACGATAGAAGATATCGAACGAAATCAACAAACAACACCTGCTGAGGATATGATCGTCGTTGAACCAAGTGCAAACTTGGCTGAAACGGTTGAGCCAGTTGTTGAATCGGTTGTTGTTACGCAGCCAGAGCCAGAGCCAGAGCCAGAGCCAGAGCCTGAACAGTTACCACCTGATTACCTCGTGCTTAATATTCATGCGCGAAATGGCGACACTTTGCGTGGCAATAAATTGTTTAATGCATTTGAGCAGCATAATTTGGTGTTTGGTGAAAATTCGGTTTATCACTATCATGCCGACGTCGCGGGAACAGGCCCCGTCATTTATTCGGTGACGAACATGGTGCATCCGGCGCATTTCCCTGAAGGTGGAAACGATAATTTTGAAACTCCAGGTGTCGCTTTTTATCTGATGCTTCCATGCCAGGTTGGCCGTGCCGATTTGAACTTTAAGCAGATGTTGCAAACGGTTCAGCTTATTGCCGATACATTAGGTGCCGATGTACTTGATCAAAATCGTGCCTTGATCACGCCACATCGTATTATGGAATATCGAGAAAAAGCCCAAAAGTACGCTAATCACTAGCGACAGCTTTTATTTATTGAGAACAATCTGGCCCTTTATACATTACGGTATAAAGGGCTTTATTTTTTTTAACTTATACAGATTTGTATTATTGAGTACCCCTAGTTCGTCAGGGGCGTATTACGGTAGGAAAAACAATGAGTCATGACATTCAGCAGTTACTTAATGAACTGCGTGAACAACTTGCATATCACGGTCATCGTTATTACGTCGAAGATAACCCTGAAATTCCAGATGCTGAGTATGATCGTATGATGCAGCAGCTACTGGCATTAGAGAGTGAGCATCCTGCATTGATCACGGTAGACTCACCGAGTCAGCGTGTCGGTGGTACTCCGCTCGATGGTTTTACCCAAATTGCCCATGAAATTCCGATGCTGTCACTGGACAACGCATTTAATGATGACGATCTTGTCGCGTTTGAAAAGCGTATGCTTGATCGCCTTATGTCTGAATCAGCACTAACCTATTGCTGTGAGCCAAAGCTGGATGGGCTTGCTGTTAGTTTGATGTATGAAAATGGCCTATTAGTGCAGGCAGCGACACGGGGTGACGGTGCTACCGGTGAAAATATTACTGAAAATGTACGCACTATACGCTCAATTCCTTTAAAGCTATGTGGTGATGGTTGGCCTACTCGTTTAGAGGTTCGCGGTGAAGTCTTCATGCCGAAAAAAGGCTTTGAAGCGTTGAATGAAAAAGCGATGAAGAAGGGGGACAAACCTTTTGCTAACCCACGCAACGCTGCTGCGGGCAGTTTACGTCAACTAGATTCGAAAATAACCGCGACGCGACCGCTTAGCTTTTATGCTTATTCGGTTGGTGTTGTGGAAGGCTTAGCATTAGCCGAAGGACAGTACGAACGCTTATTGCAGCTGAAAGATTGGGGCCTACCGATGTGCCCTGAAATACGTCGATTATCGAATATGGATGAAGTGATTGCTTACCATCAAGAAATCGGTGAGAAGCGAGAATCACTACCTTATGAAATCGACGGTGTCGTGATCAAAACCAACGATGTTGCGATTCAATTACGCTTAGGGTTTGTTGCTCGTGCACCGCGATGGGCGATTGCCTATAAATTCCCAGCTCAAGAAGAAATGACATTATTGAATAATGTGGAGTTTCAGGTTGGCCGAACAGGGGCGATAACACCTGTCGCAAAACTTGAACCTGTTTTTGTTGGTGGCGTAACCGTTAGTAACGCGACATTACATAACGCTGATGAAATTTCGCGCCTTGGCGTTATGATCGGCGATACCGTGATTATCCGCCGTGCCGGTGATGTGATCCCGCAAATTGCTTCGGTTGTAGAATCCCGACGTCCAGCAGATGCCCAAGCGATTGTATTTCCGGAAACGTGCCCAGTTTGCGACTCTAAAGTGGAGCGGGTTGAAGGCGAGGCAGTGGCGCGTTGCTCTGGTGGCCTTTTCTGCCAAGCACAACGTAAAGAAGCCTTGAAGCATTTCGTTTCACGTAAGGCACTCGATGTTGATGGGTGTGGTGTTAAGGTGATCGAACAATTGGTCGATCGTGAAATGGTGGCCACACCTGCCGACTTGTTCAAACTTTCTGCTGGCGTTGTCACTGTGCTGGAGCGCATGGGACCGAAATCTGCTCAGAAACTTGTCGACGCTTTAGCTGCATCAAAGCAGACGACGTTAGCGCGTTTTCTCTATTCATTAGGCATTCGTGAAGTGGGTGAAGCAACCGCAGCAAATCTTGCTAATCATTTTGAAACCCTTGATGCCATTCAGGCTGCAAATAAAGACCAGCTGATTAAGGTTCAAGACGTCGGTGAGATTGTTGCAGAGCACCTTTATAACTTCTTTAGAGAAGAGCATAACCTGACCGTTATTCAAGAACTGCTAGAGGTTGGTATCCATTGGCCTGCGATTGAAAAAGCTGAAGAGGGGGTCGAGCAACCTCTAGAAGGGAAAACGGTTGTATTAACGGGGTCACTTTCTCAACTGACACGCTCAGATGCGAAAGCAGCACTTCAGCAGCTAGGCGCGAAAGTAACTGGCAGTGTATCTAAGAACACAGATTTGCTTGTGGCCGGTGAATCCGCGGGGTCAAAATTGTCAAAAGCACAAGATCTTGGGATCGAAGTCTGGGATGAACAGGCATTAGTTGATTTGATGACTCGTTAAAACCGTCAAAATCGCTTTTTTTACAATACATTTTAAATATAGCCCCTTAATACCTTGGTATTAAGGGGCTTTTTTTAAGGTGACGATCATGATTGATGTTTTTTTTGGTTTGAATGTAAGTTGGGGTTAATGCGCTATATGGAGGTGAATCTTTGATGTAATCAATTACAGTTAAAGTCATAAATAACCGACGGAGATCTCAAAGATAAACTTATCATGGGTTTAACTTATTGATATTTAAGGTTGTTATTGTGAAATATTCTATATTTATATCTTTATATGATCATGATCACTAATTTGGGTAAAGTTTGCACTGAGTCATATTTTTCAAACAATTAATTAAGTTATGTTTGATGTTTTTTGATGCGAAAGTAGTCTTAGGGGTGAAGCAAGACAAGGGTTCACTTTAAGAACTAAAAAAATATGAATTAGTTAGATAGGAATCTGACTGACATATCGGGAGATTTACTTGATGCCCTCGGCGGCCAACCTTTAGGGCTCAAGTAATACAGCTAGTATTTTTAGGAGTTATTCCATGGAAAAGATGTTCAAGCGTTCGGTTTTAGGTACAGCAGTTGCAGCAGCTGCGTTTATGTCAATGTCAGCAAATGCTTACCAAATCGGTGAGAACAATGATTTCAACGTTGAAGTTTACGGTGTAGCCGCAATTTCAATTGTTAACTATGACAGTGAAGAAACCAAAGACGGTGTTAAGACAGATACAGGTACAGGTTACGATTACGAGAATGAATCTCGTATCGGTTTCCGTGCTGGTAAAGAGATGTTTGATAACGTTGAAGTCTTCATGCAGGTTGAATCTGGCTATGTAGGCGAAGACGGTTCAGGTGGCACACTTGGTAACCGTGACACATTCATTGGTCTTGGTGGTGATTGGGGTAAGGTTCGTTTCGGCCGTATGCTAACGCCAATGTATGAAGTAATCGATTGGCCATATGCTAACCCTGGTCTAGGTGCTTCTTGGGACTGGGGCGGTGACGTGAAATTCAATCGCGATCGTCACGGTGACATGGCTCGTTATGATTCACCAAACTTCAATAACTTTACGTTCAACGTTGCAACAGGTCGTGGTGACAAGTCGGTAGATGGTAACAACTGGTACGGTGCGGCAGCTCATTACCGCTTAGCTGATATGGTAACTTTCCACGCAGCATTCGAAACTGAGAAAGATCGTAAAGTTGAAGATGCGGTTGAGGCAACGGAAGGATCTTGGGGCTTTGATGAAAATGGTGACAAGAAGTTTACTGCTGGAACTGACGCTGTTGCAGCGCAACTTGCAGATACTTTCGGTTACCTAGTCGGCTTTGAAGCTTCACTTCCTGCGGGCTTTGGTCTTGCTGGTGCCTATAAGTCTGGTGAAAGTGATGTGACGGGTGGCGATAAATCAGAGCAGGATTCTTGGGTTCTTATCGGTCAATACTGGAACGGCCCATGGGGCGTTAAAGTTGGTTACACTGAAAACTTAGAATCAAAAACAGCTGGTGTTAAGCAAGGTGACGAAGATAGCGTTATTTCTGGTCAGCTAATGTATGTTCAAAATGGTTTTGTTCCATACCTACGTGTAGCACAACGCGATATCAAGTCTGGTGATACACAAACAGAGACATTCGTAGTACGTGTTGGTATTGAATACGGCTTCTAATCTTTAGTTAAATTACTGCCTTATTTACGGGAGCTGATTACAGCTCCCGTTTTTTATTGTTTAAGAAAATTAATTTTTGCAAAAAAAGAAGGGATAACCCTTCTTTTATATAGCTTTTACTGTGCGGATTATTTAAAGGTTTTGAACAGCCCAGCTGACGAATTCTTTACGAGTGCTGGCATCGGCTTGGCTAAACCAATATTTCAAGTTTTCACCAGCTAATTCTGATTTGCTTGCTTCTATCTGTGGTTTTTCTGCTGTTTTACTGTTGGATGTTGTATTTATCGGAGCGGCAGGTTCTGGTGTGGTTTCAGTAACAGCCGTAATACTACTCAGGCCTGTTAATGCAGCTATTCCGCCTTTTTGATTATAGGTTTTTACATAATCTGCGTAATCATGATTGATAGAGAGACCTTTAAGGGCTAAGAAATCATGCTTAAAAGGGTAGCTTGCTCCTTTATGGTTTTTTAGCTTCGGTGTTGGTTGCTGGGTGTATTTTTCTGCTTGAGTGATGTCTGAAAACTCTGGAACAGTAAGAGTGAGCGATGTGTCGGTCGCGGTGAATGTTAGAATTAATGGTCCTGAACGAAAACGCTCGCTTTGTTTATCACCTTTATAGAAATAGTGATCAATTTGGTAAACAATTTGGCTTTGTCCATCGGCGAGTGTAATTGAATCGTCACTTGTTTTAAAAATGCTACCCCAGCCTTTATTTATATCTGCTTCGTTAACTGCAAGTAGTCGAACATTGTCAGGTAGTTCAAGTGTTACTTCAGCCATTGTTTGCGAAGATACTGGCAACAGTAATGCGATGGCTAAAGCGGTATATTTTAATTTCATGATTTCTCCCTGTCAGCTACGTTTGGTAGCAACGGCATCCTTAAAAGATATTTTTCATCACGATTTTACTTTGATGCGCGACATCTAAAAAGCACTATTCGCCTTGCCGTATTGGTTATCTGGGTTTAGTCACAGTGTTAAGAGTTACTTCTAAAAAATACGAGTTGTTGTTGAACTATAACTATCGCTAACTTACTGCCTTTAAAATGATTATGTGGGCTTGGTGATATATTAAGTTTATTTATAATGCGTAGCCGAGATGTTTAAGTAGAAGAGTCGATAAGCTCATTGAGTAGGCAAAAACGTCAAAATAAGTTAATAAAACAGAAGTTAGGCAATTCATTTGTTCTAAAAAGGCGATAAAGATCACCTATTTAACATTAAAAATCATTCTGCGAAATAATTTGTTGTCAATAGTTCTAATTTAACTTCTAAAAAATGCTCTTTTGATGGCGGTATTGTGATCGCGCTTATGTTTTCTGTGATTGTTTAAAACGGCAATTACTTTATGTTTATTTCTATCCTTTTGTTTTATTTGGTTTTTTATTATTTTAGGTTTCACGGTTTTGAACAGTGTCATATTTTTATTGGGGCTATCTTCACGACTAAAAAAAAGCGGTTAATCTTATCCTCGATTTCAATATCAATAATTAATTCTGACTGTACCTTCGGCGGCCAACTGAGGTTCATTCAGATACAGCTATAAATATTAGGAGTTTTCCATGGATAAGATTTTCAAGCGTACTCTTCTAGGTGCGACTATCGCAACAGCAGCAATCGCTGCAGTCCCTGCTCAAGCAGAAGGTAAATACGAACACGGTATTTATGGTGTTATCGCCATGCAGCTAGCTGACCGACAGTATGACAACGAAAAAAACAATAGCGGTGTTCAAGCGAACCATGAATCACGTCTAGGTTGGCGTGGTACGGCGAAGTTTGACAACCTGCAAGATTGGACATTCCTATGGCAAATCGAATCTGGCTATGTTGATCCTTCATTTGGGCCTGCGGGTGGCGGTAGCGAGTTTGGCGAACGTGATACGTTTGTCGGTTTTGAACATGAAAAATTTGGCCAGGTACGTGTTGGTCGCGTATTAACACCAATCTATGAGCTAGTTGACTGGCCTGCCACTAACCCTGGTATGGGTAACGTTTGGGACTGGGGTGGCAACATTGGTGGTAGAAAATTCAATGACCGTCAATCCGATACTATCCGCTGGGATACTAACGAGTTTTGGACTGGCTTTACCATGGATATCGCAGTAGGTGCTGGTGCTGATCGCGCTGGTGGAACCGATAGCCCGAAAGCATCTGATAACTACTGGCACGGTATGGCGGCTCACCAACAGTTCAAAGGTGATTGGGGTTGGGTTCAGTTCGACCTAGCGTATGAAATGAACTACAACACCAAAGATGGTGAAGTTACAGATGGAGTACTTGACGGCACATACTGGGATAACCAGACCTATTTGATGGGTGCACAGGGTGGGTTTGATAATGGTATTGGCTACTTTGGTTATTACCGTATATCTGAAGCAGACAATACACGAGGTGATGATGAGCGTGAAACATCTTACTCTGTGGGTCTTACCTATACCTTCGGTGACTGGCAGGCAAAAGTCGCACGAGCTGAAAACCTTGGCTTAGAAGTTAACGGTAAAGATATTGATAATACTGAAGATAATGTGACGTCATTCCAGATGATGTACTTTGTTGATACGAATGCTGTGCTTTATGGTCGTTACGCGATGAATGATTTAGGTGAAGCATATGATGGCCGCTGGAAGTCTGATAGTTTCGATGAGTTCTCAATCGGTGTTGAATATTACTTCTAACCGTATGATCAGTAATAGCTAATAACGTGAAGGCGGCTTAGGCCGCCTTTTAAAATTAGTGATATAAAGAATGGATACTTATTTAGAGTGAGACGATTGATGAAAAAAAAATGGCTTGTGGCTGTGTTGGCTGGCGTACTTTCTCTACCTGCAATGGCGAGTGAGTTAAGCGTAATTAAAGAAATTGACCTGCATGTAATAAACGGTCAAGAAGTTGATTCGCCATTATTCAAAAATAAAGATAATTTAGAGCTTGAAGCAGGGACAAATCAAATCCTATTCTCCTTGGATCAATTAATCATAGAAGATGGGCGTCGAACCAAGTTGAAATTTACGCCTGTGGTAATGCGGTTTGAAGCCGGAGATATGCCATTAGAGCTGAGTTACCCAGTATTTAGGCATGTTGATGATGCAAAAAAATTCAGAAATAGCCTCGACTTTAAGTTAACCGATACCAACGGAAATCCAGTCGCCTATCAGACTGAGTTGCTACACGTAAGTGGTATGGGGATTTTCCCTGAATATGCGAGAACATTATCTGAATATAATCAGGTTGGTGACGGTGTTGCTGTAGTCGGTTCAGCTGCTATCGAAAAGTCTTCAGTGGAACCGCAAAAAATAGCTAAATCACCTTCTACCGCTACAAGTAAGGTTGCGATTATGCAAACAGGCTTTACTGAGCTTTCTGCAGAACAACAGCAGCAATTTATGCAATGGGCAATGCGTAACCTGAAATAGCTGCGGTATTAAATGAATTAAAAATGGGGATGTCGTTAAGCAGGCATCCCCGATACTGTTTTCGCGATAATAAAGCGAGAACTTTCCTGCATGAGTGGGCAAAGATTGTAGATTTGCAAGACAGTGTTAAAATACCCCGCATATTTATCGCAGCAGGAATCACTGACTGCGCTCCCTCATTAATTAGGTAATGTTCAATGACGGTTAAAACTCGCTTTGCACCAAGCCCAACAGGCTTTTTGCACGTCGGTGGTGCTCGTACAGCACTGTATTCTTGGTTGTTTGCTAAACACATGGGTGGCGAATTTGTTCTTCGTATCGAAGATACTGACCTAGAGCGCTCTACACAGGAAGCGATCGACGCCATTCTTGAAGGTATGGAGTGGATTGGCCTGAACTGGGATGAAGGTCCTTACTATCAGACAAAGCGTTTTGATCGCTACAACCAGCTAATCGATCAATTGCTTGCTGAAGATAAAGCTTATAAGTGTTACTGCCCGAAAGAGCTACTTGACGAACTTCGTGAAGAGCAAATGGCTGCAGGTGTTAAGCCTCGTTACGATGCGAACCATCCCAAAATTGTTGCGGCGAATGCTGCAGCAACAGATGCATCACCTTTTGTTATCCGCTTCCGTAACCCGAAAGAAGGCACGGTAGTCTTTAATGATCACGTCCGTGGTAATATTGAGATTGCAAACAGCGAGCTTGATGATCTGATCATTCGCCGTACAGACGGCAGCCCAACATATAACTTCTGTGTGGTTGTTGATGACTGGGATATGGGGATCACCCAAGTGGTTCGTGGTGAAGATCATATCAATAATACCCCTCGTCAAATTAACATTTACGAAGCACTTGGTGCGCCAGTGCCTGAGTTTGCACACTGTGCAATGATCCTTGGTGATGACGGTGCGAAACTGTCTAAGCGTCATGGTGCAGTAAGTGTCATGCAATACCGTGATGAAGGTTACTTGCCACAAGCACTGCTGAACTATTTAGTACGCTTGGGTTGGTCACACGGTGATCAAGAAATCTTCTCTCTAGAAGAAATGATTAAGTTATTTAGTCTAGATTCAATCAGTAAGTCAGCATCAGCTTTCAATACTGATAAGTTGCTTTGGTTGAACAATCATTACATCAAAACGGCTGAACCAGAATACGTTGCTAGCTACCTTCAGTGGCATCTTGATCAGAAAGAAATCGATACAACTAACGGCCCTGCAATTACAGAGGTTATTAAACTTGTGGGTGAGCGTTGTAATACGTTGATTGAGCTTGCAGAGCAATCTCGTTATTTCTATCAAGATTTCAGCGAGTTTGAAGCGGGCGCAGCTAAGAAGCACCTACGTCCAGTTGCGAAAGAAGCACTAGCCCTTGCCCTTGCAAAAGTTGAAGCACTTGAAGAGTGGACAACTGAGAACCTTCACAATGTAATTAAAGAAACGTGTGAAGAGCTTGAGCTTGGTATGGGTAAAGTTGGTATGCCACTACGTGTATCGGTGACTGGTCAAGGTCAATCACCATCAGTCGACGCGGTAATGCAGTTGATTGGAAAAGAGCGCGTAGTTGCTCGCCTTCAGATGGCACTTGGCTTTATTGCTGATCGTGAAGCGAACAGCTAATCATCTTAATGGTTAAGTCCATAATAAAAAACGGAAGCTTAGGCTTCCGTTTTTTATTTGCTGGGTACTACTATTTATGCATCTGCTTGTAGTTGTTGACGCAGACCCAGAAATTTTTAGATGTGGCGCAGTATTTTAATGCACCATCAGGGATTTCTGTTGCTGTGCCTGCAAGGGTATAAGCGGAGACACTAAAGCTGGCTGACAACATTAATGCAGCGCAAAAAGCAGCTAACTTCTTCATATCACTCTCTCCATTACTATTTGAAATTGATAAAGGGCTCACATTTTTAATTGCATCATAAGAGCGTTACATTTAAATGTTAGAGCATAATCATATTTTTCAAGCCTTAATAAGCGAATGATGTTTTAGACTGTTTTTTGTATTCTATAGAATGTATGTAATTTCTAAAATCGGTAAAGTGTGATCAGCTCAGCGAACAAAGATTTTGGTAAAGGTTATCTATTGACATGAAATCATTAACTTTTTATTATCGACTTCAAGATTTGGGGCTATAGCTCAGCTGGGAGAGCGCTTCGCTGGCAGCGAAGAGGTCTGCGGTTCGATCCCGCATAGCTCCACCAAAATTATCGTTACTTGTCTTAATTTTAGTACAAGTAACTGCCAAAAAACCTCGCTTAAGCGGGGTTTTTTGCTTTCTGAGCCTTGATTATTTCCCTCATCAAACAGAAGCGACTTCAGCTTTGGAGCCGTTAATTTTTAGTCAAACTAGCTTATGGTCATAATTTGCTGGTGTGACTCTCCTGGCTGTAAGGTGATAGCTTGCTGAAAAATGGCCAGCTCAACACAAAACATTCGCAGGTAGTCGTCATCGGCTAGATCTACCATGGCTTTCGCTGCACTCCCCGTTATCAACACTGTTGAGATAAGTGCTCCCCAAACCTGAAACTTGGTTTTGACGAATATCATTGGCCACCAAATAACGAAATATCGGCACTGGCCTTTGGGTGACGGATATGAATGATGGGGACATCTCGGATGTAATCAAGGCTAATAGTATTCATGAGATGGACTTCTCTAGGTCAATATTGGATTAGTCGTTGATTCTATGATGCTCGGCTGCACCACAGGACTGGCGGATCACCAGCTGGGGCGGAATGATGATCCGCTTTTGGAGTTCTGTATTGCCGCGGATACGATCAAGTAGGGCTTCGCCAGCGCGGCGGCCTATTTCTCTAGCCGATACTGAAATTGTCGTCAGGGCTGGATAAGTGTCGGCGGCTTCTGGGACATCATCAAAGCCGGTAATGGCAACATCTTTGCCTGGCTCGAGGTGGTGCTGGCGCAAGGTACGGATTGCACCGAAGGCGACGATATCGTGATAGCACACTACAGCGGTGACTTCTGGGTGGTGTTTGAGTAGGGTCTCCATCGCCGCCGCTCCGCCATTACGGGTAGCGGGGCAGGTCACCATCCAGCCTAGCTGAGGGGGGATGTTGTATTCGATCAATTTACTCATGTAACCGCCCATTCGGTTAGCACGGTTTTTCGAGGTTTTATCACCGCCGATAAAGGCGATATGGCGATGACCTAAATCCAGTAAGTGCTGGGTAACTAACTGGCCGCCATAAAAGTTATCGGTACCGACATAGTCGTAGTCTGTTCCTTCAATATCCCTCACCGCCAAGATCACTGGTAATTGGCGCCGCTTAAGGGTCGCAAGAAATTGTTGATCTGTCCCTTTAGCAGGACAGAGGACTAATCCCCCAGCTTTTTGGCTCAGCAAGGATTCGATGAACTTCTTCTGTCTCTCGACGGCATCTTCGCTGTTGGCCAAGAATAGCATCAGATCGTTCTCTTCCATTTCCTGGCTCAGCCCAGCTGTCATCTCGCTGTAGAACGGGTTGGTGATGTCATTGAGCAATAGACCGATTTGGTTACTGTGCTGGTTACGCAGGTTGGCAGCGGTTTGGTTGTAGACATAACCAAGTTCATCAACTGCCTGCAGCACTCTTTGCCGGGTTCTGTCTGAAATTCTACCTTTATCTCTCAATACCATAGACACGGTTGCGGTTGAAACGCCACAGTGTTTTGCAACATCTACAATGGTAGCCATAACTAACTCGAGTGCGGGTTAAACGTTTAATCTAATAATAATGGCTAAAGCGCTGACTTTTTGTGAAGCCAATCACGCTGATTTGGTGTGGTTAATCGTTTAAACCATAACTGAGTGGTTAAACATATTAACCAAATTGATGACTTATGGTTAATCGATATATCTTCATCTCAACGAAATGATGAGGTGCAATCATGAGCTATTTGAACAACCAAAAAGCTAACTACGACAAATTTCCCCATATTGATGTGACGGGATTTGCCGGCCAGAGCTGGCAGGGCTGGGATAACCTATTCGATGCCGTCGACAGCAAAATCCATGCTTTGGGTAAAGACAAGACCGTATTGGTCGTTGACTGCTACCCAGGTGTAAACCTGAAGGGTTTGGAGCTGGCCTTGACTGCTGCTTTCCCTCAAGCATTGCTGCATTGCTCTGAGCAGGCGAAATATCCGGAAGAGAAGATCTTCGCCATGATCGAGCGCCATGTGACGGATGATCGGGTATTTGGTGTGATTGCACCGCATAAGCTGATCGAGTTCTTCGATGACGTGCAACTGTCTACTTTGAAGCGCAATGTGGATGAAAGCCAGTCGAAGCTAGTGGTGGTCTACGGGCCGGGTGCATCACTGATCCATGATGGCGATGTCCATGTCTATGCCGATTTGGCTCGCTGGGAAATTCAGCAGCGTTATCGTCGTGGCGAGGCGGGTAACTGGGGCGTAGATAATACCGACGAAGACCTCCTGCGTCGTTACAAGCGTGCCTTCTTCATTGAATGGCGTGTATTCGATCGCTATAAAACCCCGTTGCTCAAACGTACTGATTTCTTGCTTGATACCAATGTTGCCGATACCCCAAAATTGATCAGTGGTGATGCTTTCCGCGCAGGCCTTGAGCAGGCTGCAAGCCAGCCTTTCCGTTTAGTCCCGTTTTTTGACCCAGGCGTTTGGGGCGGCCAGTGGATGAAGGAAGTCTGCGATCTCGATCCTGATAAACCAAATTACGCATGGTGTTTTGACTGTGTACCCGAAGAAAACAGCCTATACCTGATGGTCGATGACATTAGAATCGAAATCCCATCGCAGGATTTGGTCATGCTTCAGCCTCGCGCTCTATTGGGTGAAGAAGTGCACGCTCGCTTTGGTGCCGAATTCCCAATCCGCTTTGACTTCCTTGACACCATGCAGGGGCAAAACCTTAGCTTGCAGGTTCACCCGCTGACAGAATACATCCAGCAGGAATTCGGTATGCATTATACCCAGGACGAGAGCTACTACATGCTTGATGCAGGTGATGATGCTACGGTCTATCTTGGGGTGAAAAATGGCGTAGACCCAGATGTCATGATGGCAGACCTACAGGCTGCGCAACGCGGTGAGAAGTCGTTTGATGATGATCGGTTTATTAATAAATTCCCAGCTAAAAAGCATGATCACTTCCTGATCCCTGCGGGGACGATTCACTGCTCAGGTACTAATGCCATGGTACTGGAAATTAGCGCTACACCATATATCTTTACTTTTAAGCTGTGGGATTGGGATCGCTTGGGAATGGATGGTCAACCGCGCCCGGTTCATTTAGATCACGGTAAAGAAGTGATTCAGTGGGATCGCGATGCCGACTGGACCGAAGAGAATTTGGTTAACCGCGTCGATCTCATTGCCGAGGGAGACGGCTGGCGTGAGGAGCGTACCGGCTTGCATGAGCGTGAGTTTATCGAGACCCGTCGTCACTGGTTTACCCATGCAGTAACGCATAAGACCGACGGTAACGTGAATGTGCTGAACCTTATTGAAGGTCGTGAGGCTATTGTTGAGAGCCCGACGGGTGCCTTTGCACCATACGTAGTGCATTACGCAGAAACGTTCGTGATTCCAGCTTCGGTTGATGAGTATGTCATCCGCCCTTATGGCGAAAGCGAAGGCCAGGAAATTGCCACCATCAAGGCTTACGTACGTACCTAAATTTGAACCTACCTGTTCCTACAGCTAAGCGGCTTTGCTGACAAAGTCGCTCATTACAACAAAAAGAGAGTTTGCCATGATCACATCTCTTATAAATGAAAATTTAATGTGCCTTGATTTGAAGGTCACAACCAAAAACGACGTGTTTGATACCCTTTCCGAGATCTTGTTGCGCGAGGGAAAAATTAATGACAAAGCCCAATTTGTCGCAGACTTGCAGGCTCGTGAAGCCCAAGGCTGCACGGGCTTTGAAGACGGCATTGCGATCCCCCATGCCAAAAGTAAGGCGGTGGTTGAGCCTGCGGTAGTTATTGGTATTTGCCAAGAAGGAATAGATTACGGCTCGGAAGATGGCTTGCCATCAAAGCTGTTTTTCATGATTGCATCGCCAGATGGCGGCGCCGATCACCATATCGAGGTACTGGCTGAGCTATCAAGTAAGTTAATTGAAGATGGTTTTGTTGATGCCTTGCTTGCGGCGAACACAACAGCAGAAGCGCTGGCATTGTTGCTAGAAGAAAAAAAATCGGTCGAGTCTGAGCTGGCAGCAAACGATGGACCAAAGGGGTTTGTGATTGGTGTAACCGGGTGCCCGGCCGGGGTGGCGCACACCTACCTAGCTGCTGAGTCCTTGGAAAAAGCGGCGGCAGAGCTGGGGTATGAGATCAAGGTAGAAACCAATGGTTCGATAGGTATCAAGAATAGCCCAAGTGCGGAGGAAATTGCCCGTGCCGATGCCATCATTGTTGCCTGTGATAAGCAGGTCGACATGAACCGTTTTGCTGGCAAGAGGCTAGTAAAAACCGGCGTAAAAGAACCGATCAAACGCGGCAAACAATTGATTGAGAATGCGCTTCAGGCGTCGTCCTACCAAGCTCAGGGTAGCACTCAAACCGATGAAACTGCCCTGAAAACCAAAGCAACTTCGGCACTTTACACTTACTTGATGAACGGTGTGTCGTACATGATCCCGTTTGTGGTAACCGGTGGTTTGTTGATTGCATTGTCGCTGGCTATTGGTGGTGTGCCAACCGAACAAGGTATGCAGATCCCAGAGGGCAGTTTCTGGCAGCCAGTATTGGATGTCGGTGTGGTGGCGTTTACCTTGATGATCCCGATTTTGGCTGGTTACATTGCTTACGCAGTGGGTGACCGCCCGGCATTGGCCCCAGGGCTTATCGGTGGTTGGATTGCCAACAACGGCTCGTTCTATGGTTCGGAAGTCGGCACCGGCTTTATCGGTGCGATTATTGCCGGCTTGCTGGTGGGCTATTTTGTTCGCTGGGTAACAAGCATCAACTATCCGAAAGTGATGCAGCCTTTGGTGCCTATCATAATCGCGCCATTGTCGGGCACCTTCTTCATTGCGGTTATTTTCATCACTATCATCGGCGCGCCAGTAGCGGGAATGATTGACTCGATGAACGCCATGCTGGTGAACATGAGCGGCGGTAACATCATTATTTTGGGCATGATCCTCGGTGCGATGTCTGGCTTTGATATGGGCGGTCCGGTCAATAAAGTAGCCTTCCTGTTCGGGGTTGGCATGATAGCCAGCGGGCAGACTCAATTCATGGGCGCTTTGGCCTGTGCATTCCCTGTACCTCCGCTAGCAATGTGGATGTCGACAGTGATTGGTCGCAAGATGGGGCTATTTGATCAGACTGAAATCGAAGCCGGTAAAGCGGCAGGGGCAATGGGCTTTGTCGGTATCGGTGAAGGTGCTATCCCATTCGCGGTACGTGATCCACTGACGGTTATTCCTGCCAACGTTATCGGCAGTATGGTGGCGTGTGTGATGGCTTTCCTGTTCGGTATTACCAACACTGTTGCCCACGGTGGCCCGATTGTTGCCTTGCTTGGTGCAATGAACAAGCCGGTGATCGCTGTGATGTGTATGCTGGTCGGTGCAATCGTTACTTGCCTAATCACTATCTCTTTGAAGAAGTACCGTTTGGTAAAGTCTGAAGCTGCTGAGCTGCAGGTAAGTTAATACTACCAGCTCAGCGAAAAGTGAATTGAGTTAATACGCGGGAGCTTAGCTCTCGCTTTTTTGTTTATGCTTTGTATTGTAATACTACCTGATACAGGCAATAAAAAGGTTAGTCGGTATTAACCGACTAACCTTTATTGAAACTGGCGCTCCCTGCAGGAGTCGAACCTGCGGCCTTCCCCTTAGGAGGGGGACGCTCTATCCAGCTGAGCTAAGGGAGCTTCAAGTATGAACTTGAGTGGCTATTATACAAACTTTTTCAGATATATTAAGCGATTATATTATTTCTGGAGCTGTTTGGTTAGCAAATCGCCAGGTTGAATGCTGCCAGCTAAATCGGGCTGTTCGACAAGAAGCTCTGCTGACTTTTCGTAAACGCGATCAACGGTCAGGGTTATATCGGTTTGGATCATTCGATTACGCGGTATACCTTGTTGATCGATAAACCCAGCGCTATGCCATAACGCAAGGCGATCGCCTGATTCTACGCCATGGATGCGGCCTACATTCACTTGCACCATATTGCCATGGGTATTAACCACTTCAGGTAAGCTTGCTTTACAAGATAACGTGCTTTCGAGATCAAGCATCATATTACGGCTGACGCGTTGTACTGCTTGCCCGTAGCTAGATTGCCAGAATCGCGCGCTGGTTGTATCCAGTTTACTCACGCGAGAGAACGGCCATTCTGCCACTTCACGATAATTATTCTGCATTAACATCTCACCCGTTTTACCGTCCATTATCTGAATATTGGCCGCAAACTGGCGGTTAATTTGATCGCTTCTTAAGAATTTTTGGTCGAGTGTCGAGGTTAAATCCGTGATTTCACCGCTAATGATGTACTGCGCATCATTATCTTCTGCCAGCATGGTCATCATTGATGGTTGACCAGCTGAAATTGGCACCCGCGTTGTATTGCTGACGACGAAACTTTGAGAGTTACGCTCTATTTGACGCTTCAATATTGAAGTGAATGATTCGCCGAGTTGGTAAACACCGCCTAACGATGCATGTTGTGGATAGGAAATAGCGAACTCGCCAAGCAGTAAGCCTTTTTTATATTGTACTTTGTGGCAAGTTTTTGCCGATGGATACACATCGATACGTGCTGTTAGGTAAACCTTGCCGCTTCTTTTTTGTGTTTTAAGCACCATGACATGGCGGACTTCATTGCCGCTAAACTGATATTCACTTCGCTCTGTTGCCAGGTAGGGTTGTAGATGGCTAAAGCTGGATATATCAGCTCCTGCATAGCTCATCGCTTGAAATACGGCGTCTTCAAGGGCGTTTTTTCGAGCCGTACTCTCGCTTTCGAGCTGTACGGCTGTACCTGTCACCTCAAACCAGGCGGCAGATAACTGCGATGAGAGTAGCAGGCAAAGGCTACCGAGTAAGGTTAAGTGTTTTTTACTCATTTATTCCAACTCTGGTCAACTTGGGTATGAAAATTGCTTATGCGTAAGTAGCTAAAGATAAAACTTGCCGTTTCTTGTTGCAACGAACGAATTGCGTTAATAGCAGAGGCTATGCAAAGAGTGTTCCTAGTAGCATTTTCTAGTGTAATCAGTAAAGTTTTTCTTTCTGTGTACGATAACAGGGTAAGAGCATCAAGTCTCTTTTCATCTGGAGCTGGTTAGAATGAAAAAATGGATAGTCCTGATACTGGCAATGATGACCGTATCATGCACATACTCCCCAATATACAATGGTAAAGAACCTTACACAGGAAGTACTTTCTTGTTAAAGGAAACCCCACGTCATACCTTGGATTTCTTTATTGAAGGGATGACTGAGCAGCTCGTTTCTTCAAACCAGTATTTGACGGCCAAAACACCGTTAGCCGTGACTTCATTTGTTGACTTACAAGAAATGGGTGAGACCAACTGGTTAGGCAATAGTGTAACTGAAAGCTTTATGTATCAAATGCAGCAGCGCGGTTATACCGTGGTCGACTATAAGGCGACGGGGGCAATAAAGGTTACCCCAGATGGTGATTTTTCTATCAGCCGTGATTGGCGTGAGCTTAGCGCTGAGCAGCCTGTTGATTATGTGCTAACAGGTACGATGCTACGTCAAGGTGCGGGTGTGTTGGTTAATGCGCGTATCATAGGTATGCGTTCTCGCGTTGTGATTGCTTCTGCTCAAGGCTTTTTACCAGCAGATAGAATTGGACGCGATCTTGATACTTTGAATAAAATGCGTATCCAGAACGGTGTGATCATTCGAAATGAAACCGCAACGTATGACCGCAATACTGTGGTGTTAAAACCTTAGGAGTGAATATGCGTTACTGGTTTTTGGTGATTTTGGTTACGCTCGTAGGTTGTCAGCCTTTAGCTGATATTCGTAACGACGACTTAATCACTGCTGTTGGCTATGCCTCTATCAGCGAGCAACGTGGTCGAACTATTGAAGAAAAGCGTGTTCGAGCAATGCGAGCATCAAAAATAGATGCTTACCGTGAACTAACCGAGCAAGTTTACGGTATGCGCATTAGTGCTAGGGCTGGAATGGAAGATCAGCAGTTAGGGATTGAAAGTACAGACGGCTCTGCCGATGGTATTATTCGTGGCGCAAAAGTGTTGCGCAGCTACCCTGTCGGCGACAGCTTTGTAACTGAGATGGAGCTTGATCTGAAAAAGATGGATCGGATGAAAAAGCATGGTGAAGTCTATCAAGTGCCAACTAATCAAGAGACATTATTCTAATCTCCACAGCTGGCATGCCTGAACTTAAAAAGCGAGAGTATGATGCTCTCGCTTTTTTGATCTGTAAGGTACAGTGACGTGCTTATGCTTTGATGTTCGTACCCAATGAACGGATATTTTGGGCGACACCATCGCTATTGTAGGTCATTTGCTGCTTTCCACGGCTCTGTTGAAAGAGGTTATTGAGTTTGTGGAAGCTTAGCTGCGCGCGTTGAAGTGCCTCGCCGTTGACTTCATTGATTTCTTTACAGCGTGCAGCCATCGCTTTGATTTCTTCAACAATGGTGGCTAAATTTGGCTTATCGACCAATTGTTGACGGTTAGGATGGCTGGCAATGAGGTGATCTTGTTGCTGCACTTTATGAATCAAAGTGAGCTTATCTGTTGCAAGCTGTGAAATGTCTGCTGCTTTTCGAGCAACGATCGCGGCTTTTTCTTGCTCCAGTAGACGAGAGAGTGAGACCAGTGTGGCTTGCTGCAGCTCTAGTAACTGTTCAATTGATTGGGACATGGTTCGCTCTCATTAAGGCTGACGCTGAAAGATGGGTTACAAACCGCGCAGTTCATCTTCAAATTTAATCATGTTGGAGGCTAATTTTTCAGCGTCGACAACATAAGAGCCGTTACTGATCGCTTCTTTAATTGCAGCGACCTTGGCACTATCAAAGCTTGGTTCAGCAGCAAGTTGCTGGTGGATTTGACCGACAGCTTTACCTTGTGAGCTGAGAGAAACAGCATCATTTTGGTTACCGCCGATAGAAGAGCTGGTGGCGCTCTTGGATGATCCGGTTCCGGCGTTAGACACATTGCTGTGGCTGCTGCGAGATGTTGTCATTGGGTGACCGGATCGAAGTTGATCGATACTTGCCATATAATTAGCCTTTGAACAATATACTAGAGACAGCCTCTACATCGGCAGGGCATCAGTAAACTTTAGTATTAATTGTACCAATATTTTGGCTGTTTCCTCTAGTAATTGACGGTAACTTCACCAACACTGGTGATCACCGCATCAATAACCCGCTTTGATTTAGCGTTTTGTACTCGAATTTGTTCCCCCAAAGAGCCATCCGATAGAGCAATACCGTTAGTAACGATGTTTAGCCCACCGTTACCTGCTTTAATATTTACGGCATCATTACGGCAAACAAGGCAAATATCGCCACTTTGTACTGCATCACCCATATTCACGGTGCGTTTTATTTTAGAACCAATGATTTGCTCTGGACGTTCAAAGACGGCTCCTCGCTGGAAGCGTAATTCAACTTGTTCGACAGTGAGATCATCGGCACTCAGTACCACACCCCGCGCCAAAGGTTTTGTGGCGACAACGCGGGGTAATAATAATTGCGTACGTACGGGAACATAAACTTGCCAGTTTTCAGGAACGCAATTTACTAACACCGTGACATTTCCCGTCAGCGATTGCTTCCCCGGAATGCTCGCATTGAGTGGTTCAGAGCATTGGCGGAGCCTTAGCCGACTGTCGAGGGTTGCCGCATTTACTTGCAGGGTCCCGCGTTCTGGAACGGTAATGTTTTTTGTCACAAATTCTTCAGCGGTGCGTTGTACTGCAACATTAATATTTTGTGCTGTTGCATTGGCGATTGCGCTAAAGAAAAAAGTAATCAAGCCGATGACAAAGAGTAATAATGGTAAATGTGTTTTTGGGGTCAAGGTTTTCACTCTATGTTTACCAAGTTCGTCGCAAGAATAATGACCGTTGTTCATATCATCAGATGACCTGAACACGATTGAATTTGGTATGATATGCCAATTGTAAAAAAAATTCTTATTGAACACGTATCAAATTATAAAAACGATAACACGGAGTCGCCCTTATGTCTGGGATCCTAGATTCAGTCAACCAACGAACACAGTTAGTCGGCCAAAACCGTCTAGAATTGCTTACTTTTAGGCTTAATAGACGCCAGCGCTATGGAATCAATGTATTCAAAGTTAAGGAAGTGCTTCAGTGTCCGAAACTGACGACGATGCCTAACTTACACCCATTGGTTAAAGGCATTGCTCATATTCGGGGGCAAACTATTTCAGTGATTGATATGAGCCTTGCAACGGGTGGGCGTCCAATTACCGACTTAGATAATTGCTTTGTGATTATTTCAGAGTTTAACCGCTCGATTCAGGGCTTTTTAGTCTCATCGGTTGAACGTATTATCAATATGAATTGGGAATCTATTTTGCCGCCGCCGAAAGGGGCTGGTAAGGAAAATTATTTAACGGCTGTCACTGAGATTGACAACGAGCTGGTTGAAATACTTGATGTCGAGAAGATTCTTGATGAGATCTCCCCTGTAAATACAGATATTACCGGCTCGGTTTTAGAAGACCTCATCGAAGATATGCCCGCAGTGCGTCGCGTACTTGTCGCTGATGATTCAAGTGTTGCTCGTAAACAAATTAAGCGTGCAATTGAAGCCATTGGTTGTGAGTGTGTCTTGGTTCAAGACGGTAAAGAAGCAATTGAAAAACTGCGAGAAATGGCAAAAGAGGCGAGTATCTACGAGCAGTTGGCGTTAGTGATTTCAGATATTGAAATGCCTGAAATGGATGGTTACACCTTAACGGCCGAAATTCGTAATGATCCACAGCTGAAAGATTTACATGTTATCCTCCATACCTCACTGAGCGGTGTATTTAACCAAGCCATGGTTGAGCGAGTTGGGGCGAATGCCTTTATTCCGAAATTTAATCCTGATGAACTTGGTGCTGCAGTAAAAGCGGCAATGCCAGAAAAATAATTAAGTTAGAGTAGTAGATGACAGCTATAACAATAAACGATCAGGAATACCGTGATTTTTGCCGTTTCCTTGAAGCGCAGTGCGGTATTGTACTTGGCGACAGTAAGCAATACTTAGTACGCAGCCGCTTAAGTCCGTTGGTCAGCAGATTTTCGCTATCATCACTGTCTGAATTGCTGAAGGCTGTGGTTTTGGGCCGGAACAGGGAGCTTCGGGTTGCTGCTGTCGATGCGATGACAACCAATGAAACGCTATGGTTTCGTGATACTTATCCCTATACCGTACTGGCTGAAAAGCTATTACCTGAATTGTCGGCTAATAAACGACCGTTAAAAATATGGTCATCAGCCAGCTCCTCAGGCCAAGAACCATACTCTATCGCGATGACGATACTGGAAACTCAGAATCGACGCCCTGGTATGCTCACCAGCGGCGTTCAGATCACCGCGACGGATATTTCACAGACTATGCTCGATACTTGCCGAGTCGGGGCTTATGATAATTTGGCACTGAGCCGTGGATTATCACCAGAGCGCCGTCGAATATTCTTCGAGAATAACGGTGATGGTCGGATGAAAGTTAACGATAAGGTGAAGCGAATGGTTAATTTCCGTCCGCAAAACCTAAAAGATAGCTATGCCTTGCTGGGTAAATTCGACATTATTTTTTGTCGAAATGTATTGATTTACTTTTCGCCGGAAATGAAAGCCAAAGTACTAAACCAAATGGCGATGAGCTTAAACCCGGGTGGTTACTTACTGCTTGGCGCATCAGAGTCGTTAACAGGACTAACGGATAAATTTGAAATGATCCGTTGTAACCCTGGGATTATATATAAGCTAAAGTAGTCGCTTTCTCGCCTACCATCTCTATATGGTGAGCTTCATATAACAAAGGGAGAGGCTGCTCTCTCTTTGCCATTCTTCATTGTTGCCCCTTATTTAGTAAAACTTGGCACAATCTTTGCTTTTATAATCATAACGAATTATGGAGGCAGATATGTCTATTTCTTTTGATAAAGCATTGGGTGTACACCAACACACGGTCGGTGTTCGTGCAAAGCGCGCAGAAACACTGGCGAGCAACCTTGCCAATGCGAACACGCCGGGCTACAAAGCAAAAGATGTCGACTTTCAGCGGGCATTGAATGCGGCAACATCAGAGGCAAAGATTGGCCTTAGCCGTACCAATGGTCGGCATATCTCTGCCTCTACAACAGTGATGGGTGAGCAAAAATACCGTGTACCAAATCAGCCTGATACTGGCGATGGAAACACCGTTGATGCTCAGCTAGAGCAAAACCTATTTATGCAAAACTCGCTGGAGTATCAAGCATCGCTTGACTTCTTGGGCTCAAAATTCAAAAACCTGAGCAAGGCATTGAAAGGAGAATAATCGATGAGTTTGTTTAATATTTTTAATGTCTCCGGCTCAGCAATGAGCGCAGAATCTGTGCGATTAAACACTACATCAAGCAACCTTGCCAACGCCAATAGCGTAAGCAGCTCTGCTGATGAAACATATAAAGCGCGCCATCCTATCTTTGCTGCCGCCCTGCAAAATGCTAGTTACCAGCGCGAAGACAGTGTGCCAGTGCAGGTAAAAGGGATTGTTGAAAGTCAGAAGCCTTTGCGTGCTGAATATAACCCAGATCACCCACTTGCTAATGGTGAAGGGTATATCTACAAGCCTAACGTAAACGTGATGGAAGAAATGGCCAACATGATTTCAGCTTCGCGTTCATACCAGAGTAATGTTCAAGTCGCAGATGCCAGTAAGCAGATGCTGATGCAAACATTGCAGATGGGTAAATAAGGGTAAGGAGTAACGGTTATGAGCAGTATTAATGGCGCAGGCTCTGGCAACTTATCTTATCTCGATCAGCTTAAGGGCATGCAAGAGAAAAAGTTACAGGAAGATAATAAAGCGACAGGCCAAAATGAGCTGAAGCAAGAAGACTTTTTGTCGCTTTTAACCAAGCAATTAGCCCAGCAAGACCCATTTAAACCCGTGGGTAACGATCAGATGATTGCCCAGATGGCTTCATTTGCCACGGTTGATGGTATTAACCAAATGAATGAGCAGTTTGGTAATTTAAACTCTGCCATGACATCGAATCAGGCACTACAAGCATCTTCGCTAGTAGGGCGTGATGTCCTTATACCAAGCTCTACCAGTGTTAAAGGAGCTGAGGGGGCGATGGGTGGTATGGTGAAGCTACCACAGGCTCTCGATAACATGATGGTCCGCGTTGAGAATGAACAGGGTCAGTTATTAAAAAGCTTTGATATGGGGGCTAAACCACCGGGCGAGCATCGCATCGAGTGGGATGGCACCGATGAAAATGGCAATGTATTGCCGGAAGGTCGCTACACATTAAAAGTAGCGGGTCTGGTCGGCGGCGAAAGCCGTGAGTTTGATGTGTCGACTTACGCCAATGTAAACAGCGTGTTGCTGGGCAATGGTGATGGCAACGTCATGCTAAACCTTGCGGGTTTTGACTCGCCATTCAAACTTTCCGACGTTCTTGAAGTCGGCCAGGTATAACCGGTAATTAGGAGATTCATACCATGGGATTCAATATTTCACTGAGTGGTATCGGGGCGTCGCAAAAAGACCTCAATACCACCAGTAACAACATTGCCAATGCAAATACCTTCGGCTTTAAAGAGTCACGCGCAGAGTTTGGCGATGTATATTCAAGCTCAATTTTCTCGAATGCTAAAACAACAACCGGCGGTGGTGTACAAACCTCCACGGTTGCGCAGCAGTTCCATGAAGGTTCGAGCATTTATACCAATAACCCGATGGATCTTCGTATCTCTGGCGGCGGTTTTTTTGCTGTCGCGGATGACAAACTACAGCCTCAGAATAATAGTTTGACCCGAAATGGTGCTTTTCATCTAAATAAAGACAACCAAATTGTAAACTCGGAAGGTCAGTACCTATTGGGTTATCAGGTTGATCAAGAAACCGATCAGGTAACATCATACGAAGCGCAAGCACTAAGGGTACCGGATCAATTTGGTCAGCCACGTGAATCCCAAAATATTAATATTGGTGTGAATTTACCAGCGGCCGATCCGGCAAAAGATCCCTCGAAATTTGATTTCAATGATCCAAGTAGTTACAACAAGTCGACGTCGTTAACGATGTACGATTCACTTGGTCAGCCATACAAAATGACGACCTATTATGTGAAAGACAATGGTGGCGATACATCCGCGCAAGTGGATGAAAATGGTAATCCCGTTGAAGCAGCCCCAGGATCTGACGCTGAAAACCGCTGGGCAGTCTACTACACCGTGACCGATGCCACTGGTGAAAAGGCTGTTGATGTTAATATGACACCGGATGGTGACGGCGAAGTGGCCTCGGGTGATGCCAATGGTCCTATTGGTAATGGCCATCAAGGTCACTATATGGACTTTAATACCGATGGTTCAGTGAAATCGATAAACAACGGCAATCCAATCGTGACACAGGCTCTAGGTTTACCTGTGGAAGAAGGCGGTGCTGGACTTGAAATGAACGGCGCCAATGCCAATCAGACTTTGTCAGTCAATTTTGATGAGCCGACTCAATATGCAGCCCCGTTTGAAATTCGCCGCTTTAATGAAGATGGCGCTACAACAGGTTACCTTGCAAAGGTTGACGTTGATGCTAAAGGTTCCATTGTTGCGACATACAGCAACGGCGAAAACGTCACATTAGGACGTGTTGGTATGGTGCGTGTGCCCAATGAGCAGGGCTTAGTATCGAAAGGTGGTACCCAGTGGGTGGCTAGCCAAGATTCGGGAGCCGCTATATGGGGTGAAGCAACGCAAGGGGCATTTGGTGCGATAAAAAGTGGTACGCTTGAACAATCGAACATCGATATGACTCAAGAGCTGGTTGATTTGATCACCGCTCAGCGAAACTTCCAAGCAAACTCCCGTGCATTAGAAGTTGATAACCAGCTGCAACAGACTATTTTACAAATTCGTTAACTGCTTTTCCTTTCTTTTGTCATCATTGCCGCCTCGTCATGTAGGCGGCAATGCATTTCCGTATTCGTCATAATATTGGCGTGCTTCGAATATATTCTTCTATATTCAACCTCTAATTATCTGATATAAAACAAGTTATATATACTGGCATAATTATTGCTTTAAGATCATTGAATTGTGATTGGAGAGTCGATAATGGATCGTGCACTGTATTTAGCCATGAGTGGCGCAAAGCAAGATATGTATGGAATGCAAGTGCATGCCAATAACCTTGCTAATGTGAGAACAACAGGCTTCCGTGCCGATCTGGAGCAAGCGAGAAGCATGCAAGCTTATGGCGAAGGCTTGCCAAGTCGTGTATTTGCCATGACAGAAAACCCAGGGCAAGACTTTTCCCAAGGCGCGGTGATGACGACGGGACGTGATCTCGATGTGACCGTTGAAGGTGAAGGATGGTTAGCGGTACTTGATGCCTCCGGTCAAGAAGCCTATACCCGTGCTGGAAACCTTAAAATTGATGAAACCGGTATGCTGCAAAACGGTAGCGGTAATTTGATGCTTGGTGAAAACGGCGGCCCAATTTTCATACCTCTCCCAATCAATAAAATTGAAGTTGGCAACGACGGAACCATCTCTGTATTACCTCAAGGTGCTCCACCAGAGGCGATGGAAATCGTTGATCGGCTTAAACTCGTACGTCCAGATAATCGTGAGCTGTATAAAGATATCAACGGCCTATTTAAGTCAAAGAATCCTGGTGAAGTCTTTGATGCCGATGCGAATGTTACGTTGTTAAAAGGCGCGTTAGAAGGCAGTAATGTCAATGCGGTGGGTGAGATGACCAGCATGATCGATCTTCAACGACACTTTGAAATGCAAGTCAAATTAATGAAAACAGCAGAAGAAATGGATGCCGCGTCCACATCACTGCTGCGTTTAGGCTAAACCGATAAAAGGAATAGAGCATGCATCCAGCTTTATGGGTAAGTAAAACCGGTCTTGACGCCCAGCAGACGAATATCTCGACCATTTCAAATAACCTGGCCAATGCCTCTACCGTGGGTTTTAAAAAGAGCCGTGCGGTATTTGAAGACCTGTTTTATCAAAACATCAACCAACCGGGTGGTCAATCAACACAAGACACCGAATTGCCAACAGGCTTGATGCTTGGTGCAGGCTCGAAGGTTGTTGCTACTCAGAAAGTCCATACGCAAGGTAATACCCAAACGACTAACAATGCGATGGATATGATGATCGAAGGCGAAGGCTTCTTTCAGGTTCTGATGCCAGACGGCAATATGGGTTACACCCGAAACGGTCAGTTCACGATTAACGCCGAAGGCCAATTAGTCACAACGGGTTCGGGTTACTTAGTACAACCTGAAATTGCGATACCGGAAGATGCTGTCGGCATTACGGTTGGTACCGATGGTGAAGTATCAGCGCGTATCCGAGGCCAGCAAGAAAATCAGGTGCTTGGTCAGCTCACTACGGTTGGTTTTATTAATCCAGGCGGCTTAGAGCCAATAGGGCAGAACCTATTCTTACCAACAGGCGCGAGTGGTGATGCTCAAGAGGGAGTACCAGGCTTGGAAGGGTTGGGTTCTATTCGCCAATCAATGCTTGAAACTTCGAATGTTAATGTTACTGAAGAGCTGGTTAACATGATTGAAGCACAACGAGTTTATGAAATGAACTCGAAAGTGATTTCAACGGTAGATCAGATGTTAAGTTACGTGAACCAGCAGCTTTAACAGGGTAGAGCAGCAATGAAAAAGTGTTTAGTGGGTTTGGTTATTCTTTTGTCTGGCTGTGTGCAGATGCCTGATGACATCGAATCTGATGTTGCCCAAGCGACAACCAATGTGGATGCCGTTGAGGGGACGACTCAAGAAAGCGGTGGCTTGGTTGATATGATGCGCCGTCGAGAAGACCCTCAGGTTGATGATCCTGCTTGGGCTAGCATTCGACCACAACAAACCCCTGAGCACTATGCGACTGCAACAGGCTCGCTGTTCAGTACAACGCATGTACAAGATCTTTACGATGATACCAAACCGCGCGGTTTAGGTGACATCGTGACAGTTATGCTTGAAGAGAAAACCCAAGCGAAAAAGAGTGCCAGCGCAGACACCGACAAAAGAACCGATATGTCGATGGATCCACTTATGCTCGGTGGGCAAGAAGTGAACATTGGTAGTCGCGATCTGTCGTATGAAGTGAGCAACGCCAACAAATTTGCGGGCAGTACATCGGCCGATCAAAGTAATAGCCTAACGGGCTCAATTACCGTAGAAGTTATTGAAGTTCTACCCAATGGTAACCTCTTAATTAGAGGCGAGAGGTGGTTGACGCTAAATACGGGTGATGAATATATCCGTCTCAGTGGCACAATACGCCCAGATGATATTACTCAAGAAAATACGATCCCTTCGATTCGTATTGCCAATGCACGCATCCAGTATTCAGGTACGGGTGATCGACAAGATACTCAGGAGCAAGGCTGGCTGGCTCGCTTCTTCAACGTCAGCATTTAATAAGGCTCAACTGTGAAACTGCAAACATTTTTATATGGTTTAATTCTTTTGATTGGGTTGCCGGTTCAGGCTGCCCGTATTAAAGATGTCTCGGAAGTCGCTGGCGTGCGAAGTAACCAATTAGTGGGTTATGGCTTAGTCGTTGGCCTACCGGGAACCGGTGAAACAACGCCTTTTACCGATCAAAGCTTCAACGCCATGCTACAAAATTTTGGTATTCAATTGCCGCCGGGTACACGACCAAGAACGAAAAATGTCGCCGCAGTTGCTGTGAATGCAACGTTGCCCCCCTTCACTAAGCAAGGGCAATCCATTGATGTCACGGTATCATCCATTGGATCTGCGAAAAGCTTGCGTGGTGGTACGTTGCTACAGACATTTTTGAAAGGCCTTGATGGCGAAGTCTATGCTGTGGCACAAGGCAGTTTGGTAGTTGGCGGATTTAGCGCATCCGGCGCAGATGGTTCGAAAGTGGTCGGTAACACGCCAACCGTTGGTCGAATTACCAACGGTGCAATGGTTGAACAAGAAGTGCCGAACCCATTTGGCCGTGGTGACTTTTTGACTTTTAATTTGTTTGAGTCAGATTTTACTACCGCTCAGCGTATGGCTGATGCAGTTAATGAATTTTTAGGGCCACAAATGGCGTCTGCTGTTGACGCAACCTCGGTACGAGTTCGTGCTCCGCGCGATGTTAGTCAGCGAGTAGCATTTCTTGCGACTATTGAAAACCTTGAGTTTGACCCTGCAGATGGTGCGGCAAAAATCATAGTTAACTCTCGAACGGGTACCATTGTTATTGGTCAGCATGTGAAGCTTAAACCCGCTGCAATCACTCACGGCGGCATGACGGTTTCAATTAAAGAAAACTATTCGGTCAGTCAGCCTAATGCTTTTTCTGGTGGTGAAACGGTTGTTGTACCAAATTCAGACATTCAGGTGACAGAAGAAGATTCTCGTATGTTTAAGTTTGAGCCAGGGGTTTCGCTTGATGAGCTAGTACGAGCAGTCAACCAGGTTGGTGCAGCACCGTCTGATTTAATGGCAATTCTCCAAGCGCTTAAACAGGCTGGGGCAATTCAAGGTCAATTGATCATTATCTAATGATGATTAGAGAGTCATAATATGAAAACAACATCGCCCGGTTTTATTCATGATATATCTAGCCTCGACCGCTTACGAGCTGGTATCGGTGAAGATGATGATAAATCGTTACGTGCTGCTGCAGAGCAATTTGAAGCGATCTTTACCCAGATGTTGTTTAAATCAATGCGCCAAGCGAATGAAGCTTTTGAATCTGATTTAATGAGCAGCAGTAATTCAAAGTTTTTTGAGCAAATGCATGATGAGCAGATGGCCAGTGAATTAAGCTCGACGGGATCGCTCGGGCTGGCCGACTTAATCGTGCAACAACTTGGTGATGAAGCCCCCGTAGCTCCGGTGGCGGAAGGCAATGATGAGTTTGAAATTCGTCAAGTATTCAACGATGCACCATTACGCTTACCCGTTGATGCAAAAGGTAATAAGCCAGACCATGCCACGGTAGAAAAAGCTGCAAATGATGCGTTTGCTGAAATTCAACAAAAACAGCGGCAACAAGCACAGGCAATAGGGGCAACAACGGTTGCCGCTCCTCGCCAGCAAGAAGTCGGTTTTGAAACCCCGAAAGATTTTGTATCTCGGATGCAGCCTTATGCTGAAAAAGCCGCACGTGCACTAGGCACCGACCCTTCAGTGTTGATAGCTCAGGCTGCACTGGAAACCGGTTGGGGTAAGAAAGTCATTAAGAATGCTGCGGGTTCGAGTAATAACTTATTTAATATTAAGGCAGATCCTCGTTGGTCCGGCAACAAAGTCGCAACCAATACCCTTGAGTTTCACGACGGTATTCCAGTACAAGAAAAGGCGGCATTCCGTTCTTATAACTCGTATCAAGATAGCTTTAATGATTATGTGCAGTTTCTTAATAACAACCCACGTTACTCCAAAGCTTTAGAGCAGCCTGCCGACCCCTCTCAATTTATACGTAATTTGCATCAAGCAGGTTATGCAACCGACCCTAATTACTCTGACAAAATTATCAATGTCATGAATACTGTTCAAGGGTTAATGAAGTAAAAGCAACGAAGCCTGATCTCTACAGAAATTAGCTGAACCTCTTTAACATGGATTTTCTAACTAGCTGTGAGTACCGAGGTATTTTCGTTTATAACTCGATGACATTGCGAGCAATGGTATGGTCGCTAATGAAATTAAGAATCCAAAGCTAAAGACGTAATTCTCCAAAACAAGTACGCCTAACGTACTGATGATGAAGCTACTTAGCATGATTAAACATACCATTCTGTGGGTGTAGGGGTGTTTTATTGAGTATTTTGCATACGCTCTAATTAGCATTCCATTGCCTCGTCTGCAGCTCTTATATTGATGTGATCATGATGACTTATTATTAACCTTATTATTATTCAATGTGAATGTAATTAATGTGTTAACTGTAATTTATGATACATGTTTCACATATTGACTTTGTTTATGTGCAGTGATTGCGTACTTGCGATCTGATTTTGATGTCTACTTCTCTGTTTTATTTACCACTCATAAAGACTCGGCAACCGCTTGCCTCGTAATTACCTAAATTGTTTAAATTCAATATGATAAAGCACTTATTCTTTTTGGAATGATTTTTGCATTAAATAGTTTGGATTATTTAATTGTTTCTGACCGACTGGAGGCTTCATGGCGTTTGACTTGCTCAATATGGGCTCGCAAGGTTTATTAACTGCACAACGACAGCTTAATACGACTAGCCATAACATTAATAACGTCAATACCGAAGGGTATAGCCGTCAGTCTGTTGTGCAGCAAGCCAACGATCCTATTTGGTGGGGGGGAAATCAGTATGGTACCGGTGTGCATGCGGCAGAAGTTCGCCGCGGGTATGATCAGTTTGCCACCAATGAATTAAACCTGACGACAACCAATTTAAGCTATGCCAATGAGCGTGAAGGGCAATTAGGTCGTTTGGATAACATGCTTGCAAACAGTGCCAAGAAAATCCCCGAAGACATGAACAATTGGTATGACGCGATTAAGGCAATGTCCGATACACCAAATGATATCGGTGGACGAACGGTGGTGTTAGAAAAAGCCAAAATGGTTACAGCTGGGCTAAATGATAACTTTAATGTGTTATCGCGCCAGCAATCTGAAACCAGCCAAGTGCTTTCTCGTACGCTTAACCGTGTTAATGATATTGCGAAAGAATTGGCTGAGGTACATAAAGGCTTGGTGAAAACCCCAATTTCTGGCCACGATAATGACCTACTTGATCGCCATCAGAACTTAATTAATGAGTTGTCCGAATACACAAAAGTAACGGTAACGCGTAAGAACGATGAAAGCTTCAACGTCATGATTGGCAGTGGGCACACATTGGTTTCAGGAATCGAAGCCAGTGAATTACGTATGGTTAATGGCAAACCTGATCCCCAGCAGACCCAGCTTGCAATTGTTGAAGGTCAGTCGATGAAGACGATCAACAATGATGACATTGGCGGCAAGATGGCAGCTTTATTCCAATATCGTGATGAAACCCTTTCCCATGCTATGGATGAAATGGGCCGAATTGCCATCGGCTTTTCCCACTCCGTGAATGAGTTGCAGCAACAAGGTTTAGATTTAAACGGTCAAGTCGGTAGCGAGATGTTCCGTGACGTAAATGATCCTGCGCTTGCCGCTTCTCGAGCAATGCTACCTGCAGGCTCGACGGCAGATTTAAAAGTGTATGTGGAAGATTTAAATGCGTTAAAAATTGGTGAGTACGATCTGGCATTTGATGGTAGCCAACATACCTTAACAATGCCTGATGGTACTCGTCAAAAGGTGCTTCCCAGCGGTAATCCAGCGGCCTTTGCCATTGATGGCTTTCGGGTCGAGATGGATGCACCAATGCGTGCGGGTGAAAAGATCATTCTTCGCCCCACACGAACTGGTGCTGGTGATATCAGTATGGCCATGTCTGATCCGGCAAAAGTTGCCGCTCAAAGTTATTTAAGCTCTGCCAGTAAGACGCAAGGTGAGGCGGAGTTTGGTATCACTCGCACGGGGGCATTGAATGAATTTCAGGTGGCGGTATCACCTGATGCCAGTCAGTTTGCGGTATTAGACATGAAAGGCAATATCTTGCAGCAACCGCAAGCTTACCCACCGGCTGGTGAGGTGATTGTTGGCGGTACCGGTTTTACCTTGTCGAACGGTGCAGTTGGTGGTGATGTTTTTGCTGTCAACTTGAATGCAGCCGACGGCGACAATGGTAATTTGATCAAAATGCAAGGCTTGCAAACCAGCAAGATGATGAATGAAGGACGTTCAACAGTTATTGATGTCTATCAGGGCCTAAATACGGAAATGGGTGTGCAAAAAGCGTCAGCCTCTCGATTAAAAGAAGTCGGGCTTGTCGAAAAACAAGCTGCAGAGGGCAGAGTTGCTGAAATTGGCGGTGTAAACCTTGATGAAGAAGCCGCGAACATGATGAAGTTTCAGCAAGCATATATGGCATCATCGCGAATAATGACCGTGGCGAATGAAACCTTTGATACCTTGCTGAATGCATCCCGTTAAGGAGACTGACCGATCATGATTAGCCGTATTTCCAGCTTCCATAATTACCAAAATGTTGCTAACGATATGAATCGTCAGCAGGTTAAAGTTGCAGAAAATCAACAGCAGCTGGCATCAGGTAAGCGTCTGCTTACTGCCGGTGATGATCCCGTTTCTTCTATTTATATTCAGAACTTTGACCAACAAAACACGCAAATTGATCAGTCAGTTAGATCGATAACGTTAGCTAGAAACCGTTTGAATAACGAAGAAACGGCGATTACAGAAGTCGAAAATTTACTCGATGAAGCCAAGCGAAAATCAATGATGATGGTCAATGGTTCGCTTTCTGGCGATGACCGTGTTGCCCATAAGCAAGATATGCAAGGTTTGTTTAACTCGTTCATGAATGTGGTTAACGCAAAAGACGAATCGGGTAACTTTGTCTTTGCCGGTAACCAATACAGTAAACAGCCTTTTTTCCGTGATAATAATGGTCATGTTAGTTACGTGGGTGATAGCTATCAGCGTATGGCGAAGATTGCTCCATCGGTTGAAGTCCCCGTAAATGACGCGGGGGATAAATTGTTTATGGAGGTGCCAAACCCTCATGGTGATTATCAACCCGATTATGACTTGCAAAGCGGCTCATTACTCCTGCTCTCGCAAGCACGCAATAGTAATAATGCTGACCAATCGGCATACCGTGTTGAGTTTTCAACTTCACAGGCTGGTACGTCATACCAGCTATATCAAAATGGCAATATGGTAAGTAGTGCCCCCTTCGATCCTGGCACAGGTATTCAATTTGGTACGTTACAAATTGAATTAGCTGGTGAGATTAAGCACGGCGATAGCATTGACTTATCACGCCAAGAAAACGTCAATGTCTTTGACGCCTTCCGCCGCAGTATTGAGTTGTCTGAAAGTGACGTATCAGATGCATCGGCGACGGCAGAACTGCATCAAGCTGCAGCAGAATTATCTGAAGGGTTCAAACATATTAACCGTACGCGTTCAGAAATTGGTACGCGATTACAAACACTCGACCGCCAAGAAGACATGCACCAAGACTTTAAAATTGTCATGAGCCAAGCGCGAGGCACATTGGAAGATCTTGACTATGCGACCGCAGTGATTGAACTCAACGAAAACATGATGGCCTTGCAAGCATCACAACAGGCCTTTGCCAAAACAAAAGATTTAAACCTGTTTAACTACATCTAGTGAAGTGGAGGTCGTTAAACAGTGATATCCCTGCCAATAAATGAGGCAAAGGATTGATAGTAAGCGGCAAACTATGCAAAGCAATAGGCATCGAGTTGCCATGTTTCACTACTTGGCCATAAGTATGAGACTAAGTTGTTGAAATAAAGCCTGTTTATTTGTGGCATATAATTTGCTTTATACGAACTATGGCAACAGTTTTGCCGATAGATTTATTTATTTTATAACTGGTCCCGCTTCACTGTCTTTAGTATTGACTGTTGCGGTTAGGCTGTTTCGCTTAGTGGGCGAAAGTCAAAGGAGATCTAAATGGCTGTAACAGTGAACACCAATGTGTCAGCGATGACTGCGCAGCGTTACTTAGGAAAAGCAACAAGTGATCTGAATACCTCGATGGAACGTTTGTCGACAGGTAGTAAGATTAACAGTGCTAAAGATGACGCTGCAGGTCTGCAAATATCTAATCGCCTTGTGGCACAAACGCGTGGTTTGAACGTTGCTATGCGAAATGCCAACGATGGTATTTCGATAGCTCAAACTGCAGAAGGGGCAATGCAGGAATCAACCAGCATTCTACAACGTATGCGTGATCTGTCACTTCAATCGGCAAATGGTGCCAACTCAGACGATGATCGTGCTGCGATTCAACAAGAAGTGGGTGCCCTTCAAGATGAGCTTAACCGTATTGCAGAAACGACTGCATTTGGTGGCCGCAAACTACTGAATGGTACATTTGGTGAAGCGGCATTCCAAATTGGTGCCGACTCTGGTGAAGCTATCATTATGGGTATGGACAGTGTCCGTGCTGACCACCACAAAATGGGTGGTAGCTTGCTGCAATCAGCAACAACCGTTCAGCCAGGCGCAGAGCTTAGTGCTGATTCTCCCGTCCAATTTAGCGTGACAGATGCGCTGGGTAATGTCAGTACGGTTGATGTAACGCTGGTTGCGGGCGATGACATCGAAGAGATTGCCACACGCATTAATGGTCAAAATGACCAACTTAATGCCTCGGTTAATGAAGACGGTCAATTACAAGTATTTTCAGGTAGCGGTGAAGTTGCTTTAGCAACGGGTAATATCGTTATGAATAATCAAGACGGCACAACCACCGCTCTGGATTTTTCTGCTGGGGCGACAGATGTGACCGTGGCATCTATTGACGTTGAAAGTGTTGGCGGTGCACAAAGTGCAGTGCCAATTATTGATGCGGCATTGAAATACATTGATAGCCAGCGTGCTGATTTGGGCGCAAAACAGAACCGTTTAGGTCATACTATCAATAACCTAGCGAACGTATCTGAAAATGTATCGGCATCAAACAGCCGCATCCGTGATACTGATTTCGCAAAAGAAACCACCGAAATGACGAAAAACCAAATCCTACAGCAAGCAAGTACATCTATTCTTGCGCAAGCCAAGCAGGTACCACAAGCTGCAATGAGCTTATTGCAATAATCCTGCGGTGACGTTTTTCTAAACGGCAAGGGGGCAACCTTTTGCCGTTTTTTTATGTCTGTATATTGGCTAATGAAGACTTTGCTAGATGTGTTCCTGCAACTTGATTTCGCTACTTAGATCACATTTTATTTTCTTGATAAAAAAAATCGAAAAAAAGCTTAAAGGTTTCTGAAGTCATGCCGTTACAGACCATGTACAAAGAATAACAAGGTTTTACCGGCTGGGCTGGTCAAGCCATTTTGATTACACAAGGAGATACATTATGGCAGTTACAGTAAACACTAACGTTTCTGCAATGACCGCTCAGCGCTACCTAGGTCAAGCGACCGAAGCTACTGGTAAATCGATGGAGCGTCTTGCTACTGGTAGCCAGATCAACAGCGCAAAAGATGATGCTGCAGGTCTACAGATTTCTAACCGTTTGATGACACAGAGCCGTGGTCTTGACGTTGCAGTACGTAACGCAAATGACGGTATCTCTATGGCACAAACAGCAGAAGGTTCGATGCAAGAAACCACGAACATTCTACAACGTATGCGTGATCTATCACTACAGTCTTCTAATGGTTCTAACTCGCAAGAAGACCGTGACTCAATTCAGCAAGAAGTAACAGCGTTGAATCAAGAGCTTAACCGTATTGCAGAAACTACCTCTTTTGGTGGTACTAAGCTTCTTAACGGTACGTTTGGTTCTCGTTCGTTCCAAGTTGGTGCAGATTCTGGTGAAGCGGTACAAATGAGCTTCAACAATATCCGTGGTGATGAAGCTAAAATGGGTGGTAGCCTATTAGTTTCAACCAACATGGCAACAGCTGACTCAACACTTGATGCTGACACGGCGATTGAACTAAGTGTTACAGACAGCGCGGGTACAGCAACAGCTGTAAACGTTGGTCTAGTTGCTGGTGATAACATCGAAGAAATCGCGACACGTATCAATGGTCAGAACGATAAAATCAATGCATCAGTTTCAGAAGATGGTGAGCTACAACTATTTTCTTCAGAAGGTGCGGTTGGTGTAACGACTGGTACTATCGCGATGACTGATGCTGGCGGTAACGCAGTTGATGCATCAATTGCTGGTACTGCAGCAAACACAACAGTTGCACAAATTGATGTGACCTCTGTTGGTGGTTCACAGCAAGCTGTCGCTGTACTTGATGGTGCGATGAAGTATGTTGATTCAAACCGTGCAGAGCTTGGTGCTTCTCAGAACCGTTTGAACCACACCATTAATAACTTGAACAATGTTAATGAAAACGTATCGGCATCGAACAGCCGTATTCGTGATACTGACTTTGCGAAAGAAACGACTGAAATGACCAAGAACCAGATCCTATCTCAGGCATCGACTTCTATCTTGGCTCAAGCAAAACAGGCGCCGCAAGCGGCACTAAGCCTACTAGGTTAATCCCTCGTATTAACGGCAAGGTCTCTACCTTGCCGTTCTTCCTTTAAAAGGTGAGAGAATATGGACGTCAAACCCGTTAGCACTTCTCCCTCTTCCTTTTCTTCCGGTTCCCCACCCCAATCTTCACCTGGCACAAATATTGCTAGTAAACCTGTAGGGCATTCTCAAGGGACACCCCTTGCCGCCTCCGATCAGCAACCGGCCTTGAAGTCGAGTAGCGATAGCAGCCAAGGCGATGTTCGCCGTATCGAACAAACAGCCAACGTTGAAAAGCTACATCAGCAGCATCAGTTGCAACGTGAAGAGTTGGAAAAGGTGGTCGAACGTATCGAAGAATTTGTCGGATCAACCTTAAATAAAGGGCTGGCTTTTCGTATCGATGAAGAATCGGGCAAAAACATTGTCACAATTTATGACAAGCGTACTGGTGATGTTGTTCGCCAAATTCCCGATGAAGAGTTACTCGTTTTATCCCGTCGGCTTGCCACGAATTCGGGGGGGTTGGTAACAACGAAAGTCTAGTATTTCGAGGTAGTCAATGAACATAGGCGCAGCAGCCACCGCTTCCGGTCTTGATATCAATAATATGGTTAACACCATCGTTGATGCAGAGCGAGCACCGAAAGAAGCGCGAATAAATCAGCAGCGAGAGAGCATTGATGTCAGCATCAGTGCCTACGGCAAGTTGAAAGGTTCGTTAGACGAAATGAAGTACATGATGGCCGACTTCCGCCGCAATAATACGCTTTCAGCTCGTACCGTGACCAGTGATAATAATGATGCCTTAACGGCCTCGGCAAATCATGAAGCCATTCCAGGTAAGTACAATGTCAGCATTGAGCAACTCGCTCAATCACATAAAATTGTTTCAGGCACTTTCGATGAAAATCAAAAATTAGGTGCCGGTAAAATGACTGTCTCTTTAGGAGGCGGTATGTTTGACATTGAAATTCCAGAAGATGAAAGCAAGATCCTTGATGTTGTTCGGTTAATTAACCGTCACCCTTCAAATTCCGGCGTGATGGCATCTGTGATCAACGATGACGTTGGTGCTCGACTCGTCCTGACGGCGGATAAAAGTGGCGAGCAGAACCAAATTAAAGTCAGGGTCGATGCGCCTCTTGCCAGTACCTTGCAAAAATTTGGCTTTAATCCCAATAACGACCTTAACTCGATGACGCAAATGCAGGCCGCTAAAGACGCCCGTGTGTTGATTGATGGCCTTGCTGTTGTTACCAGCGATACCAACACCATTGAAGATGCAATCAAAGGTGTCGACTTGAACTTACTGGCTCTATCAGACAGTCAGGAAGGGAGCGCAGGTAAAGACATCAAAGTGGATGTCGCTTACGACCGAAATGCTGTCGGCGGAGCGATTGAGCAATTTGTAAATGCGTATAACCAATTTTTCAGTGTTGCAGGTGAACTTGGCAGGTTTGATCCTGAAACACAAGATAAAGGCCCATTGGTCGGTGACAGTATAATTCGTACCGTTGATAACCAGTTAAGAGCCGCATTTACTTCACCGTTGGAAGGTGCACCAGAGTCGATTACCACCTTGAGTGAACTCGGTGTGATGACAACTCTTGAAGGGCGTCTTGAAGTTGACTACGACATACTGGATCGCCAACTAGAGAAAAACTTTGCCGATGTGGGGGAGTTTTTCGGAAGTCGTGATGGCTTTGCCCGAAAAATTGAAGATTTAATTCACTCGCATACCGGGATCACCGGCAGTATCAAGGGGCGTCAAAATAGCCTTAGTGATCAAAATATGCGGTTGAACAGTGAACAAACTAAATTAGATCGACGAATGGAAAGCGTTCAGAAACGCACCCACGATCAATTTACCGCCATGGATAGAGCCATGGGGCAAATGAAAGGCCAGTTTAGCTCGATGATGAGTATGATGCCGTCGTAAGCATCTTACTAAGCAAAAGGAGTCGAGATGCAACGCTTAGATCAAATTGATCAGCAACTTGAGTTGCTGTTAGCGGTGCCAGAAGAGGTTGATTCCAACAAGCTTCAGGCACTACTTTCACAGCGTGAGTTGCTTTTACAACAATTAATGGCTGAGCCAGAAAGCCTTGATAAAAGGCTGTGGCAACAAGCTATAGAACGTACATCGGTGTTACTTGACCGTATCCGTCATCATCGTGATCGATCGGCAAATCAAGTACAGCGGCTACAGCACGGGCAACGCTCGATGCAGGTTTATAATAAATTTCGGTAGGTTAGAACAATGGCAATGAGAGGATCTCTACAGGCTTACAAGCGAGTCTCGGTAGATAGTCAGTTAACGTCGGCATCACCACACCGCGTAATTTCAATGTTGATGGCCGGAGCGATCGAACGTTTGATCCAAGGTAAAGCGGCGATGGAACAAGGTTCGGTTGCTGTTAAAGGTGAGCGTTTAGGCAAAGCGCTTGATATCGTAATTAGTTTGCGCAGCTGCCTATCGATGGAAGATGGTGCAGATATCGCGACAAACCTTGATGCCTTGTATGATTTTATGATCCAGCAGATCTATAAAGCGAATCAGGAAAACATTTCAGAACCCATTGACGATGTGATTGAAATGCTGCGTGAAATCAAGTCAGCGTGGGATCAAATTCCTGCTGAATATCACAATATGACGCAGCTGGGCTAGTCAGTTAGTGAGTTAAACCGTTAGGGGCAACATTATATGCCCTCCTCGCGTTAAAAAGTGACAAACTGTTTCGGTTTTTACTTTCCTTTGTACTGGGGTCACAGCTTTTGGCTGTCCCCAGTTGCCTTATCCTGTGCTTTTATTACAATGTCTTTATTATTTGGTTGCTGTTTCTCTGTGACATTCTTTTTTTCGGTCAAAGTCGACCGTTAAGGAATGCCCAGCTTGGTATAGAAGCCACAAAAGAAGAATCCTATAAAGGCAGGCAATATCTTTCCTATGCAAGCTTTAGCTAAAACCCTTGTTATTGATGATGATCAGCAACATCGCCACGATCTAAGTGTCATTCTGAACTTTGTTGGTGAACAACATGAAGTATTGTCGTCAAACGAGGTCGATCATTCGCTGTGGGAAAATGCGTGGGGAGCCTGTTTACTGGGTAATATCACTTCCGGTAAATTGCTAAGTCGCATCCTCGACTTTCTTCGCATCCATAACCATATTCCCGTAATCGCGCTGGCAAATCATGATGATGAGCTTGCCGAACTACCGAACTATGTGGGGTCGTTAGAATTACCATTACATTATGGTCAACTTACTGACGCGCTTCGTCACTGCCAAGAGTTTCTCGGTAAACACGCATTTCAAATCCCGCAATTAGGGCGTAAAAATACATTATTTCGCAGTATGGTTGGTCGCAGTGATGCGATCAGTAAGATTCGCCATTTAATGGAACAAGTATCAGCAACCGATGCGAGTGTGTTGATCTTGGGTGAATCTGGTACGGGTAAAGAAGTGGTTGCGCGTAATATTCACTATCATTCATCACGCGGTAAGGGGCCATTTGTCCCGGTTAACTGTGGCGCTATTCCGCCAGACTTACTTGAAAGTGAGTTGTTTGGTCATGAGAAAGGGGCATTTACCGGTGCAATCTCTGCGCGCAAAGGGCGTTTTGAGCTTGCAGAAGGCGGTACTCTATTTCTTGATGAAATTGGTGATATGCCAACCTCAATGCAGGTTAAGCTGCTGCGTGTCTTGCAAGAACGTTGCTTTGAACGTGTCGGTGGCAGCAAGACAATAAGCACTAATGTACGTATAGTCGCGGCCACTCATTGTGATTTAGAGGCCATGATTCAAGATGGTCAGTTCCGTGAAGATTTGTACTATAGGCTAAATGTTTTCCCAATAGAAATGCCAGCATTGCGAGAGCGCATTGAAGACATTCCATTGCTGCTGCAAGAGTTACTCGCACGGATGGAAGCTGAAGGTGCAAAACCAGTACACTTTACGCCGCGTGCCATAACCTCATTAATGGATCACGATTGGCCGGGTAATATCCGTGAACTGGCAAACCTCGTTGAACGGTTAATTATTCTTTATCCGAACGAGATGGTCGATGTCAGTCATTTACCGATGAAATATCGCTATAGTGACCTACCTGACTTTCAACCAGAAGATAACTTCTTATCGGTAGAAGATCAGGAGCGAGCAGCGTTAGCTGATATGTTTGCCAGTAATAATGCTGATGCGAATGAACTCGCCGATATGAATGACTTACCGCCAGAAGGTTTGAACCTGAAAGAGATGTTGGCGGAATTAGAGATTGAAATGATCCGTCAGGCATTGGAAGCCCAGTCAGGCGTTGTAGCTCGAGCTGCTGATATGCTAGGCATGCGCCGCACGACATTGGTAGAGAAAATGCGCAAATACGGTTTGAGCAAAGAAATGCCGCGTTAAACTGTAAATACCGACAGCGTCAAATCAATGACGCTGTCAAATTTCTTTCCCCTCGTCCAACAGCCTGATAAAATTGGTTTTTTTTTGGCATGAATTATGCTTTACCTCTATCTGTGGTAATCGTTATTTAGTGCGTTATTCAGGTACCCCATGAGTGAAAATCTAACCTCGCTAGGCACACTGGCGCAACAAGTTGGTCGCTACCAACAAGCTTTCGATGTTATGCCGTCAGGGGTGATATTCCTCGATTCAGCGGGCATTGTGCGGGAAGCGAATCCAGAAGCTTATCGTTTACTGGGTGAACCGCTAGATGGTGAGCGTTGGTTTCAGGTTATTCAGCGTGCATTTTCACCTCGGGAAGATGATGGGCATGAAGTATCACTGAGAAATGGACGCCGGGTCAAATTGGCGATCTCGGCTTCGGAAAGTGGTCAGCTGATTTTTATGACAGACATGACAGAAACGCGTCTTTTGCAATCACGGATCAGTGAAATGCAACGCTTGTCATCTCTGGGTCGAATGGTTGCGTCATTAGCTCATCAAGTCAGAACACCCTTATCAAGCGCTATGCTGTACGCCGCAAATTTAGGCTCTCCAAACCTTAATACGGTTACTCGGGAGCGCTTTCAAACTAAATTGGTCGACAGGCTCCACGATTTAGAAAAGCAAGTGAATGACATGCTGTTGTTTGCCAAAGGTGGCGACAACAAAGTGGTGGAACGATTTAGCCTTGAAATGCTGCTGAATGAGCTAGAAGCCATGGTCGAAACACAAGTGATGACCAGCCAAGTTGATTTCAGTATTGATTGTGACGACGAAGAACAAGAAATTTTAGGTAATGCGAATGCACTGGCGAGTGCGCTGAGCAATTTAATTGGCAATGCGATTCAAATGTCAGGTAAACAGTGCAAAGTCGCTTTAAAAGCCATGATTCAAGACAGCAGTGTGTGCATTACTGTCATTGATAACGGGCCTGGTATTGCCGCTGATATGCAGCAAAAAATATTCGAACCATTTTATACAACACGCCAGCAAGGAACTGGGCTTGGCCTTGCGGTTGTTCAAACGGTTGTGAACGCCCACAAAGGGCGTTTAACGCTAGAGTCAGAACTTGGCAAAGGGGCATGCTTTACCGTGGTATTACCATTGGCAGAGCAAAAAACAAACAACGATTAACGCCCTAACAACGGTTAAATAATAAGAACAATATTTGGAGTAAATAATGAATCAGAGCCGCGTATTAGTTGTCGAGGATGATGAAGGGCTTCGCGAAGCATTGGTTGATACCCTTGCATTGGCGGGTTACCAGTGGTTAGAGGCCGAAAGTGCTGAGCAAGCATTATTAATATTAAAATCTGAATCGGTTGATATTGTGGTTTCTGATGTCCAGATGGCAGGGATGGACGGCTTAGGGTTGCTACGCAGCATTAAACAGCACTGGCCTAAGCTGCCTGTGTTGTTAATGACAGCGTATGCCAATATTGAAGATGCGGTTTCTGCCATGAAAGAGGGCGCCATCGACTATATGGCAAAACCTTTCGCACCAGAAGTACTGTTAAATATGGTTAGTCGTTATGCCCCAGTGAAAACGGAATCGGGACAAGCGATTGCGGCAGATGCGAAATCGTTGAAATTATTGGCGCTGGCAGAAAAAGTGGCTAAAACGGATGCCAGTGTGATGGTGCTTGGGCCAAGTGGCTCAGGCAAAGAAGTGATGTCACGTTATATTCACACCCACTCTAATCGTCATGATGGGCCATTTGTGGCGATTAACTGTGCTGCAATTCCTGATAACATGCTGGAAGCGACCTTGTTTGGTTATGAGAAGGGAGCGTTTACAGGGGCTGTTCAAGCTTGCCCGGGGAAATTCGAGCAAGCGCAAGGTGGTACTATCTTGCTTGATGAAATCAGTGAGATGGATTTAAGCCTTCAAGCCAAACTTCTTCGAGTGCTGCAAGAGCGCGAAGTGGAGCGTCTTGGCAGCAGGAAAAGTATCAAACTAGATGTACGCGTATTGGCAACCAGTAACCGTGACTTGAAGCAATACGTAACGGAAGGGCACTTTCGCGAAGATCTGTATTACCGTTTAAATGTTTTTCCATTAACTTGGCCAGCATTGGCAGAGCGAGCAGGCGATATTGCCCCACTAGCCACATACTTAATCGAGCGCCATTGCATGAAGCAAGGGCTGCCAGTCCCAGCACTAGAGGCTGGCGCATTAAGTAAGTTGATGCAATATAGCTGGCCTGGCAATGTGCGTGAACTTGATAATGTTATCCAGCGCGCACTAATTCTTTGTGATTCCTCTCAGATTCGGGCTGAACATATCTTACTCGAAGGGCTTGATTGGCTTGATGCTGGTAGCTTGCAAAGTGTTGTTGAAACTACGGTAACACCCCATATCGCCCCCGTTTATGAAACCGAAAAAGGGACCGCACAGCCGACAGCGACAGAAGGGTTAGGAAATGAGCTGCGAGAACAAGAGTTTTCCATTATTCTAGACACTATTCGCGCCTGTGAAGGGCGGCGTAAAGATGTGGCTGAAAAATTGGGTATTAGTCCAAGAACACTGCGCTATAAATTAGCAAAAATGCGTGATGCTGGAATTGATATCCCAGTTTGATCGCCACAAGACGTATTATTTTACGGCATACTGTTATTTATCAATAAGCCGATATTTATTAACTGACACTTTTTTGACAGTCTGGAGCATGTGATGAAGGTAAATGGATTACAAACTGAGTTACAGGCAATGATGCTAGAGGCTCAAAATGCTTCACGTCCTGCTACTGGGCAACAAGTAAGTGCTGATTTTGGTGCTGTACTTGGTGATGCAATTAAGTCGGTCAATGGATTGCAGTCGCAGTCAAGTGAGATAGCCACACGGTTTGATCAAGGTGATCGCAGTGTATCGTTGTCGGATGTAATGATTGCCAGAAACAAGTCGAGTGTGGCTTTCGAAGCCACTGTCCAAGTACGTAATAAAATGGTCGATGCGTACAAAGAATTAATGAATATGCCAGTTTAAGTCAGGAATTATTGAGTGTCGGAAGCATCAACAAACAATGAGCTATCGGTAGCAGGCAACGCGCCTTCTCCCGTTGTCACTGACAGTGAACTCGAGCTACAAAACCCAGACGCAGAAGAAAAGAGTGCCTCACGTGTAGATAGCATGCTGGGCAATCTCGATTTGCTACGCCAAGTTATTTTGGTGTTGTCTGTGGCTATTTGTGTGGCATTAATTGTTCTTGTCATATCCTGGATTAAAGAGCCAGAAATGCGTCCGCTTGGCACGTTTGAAACGGCTGAGCTTATTCCGATCCTTGACCATTTTGACCAGAAAAAAATCCCCTATAACCTTGATGGCAATACTATCCGTGTCCCTTCCGATAACTTTTCTTCGGTTAAGTTAGAGCTGACGCGCGCAGGGTTAAACAGCAGTGTTGCTCATGGCGATGACATTCTTTTGCAAGACATGGGTTTTGGTGTATCGCAACGACTTGAAAGTGAGCGTTTGAAACTCAGCCGTGAGCGTCAGCTTGCACGGGCAATAGAGCAAATCCGTCAGGTCAGACAGGCACAGGTTTTACTGGCGATGCCAAAACAAAGCGTGTTTGTTCGTCAAAACCAAGAAGCGAGTGCGACAGTATTTCTTACTTTGGGCACAGGCGCTGCGCTTGGGCAGCAAGAAGTTGATTCTATTGTTGATATGGTCGCAACAGCCGTACCCACGCTAAAACCAACACGCGTCACCGTTACCGACCAACATGGGCGCTTATTAAGCTCAGGTACGGCAGACCCAAGTGCAACGGCACGGCGTAAAGAGTATGAATTAGAGCGTAAGCAAGAGCAGGCGCTCAGAGAGAAAATTGATGCGATTCTAATTCCGGTTTTAGGGTTGGGTAATTATACGTCGCAGGTCAATGTATCAATGGACTTTAGCGCGGTAGAAGAAACGCGTAAGCAGTACGATCCTAATACACCGGCAACACGCAGTGAATACACGCTAGAAGATTACAATAACGGTAACCTTGTGGCGGGCATACCTGGTGCCTTGAGTAATCAGCCGCCAGCCGATAGTTCAATACCGCAAGATATTGCCGATTTACAAGCTGGGACGGGCTCGAATAACGGGTCGGTTCACCGAGAAGCAACGCGTAACTTTGAGCTTGATACTACGATCCGGCACCGTCGCGCCCAAACGGGGACTGTTGATCGCCAAACTGTTTCAGTAGCAATTGACTATAAGCAAGTCATGAACCCAGAAACGGGTGAAATGACCCGTGTTCCTGTTAGTGAGGCTGAACTCGCTAAAATTACCCGATTGCTCATGGGTGGTGTTGGCTTCTCGCAAGTGCGGGGCGATATGCTAGAGGTGATTTCAGTACCGTTTGCTATACCAGAAGAGCAACTCATTGCTGAGTTACCTATCTGGGAACACCCTAACTTTAATACCTGGGTTCGTTGGCTTGCAGCAACCTTAGTGATTATTGTGGTGATGCTGGTATTGGTTCGCCCAGCAATGCGCAAACTCCTTTATCCGAATCAGGCTTCAGATGGTACGCCGTTGGATGAAAATGGCCTACCAATGCTAGCGGGTGACAGTGATAGCATTGATCTGATTGGTGCCGAGCTTGATGGCGCCGATAGCTTAGAGTTAAGTAGTAGCAGTTTGGACTTACCAAACTTACATAAAGATGAAGATTTACTGAAAGCCGTCCGTGCCCTTGTGGCCAATGAGCCGGATCTGGCCGCTCAGGTCGTGAAAAGTTGGGTAAACGAAGATGGCTAATGAAGTTGCAACCACGGAAGAAAAGAAATTCGATGTCAGCACCCTGTCAGGTGCTGACAAAGCGGCTATTTTATTGCTGAGCTTAAGCGAGCAAGATGCTGCCAGTATTATTCGTCACCTCGAACCTAAGCAGGTTCAGCGAGTCGGTGGTGTTATGGCAGCGATGGCCGACCTTAATCAAGAAAAAGTGTCTGGTGTTCATCGCCACTTTCTCGAAGATATCCAAAAGTACACCAGTATTGGCATGGGCAGTGAAGACTTTGTCCGTAATACGCTGGTGGCAGCCCTAGGTGAAGATAAAGCCAATAACTTGGTAGATCAGATCCTAATGGGAAGTGGTTCTCGTGGTCTTGATTCATTGAAGTGGATGGATCCTCGTCAGGTGGCCAGTATCATCCTGAACGAGCACCCTCAAATTCAGACCATTGTTCTATCTTACCTTGAGCCTGAACAATCCGCTGAAATCCTTGCGCAATTCCCAGAACGCGTTCGTCTCGACTTGATGATGCGTATCGCGAACCTAGAGGAAGTTCAACCAGCAGCACTTCATGAGCTGAATGATATCATGGAGAAACAGTTTGCTGGTCAGGCGGGTGCACAAGCGGCGAAGATTGGTGGCCTGAAGGCTGCTGCTGAAATCATGAACTACCTCGACAACAACGTCGAAGGGCTATTGATGGATAATATTCGCGAGAATGACGAAGACATGGCGACTCAGATTGAAGATCTGATGTTTGTCTTCGATAACCTTGCCGAAGTGGACGATCGCGGTATTCAAACCTTGCTACGTGATGTGCCACAAGATCTGCTGCAGAAAGCCCTTAAAGGTGCTGACGATCTTCTGCGTGAAAAGATTCTCCGCAATATGTCGAAGCGTGCGGCTGAAATGCTGCAAGACGATCTTGAAGCCATGGGGCCGATTCGAGTGGCAGATGTAGAAGCGGCGCAAAAAGAAATTCTCTCTATCGCACGTCGCTTGTCAGACTCTGGTGAGCTAATGCTGACGGGAGGCGGTGCCGATGAATTTTTATAAGTCTCTCATTGTGGTTGTGAACTCGTTGCAGATCTTGCCACAGGTGCGTTATGTCAACTGAACGCCGACGTGGTTTTATGCGGGTCGCAGAGCATCAAGCTGAAGAGCTTGAGCGGTGGGCGTACCCTGATTACAGTGACGACCTTAACGAAGTTGCCGACAATGCACTTAACTATGATCCGCAATGGCAAGCCCAGCCGATTGAGGAAGAAGAAGAGCAAGGCCCTCCGCCTTTAACGGCGGCGGATTTAGACGAAATTCGACAATCGGCTTATGATGAAGGGCTGGTCGAAGGGCGTGCAACAGGCCATCAAGAAGGGCTTGAACAAGGCTTAGCACAAGGGCTTGAGCAAGGTTTGGCGCAAGGGCTTGAGCAAGGATTGGCACAAGGTCTTGAGCAAGGCCAGCAACGAATTGATGAACAAGTGGGTTTCCTTACTCAGCTTGTCGAAAAAGTGGCGACGCCATTACAGCAGGTGGATGCAGAGGTTGAAGGGCAGTTAATTCAGCTTACCACTGCACTCGCTCGTGAGCTTATTCGGGTTGAAGTTCAGACTAACCCTCAGGTTATCTTGAACACCGTACGAGAAGTAGTAGCCGCGTTGCCGATTGCAACCCAGCAAGTCAAAATCAGTCTTCACCCGGATGATCTGACTTTGGTAAAAGAAGCATACGGTGAAGAGAACCTCGCTGAGCGCCAATGGACGTTACAGGTTGAGCCTGCCATGAATCGGGGCGATTTACATGTTCAGTCTGGTGACTCCAGTGTGGACTATCAGCTCGAAGACAGAATTCGCCACCTACTTGCGCAGTTCAGCGGTATCAATAGCCAGTTGCCAGCCGGAGGCCAGTAATGGCAGCCTTGGCACAGCGCCTCTCACGCTATCAAACTCAAAATACAGCTTGTCGTCCAGTTGCTTCAGGTCGCTTGGTCAGAGTCGTCGGCCTCACGCTTGAAGCCGTTGGTTGCCGAGCCCCTGTAGGTAGCTCATGCAAAGTTGAAACGCTTAATGGCGAGATGGAAGCCGAAGTCGTTGGCTTTTCCGGTGAAACGCTGTTTCTGATGCCCAGCGAGCAACTTACAGGTGTTATGCCAGGGGCAAAAGTGACCCCCGTTTTACAAGCCAGTGGCCTTTCTGTCGGCATGGAGCTCCTAGGTCGGGTCATTGATGGTGTTGGTAACCCGCTTGACGGTCTAGGTCCCATTTATACTGCAGACCGTGCTTCATTTAATGCTGAACCCATTAACCCTTTAGCCAGAAAGCCGATTAAAGAGCCTCTAGATGTTGGCCTGAAAGCGATAAACGGGTTATTAACCGTGGGTAAAGGGCAACGAATTGGTCTCTTCGCCGGTTCCGGTGTCGGTAAATCGGTCACGCTGGGTATGATGACCCGTGGCACCACAGCACAAGTTGTGGTGGTAGGCTTGATTGGTGAGCGTGGGCGTGAAGTAAAAGAATTTATTGATGAAAGCCTCGGTGCTGAAGGTCGTCAGCGTGCCGTGGTAATCGCAGCACCGGCTGATGCCTCGCCGTTGATGCGTTTGAAAGGGTGTCAAACGGCTTTGACCGTTGCCGAGTATTTTCGGGACAAAGGGTTAGATGTTCTACTCCTTATGGACTCGTTAACGCGTTTTGCCCAAGCGCAGCGAGAAATCGCCCTGTCTGTTGGTGAGCCACCTGCAACGAAGGGTTATCCACCGTCGGTGTTTGCTAAATTACCGGCTTTGGTTGAGCGCGCGGGTAATGGCGGAGAACACCAAGGATCAATAACCGCATTTTTTACGGTGTTAACCGAAGGTGATGATCTACAAGACCCGATAGCAGATGCCTCTCGAGCAATCCTTGATGGCCATATTGTGCTGTCACGGGAAATGGCGGATGCCGGTCATTATCCTGCGATCGATGTTGAGCGCTCTGTAAGTCGAGTCATGCCTGCTATTGTCAGCGAAGAGCACATGTTGATGTCAAAAGCGGTGCGTCAAATATTATCCATTTGTCGAAAAAACCAAGATTTAGTGTCGATAGGGGCGTATAAGCCCGGTACGGATCAGGGAATCGATCAGGCGTTTACCTTTAAACCAAGGTTAGATGGCTACCTACAGCAATCGATGAAAGAAACAGTGCCTTATGATATGTGCGTGAATATGTTGCGTTCGATCCTAGGTGGTTAATAAGCATAAACGTTAGAGGAGGAAAGTGACTTATGGCAGATGAAGCCCTTGAATTGATCCTCGAGCGTACTCGAGATGACGAGCATAAAGCCTCTTTGGCGCTGAACCAAGCACGTATTGAACACCAAAACTACCTGCAGCAATTGCAACAGATTGAGCAATACCGTCTTGATTACTGTAAGCAACTATCAGTGCGGGGCCAGGAAGGTTTAACCGCCAGTGCGTACGGTCATTTGCAAAAATTTCTTAACCAGCTGGATGAAACCTTGGTTAAGCAAAAGGCGGCGGGCCTTCAGTTTGAACAGCAGATTGAGCAATGCAGTGAACACTGGAATGAAGTGCGCAAGAAACGCCGCTCGATCGAGTGGCTATTAGAAAAGAAAAAAACAGAACGCCAGCAACACCTCGACCGACAAGAGCAGAAAATGATGGATGAATTTGCAACCCTACAGTTTGCCCGTCGAATGAATACAAGTATCAATCGCTAACTGTCGCGGTGAAGATAGGCCAGCTAGAAATAGTATTAACATTATCAATGAGGCACATAAGTGGTGTGATTCTTGCATTGATAGCGATGACTTCAGTGTTTTTCAACAAGGGCCAGTATGCTTTCATCCCGTCTATTAACAGCCGAACCAATACCATCTAAAGGGGCAGTAAGTCCTTCGGCTGCGACTACCAGTAAAACAGTATTGCCTAAGAATGATACTGTTGAGGGTAAGCCTGCTGAGTTCTCGAAAAAATTACAGGGAGCGGTTGGCACTGCGGCAGATAAACCTCAAACGACTGAGAAACCCCTACCTTCAGAAAAAATCACCAGCTCAACCGATACCGCAACAGGTGCAGCAAGTGTGAAATCTGTTGGTGGTGACGATGTGAAATCATCTAAGCATCAACAAGATAGTACTAGTGGCAATACTGAAGCTGCTCGTACCGCTATTCAGCCTGAGCCGAAGGCAGTGAAGGGCGAAAATGAAATTAAAAGTGGCAGTCAAGCTGTTGCAGCACAAAGCCATGTGAACTCGAAGCCAGAAAGCAAAGAACAAGCGATGAACGAAGGAGAAGAGCTGCTAAACCGATTGACGGCTGCGAATCAGCAATTGAACGGTGATTCTCCTTCAAAGCAAACCTCAGTCAATAATAAGGCTGATACTGAAACGCATGCCCAGTCTGAGGACGTTACTTCTTTATTGACTGGCAACTCTTTGCCGCCTGAACAGCCCCAAGAGCTTTCTGTTTCTCAAGCGACTCACACACCACAAATGACGACTGAGCAGCAAGGCTTAACTGATGACCAGTTGGCACAAGTATTTGCTCAGCAGCCAGTGGATACAACGGCTATTCACTCTACCGATAATATGCCCGAAGGCTCCGAAGCAAGTACCACTACCGATAGTATTGATGCTGGGATCTACGGTGGAGCTGTTGCTATTAATGGTGACAAAGTCCATACAGATGTAGCCGCTATCGATAAAGCCTCTGAAAATAAAGTGGTAGCCAGTGGGGAGCTTGCAAAGCACCCTGAGCAAACAGTGCGAGACATAAAAGCTCAAACATTGACTGGTGCATCAGTGACGAGCGCCATTCCACTCGCGTCAGATGCGGCGACTGGGCAGCAGTCAACCAGCCATGCTCAAGCAATGACACCGATGGCAGCCGCCGTTGCTGCACAGGAGCAGAGTGGTAGTGAACAAGTCGTTACCAACGCTCAAATGACAGCCGATGAATTGGTTGGTAAAACGCTGGCATCAGCAGGGTTAGCTGAGCAAGATCAGTCAGGCCAGGAGCAATCAGCTCAACAAACAGCGTCGACAAGTACTGCTTCCACTCAGCAATTGCTTCAGCGAGTGACAGAGCAAGCAGCAGTGACACCACAGTCACCTTTACCGCTCAATAAAGAGCAAGCCAGTGAACAGCTTGCGGAGCGGATGCAGATGATGCTATCTAAAAATTTGAAGCATGTTGATATACGCCTAGATCCGCCGGAGTTAGGAAAGCTTCAAATTAAACTCTCGATGAATAACGACCAAGCGACGGTGCAGTTCACCGTTGGAAATCAGCAAACACGTGATTTGGTAGAGCAAGCAATGCCAAGGTTACGTGAACTATTGAACCAGCAAGGACTGCAGCTTACGCAAAGTTCGGTACAACAAGATGGCAGTCGTCAGTTTACTGGACAGCAGGACTCGCGAGGTCAGCAAGCCGGTAATGATAGTAACGGCCAACGTTCAGCGAACCAAATTGGAAGCGATGATGATTTCCAAGGTGCTGAAGCGAATGAATTATGGGTCTCTCAACCTAAAGATGGCGTTGATTATTATGCCTAATGTTTAACTCTGTTAAACTGGTTAGGTTAAAAAATAGAATAGCGAAAGGAATAACCCTAAATGGCAGATGAAGACAACGGCGGAAGCAAAAAAAAACTCATCATCATTAGTCTTGTAGCCGTCCTCTTACTTGCTGGTGGGGGAGTTGCGGCATGGTTCATGTTGGGGGATGACAGCAGTAATATTGAAACTGCCGAAGCGCAGAGCGCATCAGCATCAGTGGCTGAATCACCTGCATATTATGTCATCTTGCCTCAGCCATTTATCTTTAATGTAACAGGCGATCATCGAGATCGATTGGTTCAGGTCAAAGTACAACTGATGGTACGGGGTGATAGTAATGAAGCATCGGCTAATCAGCATATTCCGTTGATTGAAAGTACTTTGCTGCAAACGTTTGGTGCGGCAACTGTTGAACAGCTACGTACCCCAAATGGGCGGATTGATCTACGACAGCAGGCATTGTCAGCTGTACAGAGTACAATGATGAAAGTAACGGGTCAGCAAGTTGTTGAACGGGTACTATTCACTGGTTTTGTAATGCAATAGGTTTAATGTGAGTGACTTATTAACCCAAGACGAAATTGATGCCCTCTTACATGGTGTTGATGACGTAGAAGATGACGATGATGGCGGCCAAAATGAGTCGGGCGTCATATCATTTGATTTTTCATCGCAAGACCGGATTGTGCGTGGGCGAATGCCCACGCTTGAGCTGATCAATGAACGCTTTGCGCGTCATATGCGGATCAGCCTATTTAATATGCTGCGAAAAACGGCAGAGGTTTCTATTAACGGGGTACAGATGCTCAAATTTGGTGAGTATCAAAATACCCTGTATGTACCAACCAGTTTGAACATGGTGCGCTTCCGGCCATTAAAAGGTACCGCGTTGATCACCATGGAAGCACGCTTAGTGTTTATCTTGGTCGAGAACTTCTTTGGTGGTGACGGACGTTTTCATGCCAAGATTGAAGGACGTGAATTTACTCCGACAGAGCGACGTATTGTTCAGATGTTGCTGAAGCTGGTTTTTGAAGATTACCGTGAAGCGTGGTCGCCAGTAATGGGCGTTGAGTTTGAATATCTCGACTCAGAAGTGAACCCGACCATGGCAAACATTGTTAGCCCAACGGAAGTGATTGTCGTTAGCTCATTCCACATTGAAGTCGATGGTGGGGGCGGTGATTTTCATGTGGTGATGCCATATTCCATGGTCGAGCCTATTCGCGAGTTACTTGATGCGGGTGTCCAAAGTGACAAAATGGATACTGATGTACGTTGGAGCAAAGCACTTCGTGATGAAATCATGGATGTGCCGGTGAATATGCGCGCCAAGTTACTCGATGTTGAGCTGTCGTTGCGTGACTTGATGGAGCTACAACCTGGCGATGTGATCCCAATTGATATGCCTGAAGCCGCGACTGTGTTTGTTGAAGACTTACCCACATATCGTGCCAAGATGGGTAAATCGGGCGATAACATTGCCTTGAAAATATCAGAAAAACTGAAGCGACCAGATATGGTGAAAAGTGATTTAGCTTTTCTAGATCGTGATGAATTAGGTACTGCACTGTTGAATATTCACAGTGATGAAGATGATAGGTAGGTAAAAAAATGTCTCAGAATGACCAACAAATTGCTGATGACTGGGCCGCGGCACTTGCCGAGCAAGCGATTGACGAAAGTGTGCAGCCTGCGCCATTGGAAGAACTCACTGATGAGTCTACACCGTTCAGTGACGATGAGCGTCGTAAGCTTGATACTATCATGGATATTCCGGTAACTATCTCAATGGAAGTCGGCCGTACCCAAATTAGTATCCGTAACTTACTTCAACTGAACCAAGGTTCGGTGGTTGAGCTTGATCGGGTGGCAGGTGAATCTCTGGATGTGATGGTAAATGGCACCTTGATTGCACACGGTGAAGTGGTTGTGGTGAATGACAAGTTTGGTATTCGCTTAACGGATGTGATCAGTCAAACCGAACGTATTAAAAAACTGCGCTAGTGCGATTTACCTTAAGTGAATAACGTTAATGATTTTGTCTTCTTTTTTTAAGCTGTCTTCCTTTATCAAGCAACCAATGGTGTTGCTTGTCACGCTGTTTGGTTTTCTGTCATTTCCAGCAACATCGGCATCGTCAGCTACATCAGCGCCCAACCTTAATATAGCTTCAACAGTGGCGTCGCTGGTGTTAGTTGTGGCTGTTATTTTGTTTTTGGCATGGCTGTTGAAACGAATGAAATTTCCGGGCGTGCAGAGCAATGACTCTTCGCTTCGAGTATTGCGCCAACTGCCAGTTGGTCAGCGTGAACGTATTGTTTTGCTACAGGTTGGTGATGAGCAAATGTTAGTTGGAGTGACTCAGCAAAATATTTCACTATTGGGTAAATTGGATCAACCGCTATCCATGGATGAGGTGTCTGGTGGGCAAGAATTTGCGAACCAACTGGGCAAATTACTGAAAAAAGATGATAAGAAATAGTGTTATTGCCGCCATATTGGTGGCAGTTAGCCTCTTGCTAACGTTACCAGTCATGGCTGAAACCGCAGCGGCTAGCAGTGTCACCGTCAGCGAAATGCAAAGTGAAGGCGGTGCTACCCAACTGGTGACGGCCAAAGGCACGGGGGGAGGTATCCCAGCCTTTTCTGTAACGGTTAACCCCGATGGCAGTGAAGACTATTCGATAACCTTACAGATCCTTGCGTTGATGACAGCGCTGGGTTTCTTGCCTGCGATAGTTATTTTGATGACATCGTTTACCCGCATTGTCGTGGTTATGTCGATCCTCAGGCAAGCGATGGGTTTACAACAAACCCCGTCAAACCAAGTGATCATTGGTATTGCGATGTTCATGACATTTTTTATCATGTCGCCAGTACTTGATCAGATCAATACTCACGCGGTACAGCCGTATATCAATGAGCAGATCACCGCGCCCGAAGCGTTAGAACAGGCACAAGAACCATTACGCCAATTTATGCTAAAGCAGACACGCGTGAAAGATCTTGAAAGCTTTGTGAACATGTCAGGCTCGACAGCAACCGATCCACAAGATGTCGCCATGACAGTGCTGATCCCTGCGTTCATTACCTCTGAATTAAAAACAGCCTTCCAAATTGGCTTTATGCTGTTTTTACCATTTTTGGTTATCGACTTGGTGGTGGCTTCAGTATTGATGGCGATGGGTATGATGATGTTATCACCTATGATTGTTTCGCTGCCCTTCAAGTTGATGTTATTTGTTCTTGTTGATGGGTGGAACTTAATCCTATCAACCTTAGCGGGGAGTTTTGGCACATGACCCCTGAAGCGTTTGTCGAAATATTCCAAGATGCGTTGTTCATGGTCTTACTGATGGTGTGTGCTATCGTGATCCCTGGCTTGTTGATTGGTTTAGTAGTGGCTGTATTTCAGGCCGCAACCTCGATAAATGAGCAGACATTAAGTTTCCTACCGCGTTTGATCGTGACCTTATTGGCATTGATGTTTTTCGGCCACATGATGACTCAGATGTTGATAGATTACTTTCACCGGATCATTGAACAGATCCCACAGTTGTTATATTGATGAGAGTTAACCATCAATGAATGTCACTTCAGCATTCTTGCTCGATTGGATTGCTAACTACTTTTGGCCATTGACTCGCATCTCCTCAATGATGATGGTCATGACATTCTTTGGTGCGCGTTTTGTGTCACCGAAAATACGGCTGTATCTTTCTCTTACAGTGACATTTGCTGTTATGCCGATGTTGCCAGCGGTTCCCCAAGAGATCGAGTTGCTTTCGCTCTCGGGTTTTATCATTACAGGGCAGCAAGTGATTATCGGTGTCGCAATGGGGTTGGTGACGCAGTTTGTTACGCAGGTTTTTGTGCTACTTGGACAGATCCTTGGTATGCAATCGAGTCTGGGTTTTGCCTCGATGGTTGACCCTGCGAATGGCCAGAACACCCCTGTACTCGGCCAGCTATACATGATGTTAGCGCTAATGTTGTTTTTGGCCTCCGACGGCCACCTCACGATGCTGAACCTAGTGGTGTTAAGCTTTACAACCTTGCCGATAGGCGAGTCGATGCTACGTCCCACCGATTATTATCAGCTAGCAGGTTGGCTCGGTTTGATGTTTAAAATGGGGCTAAACATGGCTCTGGCTGGGATCATTGCGTTGTTAACGGTGAACTTGTCTTTCGGGGTGATGACGCGTGCAGCACCACAGTTGAATATCTTTTCTTTGGGTTTCTCATTTGCGCTGTTGATTGGTCTTCTGATCAGTTGGTTTTTGGTCGCGAGTATCATTCCGCAATATGAATACAGCTGGGGTCTCGGCTTTGGCCAGATCTGTAGCCTGATCAGGGTGGACTGCTAATGGCAGAGTCTGACGGTCAAGAACGTACCGAAGACGCCACGCCCCGAAGGCTAAAGCAGGCGCGGGAAAAGGGGCAAGTACCGCGTTCAAGAGAATTAGCTTCTGTTGCTGTATTAATGGCGGGTGCCGTTAGTCTAATGTGGTTTGGTGGAGACCTGGGCAGAGGGCTTGCTGAGATCATGAGCCAAATGTTTTCACTCAGCCGTGAAGAAATTTTTGATCTTAACCGTTTATTTGCCCTGATTTGGGCGTCGATATGGCACATTGCCTTTCCATTATTTTTGGTCTTAGTCTTTTTATTTTGTGCTGCATTAATGGGAGCGGCAGGGCTTGGTGGAGTGAGTTTTTCCATTGAAGCTGCAATGCCGAAATTGTCGAAAATCAACCCCGTTAGCGGCTTTAAAAAAATGCTGGGTAAGCAAAGTGTGGTTGAGCTGATCAAATCAATTTTGAAGGTAACACTCGTTGCCGGCGTAGCCTTTTTCTTAATGCGCGCTAACATCGAAAGCCTATTCAAACTGACTGTTGAAGTTTATCCGCAGAACTTATTTCATGCCTTAGACATTTTGTTAGGCTTCGTTCTATTGATTTGTAGTTCGCTGCTGGTGATCGTTGCTATTGATGTGCCTTATCAAATATGGCAACACAACGAACAATTAAAAATGACCAAGCAAGAAATTAAAGATGAGTACAAAGACACCGAAGGTAAACCTGAGGTGAAAGGCCGGATCCGAATGCTTCAACGGGAAATGGCACAGCGACGGATGATGGCAGATGTGCCACAGGCTGATGTTGTGATCACCAACCCAGAACATTTCTCGGTTGCACTGCGTTACGACCCTGACAAAGACTCAGCACCGGTTGTTGTCGCTAAGGGGACAGACTTTTTGGCGCTTAAAATTCGTGAAATAGCCAACGAACATCAAATTGATATTGTGCCAGCCCCACCGCTTGCCCGTGCGCTTTATCACACGGCAGAGCTTGAGCAACAAATTCCAGATGGTTTGTTCAGTGCAGTTGCTCAGGTACTAGCTTATATCTTCCAACTTAAGCAGTACCGTAAAGGGCTGGGTAAAAAGCCCGTATTATCGAAAGAAGCGTCTAACTTACCGAGTGATTACCACTACTAATCGATTTTAAAACAGCCAATTATCAAATGGGCAAATTTACCGCCAATTTATTGACGACTTGATAGGCATGAAGCTTGCTTATTGATAGGTACGAAACTTGCTAATCTAGTTTCGATTTGTTGGATATGACGGTAAAATACCCGTTTCCTGTACCAATCTGGATATCTATCACCTTAACAACTACCACCTTAACGAGTGTGGTGCTTGGGATCACTGAGCTGATATATATGTAGATTGGTATGTTTATTTTGATTTCTGCAGCTGATCTTCATGTGTTACGAGTACACCTCGTGATGAAAATGACATGAGTAAAGCAGCGCAGCGTTACTCAATAATTAGAATTAATGAAGCTATCTTTACCTTTCTTAGAAAAAGTGCCACTCGCGCGTTTGAAGTCTATGCCGTCAATCGGGGCACCGATTATGGTACTAGCAACGTTGGCGATGGTGATTTTGCCAATCCCGCCCGTGTTGCTCGATATGGCTTTTTCTTTCAATATTGCGCTGGCGTTGGTTGTATTACTCGTGACGGTTTATACCCGCCGCCCACTGGATTTTGCCGCTTTTCCAACCGTATTGCTGATTGCCACGCTACTGCGCCTTGCGCTTAATGTGGCATCGACGCGTGTTGTTCTATTGTATGGCCATGAAGGCCCAGATGCCGCAGGGCAAGTGATTGATTCTTTCGGCTCGGTTGTGATTGGCGGTAATTACGCAGTCGGTTTAGTGGTATTCCTTATCTTAATGATCATCAACTTCATGGTTGTGACCAAGGGTGCTGGCCGTATTTCAGAAGTAAGTGCTCGATTTACCCTTGATGCCTTGCCCGGAAAGCAAATGGCGATTGATGCCGACTTGAATGCAGGCCTTATCGACCAAGACCAAGCGCGAACCCGTCGTTTTGAAGTCACCAAAGAAGCTGATTTTTACGGTTCAATGGACGGTGCGTCGAAGTTTGTTAAAGGTGATGCCATTGCCGGTATCATGATCCTTTGTATTAACATTGTCGGTGGCTTGGTCATTGGTATGACCCAGCATGGCCTTGGCTTTGGTGAAGCGATTGAGATTTATAGCTTACTAACCATCGGTGATGGCTTGGTAGCACAGATACCATCGCTGCTGTTGTCGATTGGCGCGGCAATGATGGTGACCCGTCAAAATACTGACGAAGACATGGGTCAGCAAATGACCTTTCAAATGTTCAATAACCCCCAAGCATTAATTATTACAGGTGTGATTTTATTTGTAATGGGTATTGTGCCGGGCATGCCACATATTCCTTTCTTGTTACTTGCTGCGGTGATCGGGGCTATTGCATACTGGCGAATAAAAAAATTACAAGCAGAGGCAATTGCAGAAGCGGAAACGCCATCCACAGAACTTACAACTCAGCAACCACAGAAAGAGCTCTCTTGGGACGACGTTCAGCCAGTCGATGTTATTGGTTTAGAGGTCGGTTATCGATTAATTCCGATGGTGGATAAAGAGCAGGGTGGCGAGTTATTAGACCGTGTGAAAGGGGTGCGAAAGAAACTGTCTCAAGATTTTGGCTTCTTGATCCCACCAGTGCATATCCGTGATAATTTGGAATTGCCGCCCAATACCTACCGCATTAGCTTGATGGGGGTGGCGTGTGGTGAAGCTAATATTCACCCGAGCATGGAACTTGCCATTAATCCGGGACAGGTCTTTGGCACGATCGATGGCGAAGCGACCACCGACCCTGCTTTTGGGTTAGAAGCGGTTTGGATCATGGAATCGCAGCGTGAGCATGCACAAGCATTAGGTTATACCGTGGTTGATTCCGCGACGGTACTTGCCACTCACCTAAGCCAAATTTTGACCAATTGTGCTTCTCAGCTCTTGGGCCATGAAGAAGTTCAAAACCTCATTGAAATGTTAGGCCAAACCACACCTAAACTGGTGGAAGGCTTTGTACCGGATCAACTCTCTCTGGGTGTGGTGGTAAAAGTGCTGCAAAACTTGCTGCATGAAGGTATTCCTATTAGGGATGTACGTACCATCGTTCAAACCCTGTCTGAGTACTCTTCAAAGAGTCAAGATCCTGACATATTAACCGCAGCAGTACGAATTGGTTTGAAACGCCTTATTTGCCAAGAAATCAATGGCATAGAGCCAGAGTTACCCGTTATCACATTGGTTCCAGAATTGGAACAAATATTGCATAAAACTATGCAATCAGCCGGTGGTGAATCGACAGGTATTGAACCGGGGCTTGCAGAACGCTTACAGCGCTCACTTACTGAGGCAACCCAGCAGCAAGAGTTGAAAGGCGAACCTGCAGTCTTACTGACTTCAGGTGTATTACGCTCAACCCTTGCCAAGTTTGTAAAAAATACCATCCCGTCATTGCGTGTGCTGTCGTATCAGGAAGTGCCTGATGAGAAACAGATACGTATTGTGAATGCGGTGGGGAACTAAGAATAATCTTCGCTAACTACCCAAATAGTAGCAATGATGGACAGTGGCTTTGCAGGGCTGACGCCGAGGCAATAGCGAATAAAACGAGAATATAGCATTGAAAATTAAACGTTTTTTTGCAAAAGATATGCGAACAGCCCTGAGCCAGGTCAAGGAAGAACTGGGTGCAGATGCCGTAATCATGTCGAATAAGAAAGTGACGGGTGGCGTTGAAATTGTTGCTGCCGTCGATACCGATGTGGCAAATGAGCCGCCGAAATCTGCACCGCAAACCCGAGATGCACTTGCTGAGCGCTTAGGTCAAGCAAAGCGAAAGCTAGCCGACGATAGGGTTCAGTTACAAAAGCCTGCGGTAAGCCGTTTTGCGAACGTGCTGCAAAACTATACAGGTAATGAAGAACCGAAAGATGCCCCTGAAACTGAGGTTGATTCGCTATCCGCGCTATTAAAACGTCAGTCAAAACATCAGGGTGATAATCAAGGTTTTGATCGCGAGCCAATGCACAGTCAACAGCGTGAGCCTGCAACGCGTAACAACAGTTACGGGCGTGATGCAATGCATGGCGGTGGCATGAGGAGCAGCCAGCCTGCCCGCCATGAGCAACGACGCGACTTACGCCAAGAGCCATCGAGAAATCACCAAGGCATGGGGCGTCAGCCACAGCATGCCTTAGATATTGGTGATTATCGTCGTCCGGCCACTAAGCAGCCTGAGCCGCTTGGCTATGAACGCAAAAAAGATTTATTTGGTGGTCACCGTCAGTCAGAGCCTTCGCGAGGGGGAAATCGACTCGATCCAAGTCGTTATGATGCCAAAGCTAGCCAGCAAAATGGTGATGACATCGATGCGATGCGCAGTGAAATGGCCTCGATCCGTAAATTGCTGGAGCATCAGTTATCTGGGCTCATGTGGCAGGAGGTCGAGCGCCGTGAACCGATGCGCGCGATGATGATTAAGCGCCTTGAAAAAATGGGCCTCTCTCCTGAGCTTGCCGATCAGCTGGCGTGTTATATCCCAGAGGATGTGCCGAGTAATGAAGCGTGGCCAGCTTTGCTTGATTTGCTTTCAGATCAGCTGATCACTACCGAAGATTGTATTTTAGAAACTGGCGGTGTTGTCGCTTTACTAGGACCAACGGGGGTAGGTAAAACCACCACCATCGCGAAGTTGGCAGCACGTGCCGCAATGGATTTTGGTCCAGATCAAATAGCGCTAGTCACAACCGATACATTCCGTATTGGCGCCCATGAGCAGTTAGCCACTTATGGCCGAATTATGGGATGTCCGGTACGAGTTGCTAAAGATGCCGAAGAGTTGGCCGATATACTTCATCAGCTAAGGCACCGTCGCCTTGTCTTGCTTGATACTGCAGGCATGGGGCAGCGCGATATCCGACTCTCGGAACAACTGGATACATTGATGCAAAATAGCGGCGCACAAATCCGCAGCTTTTTGGTGTTACCAGCAACGGCACAGCGTCGCGTCTTGCATGAAACCATTGAGCACTTCCGCCGTATCCCATTATCAGGGTGCGTTCTGACTAAGCTGGATGAGTCTTTAAGCTTGGGTGAAGTGATTTGTGTTTCTATACAGCATGCATTGCCAATCGCTTATTTGGCTGACGGGCAGCGTGTACCAGAAGATATAAAGGTCGCCACGGGTAATTATTTAGTTGCACGGGCAAATGAATTATTAGAAAAAGAGTTGAGCCAACAATCCCATTTCTGGAGTAGCGATAGCTCAGAGAATCAGGCGGCAGACTTCTATGATTGAGAATAGCATGTACGATCAAGCTAGCGGTTTGCGCCGTATGACACGACTAAGCTCTACCAAAGTTATCACTGTAACAGGTGGTAAGGGCGGAGTAGGTAAAACTAACGTTACCTTGAATATGGCGATTTCGATGGCTCGCCAAGGTAAGCGAGTCATGGTGTTGGATGCAGATCTTGGTTTGGCGAATGTCGACGTTATGCTCGGTTTACGTGCAAGTCGAAATTTGTCACATGTATTGGCTGGGCTGTGTGATCTTCAAGATATCATTGTTGAAGGCCCATACGGTGTGAAAATTATTCCAGGCTCTTCGGGTACGCAAAACATGGCAGAGCTGACGCCTGCACAACATGTGGGACTAATCCGGGCATTCAGTAGCCTAGAAGAAGATGTTGATGTGTTGTTGGTCGATACCGCAGCTGGTATCTCTGACATGGTACTTAGCTTCTCTCGAGCCGCTCAAGACGTGTTGGTTGTTGTGTGTGATGAGCCGACATCCATTACAGATGCCTACGCGCTAATTAAAATTCTCAGCCGTGAATACGATGTTCAGCGCTTTAAGATTGTTGCGAACATGGTACGTAGTTACCGTGAAGGCCGGGATTTATTCACCAAGTTAACGCGAGTAACAGAACGCTTTCTTAATGCCAACCTTGAACTCGTTGCTTGTATCCCGCTGGACGATCGCGTACGCCAATCGGTTAAGCGCCAAAAAATTGTGGTTGAAGCGTTTCCACGTAGCCCAGCAGCGCTGGCTTTAACATCGTTGGCGAATAAAGCAGTAACTTGGCCGGTACCGGCAAGTGCGGGTGGGCATTTAGAGTTTTTTGTTGAAAAGCTACTGGTTAAACGCGAACCGAGAGAGGTTCCCTTAGGTGAATAAGGCGCTGACATACGGGCGATACCAAGAAAGTCCGCAGGCCTTTATTGAACGATATTCATCTTTGGTAAAGCGCATTGCCCATCATTTATTGGGACGGCTTCCGCCTAACATTCTTGTAGAAGACTTGATTCAAGCGGGCATGATTGGTTTGCTTGAAGCCCAGCAAAATTATGATCCAAGCAAAGGCGCAAGTTTTGAAACCTTTGCTGGTATTCGTATTCGTGGTGCCATGCTCGACGATATTCGTCGCGGCGACTGGGTGCCACGCTCCGTATATAAAAATAACCGTCGGATCACCGAAGCCATTTCAACACTTGAAAGTGAGCTAGGCCGAGACCCGAATGATCAAGAAATAGCCGCATATCTCGAAATGACACTCGAACAGTACCATCACGCCTTAAATGATGTTAATTGTGGTCGATTAATAGGTATGGAAGACCTCGGTGTGTCTGAAGATGCGGTTGCAAGTGAAGAATCACTTGAAGAAAATCTTCCATTTCAGGGGGTTGTGGATGATAATTTCCGTCATTCGTTAACGGAAGCAATCAAAACACTGCCTGAAAGAGAGGCTTTGGTGCTATCTCTATACTACGACGAGGAATTAAACCTCAAAGAGATTGGTGCTGTGATTGGGGTGAGTGAATCCCGAATTAGCCAGATTCATAGTCAGGCGATGCAACGTTTGCGGTCAAAGCTAAAGGCTTGGGCTGCGTAATACCCATTAGATAAAAACACTGTGACCTCAGTGGAGGCAACTTTGAATAAAAACATGAAAATCCTCATTGTTGATGACTTCTCAACAATGCGCCGTATCGTCAAAAATTTGCTACGTGACTTGGGCTTTAATAACACCCAAGAGGCGGATGATGGATTGACTGCCCTTCCGATGTTGAAGAAAGGCGGTTTTGATTTTGTCGTAACAGACTGGAACATGCCTGGCATGCAGGGCATTGACTTGCTAAAGCACATTCGTGCTGATGATGAGTTGAAGCACTTACCAGTATTGATGATCACGGCAGAAGCGAAACGTGAACAGATCATTGAAGCGGCACAAGCTGGTGTAAATGGCTATATCGTTAAGCCATTTACCGCTGCAACCTTGAAAGAAAAGTTAGAGAAGATTTTCGAGCGTATGCAGTAACTGCCAGTTAGGCGCTAAAAGGATTATTACAATAATGATTTCACTTGATCAGGCAAAAGAGCTTGTTAGCCTATTAGAAAATGGTAAGCAGGAAGCGGCGGATACGTTAGTTAAAAACCTTGTCACTGACAGCAGAGACCCTGTTTATGCTGAAGTGGGTAAGCTAACGCGCCAGCTTCATGATTCGCTAGCTAACTTCCGTCTTGATCCCCGTATTAATGATTTAGCGAAAACTGAAATCCCCGATGCGCGTGACCGTTTATCTTATGTCATTGATAAAACGGAAGCGGCGGCGAATAAAACCATGGATGCTGTAGATAGTATTCAGCCGTTAGCCGATAAATTGGGGGATACATTACAGCAGGTACATCCGCAGTGGAAGCGTTTGATGGGCGGGCAAATAGCCCTTGCTGAATTCAAGTCGCTCTGTCACGACATTGATCATCTACTTAACCAAGTTGAAGGCGACAGCACGATTTTACGTGGCCAGTTGACTGAAATTATGATGGCACAAGACTTTCAAGATTTGACTGGGCAGATCATTCGCCGGGTCATTGAGTTAGTGCACGAAGTAGAAGATCAATTAGTTGAGATCCTAAAAGCATTTGGCATGGAACAAGAAGACAGAACCGAAGTGCTACGAGAAGCACGTGTTTTGTCGCCAGAAGGGCCGATTGTCAACAGCGAGGTACGTGAGGATGTCATGTCTACCCAGGATGATGTAGACGACTTGCTGTCGAGTCTTGGATTTTAGGGGAATTATATGAGCTTTGATTTAGACGAAGATATCCTGCAAGACTTTTTGATTGAAGCAGGAGAGATTCTTGAGTTGCTTTCTGAGCAGCTGGTAGAGCTTGAGCGTAGCCCTGACGATTCAGAGTTGCTTAATGCTATTTTCCGTGGTTTCCACACCGTAAAAGGTGGCGCTGGTTTTCTTTCTCTCGCTGAGCTGGTTGATGCTTGTCATGGTGCAGAGAATATTTTCGATTTGCTTAGAACGGGCAAGCGCTCGGTAACATCTGAATTGATGGATGTGATCCTAGAAGCGCTAGACACGATCAACGTGATGTTTGCACAGGTGCAAGAACGTGAACCTGTCGACCCAGCAGAGCAAAGCTTACTGGACGCACTCCAACGCTTTAGCCAGCCCGTAACTGCAGAAGAGCTGTTGCAGGCTACTCAGCCTCAAGCACCTGTCATTGAACAGCCTGCGGCTCCCGTTATTGAAGCGGCCGCAGTAGCAGCAGTACCAGATGTTGCACCGACGTCAGCCACTTCTTCAGGAGCGGCTATTTCAGGTAATGGTATTGATGATATCACTCAAGATGAATTTGACCGTCTACTTGATGAGCTTCATGGTGTCGGCGGCAGCCCGTCCGGTGTAGCGCAGCCCACGAGCTATGCTACCGAGACAGTTCCAAGCCACTCTTCACCAAGTGGCATTGTGACTCAGATCCAATCTGAAAGCGGCGACATCACCGATGATGAATTCGAACGCTTACTCGATGAATTACATGGCAGCGGTAAAGGTCCGGGTAATAGCGACGTTGTGGCTGAGGTAACCCCTGCGGTTGCTGCGCCTGTAGCAAGTGTTCCCGCAACCAGTGTTCCAGCAGATACAGGCGCAACCAGCGGTGACGATGACATTATGACTGACGATGAATTCGAGCGTTTGCTTGATGAACTTCACGGCAGTGGTAAAGGTCCATTAGCAGAAGAGCTTGAGATTGCCACCAAGCCTGTTGCTGACATGCTTGACGATGTCAGTACATTCGCAGACGCTGTTATCGCACAATCGGCGCCCGTATCATCTCAAGCACAAGCGTCAGTAGAGGCAGCAGCACCTGTTGCTAAAGCTGCTGTTCAACCTGCAGCAGTCGCACCTGTAAGTGCACCAGTTGAAGAGCGTAAAGTTAAACCCGTTGCAGTTAAAGAGAAAAGCAAAGCCGCAGAAGCGACCGTACGTGTCGATACATCAACCCTTGATGTCATTATGAACATGGTGGGTGAGCTTGTACTGGTACGTAACCGCTTGGTTAGCTTGGGCTTGAACAGTAACGATGAAGAAATGTCGAAAGCGGTAGCCAACCTTGATGTTGTCACCGCGGATCTACAGGGCGCGGTAATGAAAACGCGCATGCAGCCAATCAAGAAAGTGTTTGGTCGCTTCCCACGTGTTGTACGCGATTTGGCACGTAACCTGAATAAAGACATTGTGCTGGAAATGCGCGGTGAAGAAACGGATTTAGATAAAAACTTAGTTGAAGCGCTGGCTGATCCACTTGTCCACCTAGTGCGCAACTCGGTTGACCATGGCATTGAAATGCCAGCGATCCGTGAAAAAGCCGGTAAACCTCGTGTCGGTACTGTCATGCTCTCGGCATCACAAGAAGGCGACCATATCTTACTGTCAATTGAAGATGACGGTGGTGGTATGTGCCCCGATAAACTACGCGGCATTGCGGTTGATCGTGGCGTGATGGATGCTGATGCAGCCTCACGTTTAACCGATACCGAATGTTATAACCTGATTTTTGCGCCAGGGTTCTCGACCAAAAAAGAAATTTCAGATATTTCTGGTCGCGGTGTTGGAATGGACGTAGTGAAAACGGGGATCAGCCAGTTAAACGGTTCGATCAGCATTGATTCTGCACTAGGTAAAGGGACACGCATCGACATTAAAGTGCCGTTGACGTTAGCTATCTTGCCGACACTAATGGTTGGCGTGGCAGAGCAGCCATTTGCATTGCCATTACCAAGTGTGAACGAGATATTCCATTTAGATCTGCGCAAGACCAACACGGTAGATGGCCAGCTAACGATCATTGTTCGTGATAAAGCTATTCCGTTGTTCTACTTGCAAGATTGGTTATCTGGCGTTGGTATTCCAAAGCGTGAACGCGAACACGGTCATGTTGTTATTGTTCAAATTGGGCATCAGCGTATCGGTTTTGTTGTTGATACTTTGATTGGCCAAGAAGAAGTCGTGATCAAGCCACTCGATGATTTGTTGCAGGGTACGCCGGGTATGGCGGGTGCAACAATCACCAGCGATGGTCATATTGCACTGATCTTGGATGTACCAAACTTGCTGAAGCATTACGCAGGTCGTTAACGACCCATTTAAGCCACTGGGATGGGGCTTAATGAATATAATTAGAACGAAAAAGCACTGACTGATTTAGGTTGGTATTAATGGCTTCACCGTCGCGGTGAAGCCATTAAGTCTTTATTTGAGAGCTGCAACATAGTTGGTTTGATTGAACTCATAAACGGGATGAAAAATTTAACATGGCTGTAAAAGTATTGGTGGTGGATGATTCAAGCTTTTTCCGCCGGCGTGTGAGTGAAATTATTAATGCCGATCCACGACTGGAGGTTGTCGGTAATGCCGTCAACGGAAAAGAAGCGGTTGAAATGACCAAACGGCTAAACCCTGACGTCATCACCATGGATATTGAAATGCCGGTGATGGATGGTATTACTGCCGTGCGTGAAATTATGCAGGCAACGCCAACCCCTATTTTGATGTTCTCCTCACTAACTCATGAAGGTGCCAAGTCCACGCTTGATGCTCTCGATGCTGGCGCGTTAGACTTTCTGCCGAAAAAATTTGAAGACATTGCACGTAACCGTGATGAGGCCGTTGGCCTATTGCAAAAACGTGTCGCTGAATTAGCGCGTAAGCGTGTATTTATGCGCCGAGCGGTACGAGCTACTGCACAATCCTCAACGGCGACATTAGCGCGAGAAGCCTCGCGAGAGACAACACGTTCTCTGGCCAGTGCTAGTAATAATCGAACTTCGCTGACGACTGCCAGTTCTTCTCCCGCGACAGCGCGTCAACCCGTGCGCAGTGCACCAGCCGTTAAACCTGCTACTCGATTTAAAGCCTCGGGCAAGAAGTACCAGTTAGTTGCTATCGGTACTTCAACCGGAGGACCTGTGGCGCTACAGAAAATACTGACGAAATTACCGGCCAATTTCCCGTATCCCATCGTACTGGTACAACACATGCCCGCGACCTTCACGGCTGCCTTTGCATCACGGTTGAATAACCTTTGCCAGATCGGCGTGAAAGAAGCAGATGACGGCGATATCTTAAAACCGGGCATGGCTTACCTAGCACCAGGCGGCAAGCAGATGATGGTTGACGGTCGAGCAGGATCATCACGATTGCGAATTCTTGATGGTGGTGACCGCATGAATTATAAGCCTTGTGTGGACGTAACATTTGGCTCGGCGGCCAAAGTGTATCAGGACAAAGTGTTATCAATGGTCCTCACTGGTATGGGGGCCGACGGTCGAGAAGGCGCTCGCATGCTGAAGAGCAACGGCTCAACGATTTGGGCACAAGATGAAGATAGCTGCGTCGTTTATGGCATGCCTCAAGCCGTCGCAAAAGCGGGTATTTCGACAGAAGATCTCCCATTAGACCGAATCGCAGAGCGTATTTTGGTCGAAATTGGCATGGCTTAGGAGTCTGCTGTGATTGTCTGGAGTATTGCCAACCAAAAAGGTGGCGTCGGGAAAACCACGACCACGGTGACATTAGCAGGGTTATTAAGTGAGCGTAATAAGCGCGTACTGCTAGTGGATACTGATCCTCACTCATCACTATCGACATACCTCAATTTTGATGCTGATGCGCTGCCCGTGAGCCTATTTAACTTATTTCAATTAACCGAAATTAATCGTGATACGGTTAAGCCAACGATCCTTAAAACATCATTCAAAAACATTGATATTATTCCTGCCCATATGTCGCTTGCGACTTTGGATAGGGTGATGGGCAACCGAGGTGGCATGGGGCTGATCTTAAAGAAAGCCCTAAGTAGCCTTGCGGATGATTACGACTATGTCTTAATTGATTGTCCTCCGATCCTCGGCGTGATGATGGTGAATGCCTTGGCTGCTAGCGATCGAATATTGATCCCGGTACAGACTGAATTCCTCGCGATGAAAGGGCTGGAGCGTATGATGCGTACGCTGCAAATTATGCAAAAATCACGGCCTGCAGGTTTTAAAGTTACAATTGTACCGACGATGTACGATAAGCGAACACGTGCATCTCTGCAGACATTACAAGAGCTGAAGTTACGCTTTCCCGAGCAAGTGTGGGCATCGGCAGTGCCTATCGATACGAAGTTCCGTGATGCCAGTATCAAGCATATGCCACCATCGTTATTTGCTCGCAACTGCCGTGGGGTCTTTGCCTACAAAACCTTATTAAATTATTTGGAGCGTTTGGAGCAGGATGAGCGATAATGCACGGCTGTCCAGTGAACAAGCGCTGGATGACTACTTTTTCGACTTGTTGGCCGAGCCGGAGCCTGAAGATAGCCCTGCGCTTAGCAGTACCCTTGAGTCCGACGCTAGCACAAGTGAAGCGGTTAATGCTTCTGAAGAGAGTACCGATAAACAGGATTTGCCCAGGCCAGATAACCGAGCGGTATATCAAGATGCTGGGCCTATAATTAAGCCTGTTAGCATCGATAGCACGAATGTTCAGTCGGCAGCTCCCTTTGATTTTGATTCGCTTGATCAGGCCCCTAGGCTTGATGAACCGCTTCTTGCCGTCAATGCCTTTAACCCACAAACGACAGAGAAGCATACCCACCTTTCTTGGTATGAGCCTGCTCCTGCTAGCGCTGGGTTGGAGGGGGTTCAGCGTTTGTTGAGTCAAATGGGCAGCGCTTCGGTAGCTGAACCCGTCATATCACCACAAAGCCAGACTGAAACATTGAGTGATGAATGGCTGCAAGTGATGGCGCACGACGCGCAAGAACGTAATGACACCAGCGCTATTGATGTTAGTGCTGGTGTTAGTGTTAATGATATAGATCCTAGTGATGCGAATGCTAGCGTTGCCAATAATGCGCTTTCAAGTGATGCTGAGATATCGAGCCTTGAGAAAGATGAGGTTGATCTAGGCAACATTGAATCGCCAGTTGTTGAAACCGTGTTGAATACACAGGCGGGCGATGATATCCCCCCCGATAACTGGCAGCAACAGCATCAATTAGGGAGTGAATTTCAGGCCTTATTCTTTGATGTTAATGGCGTAACGTTCGCTGTACCATTGGCCGAGTTAGGTGGAATTCACCAGTTGGGTGATGTAAATCACTTACTTGGACGACCACCATGGTATCTTGGCTTAATGACCAGCAGAGAGCACCAGCTTAATGTGGTCGATACTGCGCGCTGGGTGATGCCCGAAAAATTAAACGACGATGAGCATCGCGAACAATATCGTTATCTTGTCATGTTAGGTGATAGTCGGTGGGGGTTAGCGTGTAATACCTTGCAAGGTACTGAAACCCTCACTGAACACAGTGTTCGCTGGCGAGAGAAGGCTGGGAAACGTCCTTGGCTTGCTGGTATGGTAAAAGAAAAAATGTGTGCACTAATTCATGTTAGCGAGTTAATTTCCATGCTTAATGCTGGATTAGATGTAAGGCTGTAAATATTCAAGCTGCAAATTAGGTTAAATGAGGAAACAGCATGTCTCAGGTGAGTGTCGCCGAAATACAAAAAGAAGACGGTAACGATCAGGTACTGCAATGGGTTACTTTCCAATTGGAAGATGAAACATACGGTATCAATGTCATGCAGGTACGCGAAGTACTGCGTTACTCTGAAATTGCCCCTGTACCAGGTGCGCCAGATTATGTACTGGGTATTATCAACCTACGTGGTAACGTTGTTACAGTGATTGATACCCGTTCACGTTTTGGCTTAATGCAGGGTGAGATTTCTGATAATACCCGCATTGTGATCATCGAAGCTGAAAAGCAAGTGATTGGCATTTTAGTGGACAGTGTGGCAGAAGTTGTTTACCTGCGCAGTTCAGAAATTGATAGCACCCCAAGCGTGGGTACTGAAGAAAGTGCTAAATTTATTCAAGGGGTGAGTAACCGCGATGGTGAGCTGCTGATCTTAGTTGACTTGAATAAGCTGCTTTCTGATGACGAATGGGACGACATGGCGTACCTATAATGTTTGAAATGTTGTTGCAATGGTTACCGCTCGCGGTATCGGTATTGGCTGTATTTATCGCATGGCTAATGGTCAAACGCGAGCGTTTGGCACGCCAGGCGCTTGAAAGTAAATTTGCAGCGACGGAAACCGTATTAAAAAATGCCCGTCACCAGCATGAAAGTTTGCTGAAGCAATTTAATGAATTGCGTGCTGGTACAATGGGCATGAGCCAAAAATTGGCGGATATGGCTCAGCATTTAGAAGTGATTGCTGACAGGCAAGGTGAAATGGCCATGCAAGACCCTGATGGCAAGCTTTACAGCCGTGCCAGTAAAATGGTTGAGCTTGGTGCTGACGTAAACGAATTAATGGAAGAGTGCGATCTGCCAAAAGCGGAAGCCGAATTACTGCTTCGTTTACAGCAAAAAATGGCTCAGCCTCGTCGCCGCTAGTTAAACCGTCGATTAAATAGCTTCATCAATACCTGTTAACCCTTCCCACCCGGGCGGGGTTTTTCCGTTTAATAGCCATGAGAAAGCAATGAGCTCGGCAATTACACGGTATAGCGGCTCGGGTATATTGTCGCCAGCCTCTAATTGGTTGAGGTACGCTGATAAGGCTTCGTCTTGGTGAATGAGCCCCCCTTGCTGTTTCACTTGCTCAATAATGTGCTCTGCTAATGCGTCATACCCTTTGGCCGCAACGGTAGGCGTATTGTTGCCATTGTAATGTAAAGCGATCGCGCGTTTAGTCATACTTTCACCAAAATGCCTGCTGTTAGAGTGGGCTCTGATCCCGTTGTAGGAACGACATTAAATTGCACCGATTTGGCAGTAAGGCCCAGTTGCTCTAAGCGTGCGAGTAAAAAGGGGCTCAATTGCTCGGTACGGTCGATTAAAGCTTGGCTTTGTGACTCAAATTTAAGGCCGAACTGGTGGCCGTCCCACTCTGCAATTGCCTCAAGATCATCGTTAGTCGCCATTGGTAACGTTAGCTTCACTGTCCACTTGGGCTTTCCTTGGCCAGGTTTAGATGTTGCCTGCGGTTGTCGCTGGATCCACAACTTCGCTTCTTTACCTGTCTGTTGCAGTAACGGCCAGTATACCAGTACAACTTCAGCATCTTTAGTCGTGGGTGGTGGAGCCAAACGCTGTTCAGCCGCCAGTTTCAGCAGCGCAATAACCTCTTCTTGCTGCTGTTGTGGTAATTGGCCGAGCCATTGATGTAATGGACTTTGTGGGTTTTTCGTTTGCAGCAGTAGTTCAATCAGCGCACTTTTACCAGCACCTTGTTGAAGCCAACGAATAAGGTGGGCTTGGTTGGCTGGTAATAATAATTGCGACAAAAGCTGACTAATAGACGAGGGTGGCGAGCTTTTTTCTACTGTGAAAGCGAGAGGCAGAGTTGTAAATAGTCGTTGCAAAACATTCATTTGCTGTAATAACTGGCCGATCTGACTTTGTTTAGAGTTCTGGGGGGTTATGGCTGTACTGTTGGTTGGTTGTTGTGTATTTAAGGGTGGAATTGTGCGCGCTGTAGCATTTATTGAAGTTTTTAATTCATCTTGTGGCACTTTTTTTACATCGGCCTGTCCATTTTTAGTCTGTAATTGAATGGACGGCTGATCACTACGAATAGAGTTCACAATAAATAACCTTAGGGAACAGTCAATAGGGTCTTGTCGCTAACAATCGATAGGGCCGCTGTGGTATTATGCAAGCCTAATTGTGTCACTTAGGATACATCATTTTTATGTTGTCTGTTGAAGAGTTAAGTTGTACCCGAGACGAAAGGGTACTGTTCGAGAATTTGCATTTTTCGGTATCAACTGGCGAACTTGTCCAGATTGAAGGCCACAATGGTGCAGGTAAAACAACCTTGCTGCGTATACTTGCAGGGCTCGGACGGGCAGATGGCGGAAAGGTATGTTGGCACAATGAAAATATTGAAACGGCACGTGAAGATTACCACCAAGATTTATTATTTCTAGGTCATCAAACTGGGGTTAAGCGTGAGCTGACGGCTTTTGAAAACTTAGCTTTTTTTGAAACCATGCACGTGAGCAACGAAGGTAGTGACTTGGCCGGAGAGCCTAAAGTCAGCGGCGATACTAGCTTGTGGCAAGCACTTGCGCAGGTTGGCTTGGCTGGGCGAGAAGATGTGCCAGCAGGTCAGTTGTCTGCCGGACAACAGCGACGTGTCGCATTGGCGCGCTTATGGCTGAGTAACCATAAGTTGTGGATTCTTGATGAACCACTAACGGCGATTGATAAACAAGGGGTAAAAGTGCTTGAGCAACTTTTCCTTTCCCATGTAATGCGAGGTGGCATTGTGATTTTAACTACCCACCAAGACATGTTTGCTGATAGCAACCATTTAAGAAAAATAAAATTGGGGCAGTAGGGTAGGGATGATGTTAAGCGCTTTAACACAAGTTATTCGTCGAGAGTTGTTGATTGCATTCCGGCGTCAGGCGGATGTTTTTAACCCTCTGTGGTTCTTTATTATTGTGATCACCTTATTTCCGTTAGGTGTGGGGCCAGAGCCGAATTTACTGGCAAGGATTGCACCGGGCATTGTCTGGGTTGCGGCATTATTAGCGGCCTTACTATCGATGGAGCGGTTGTTTCGTGATGATTTTGTTGATGGTTCGCTAGAGCAAATGCTGCTGATGCCAACACCGTTACCGGTACTGGCTTTTGCTAAAATGATCGCGCATTGGTTATTAACCGGTGTGCCACTGCTGTTGATCAGCCCGTTATTGGCGATTTTGCTGTCATTAGATTGGGCAACTTGGAAAGCCGTGGTGCTTACGCTACTTATCGGTACGCCGACTTTAAGCTTTCTAGGCGCCATTGGTGTCGCATTGACTGTCGGTTTGCGAAAAGGTGGGGTTTTATTGAGTTTGCTCATATTGCCGTTGTACATTCCTGTGCTTATATTCGCAACCTCTGCCATCGATGCAGCCAGTTTAGGTATGCCTTACAATGGGCAATTGGCACTGATGGGGGCGATGTTAGTCGGTTCGGCGACCTTGTCTCCGTTTGCTGTGGCAGCGTCATTACGTATAAGTGTTCAATAATAAGACATCAATGTGCAATATATGATTACAATTAAGTGTAATTAGCTTTGTCTCATGAGACCGGAACTCATGAGACAATTTGAGCAAGAACAAGGAAGCTGGCGTTATTGTTTTGAATACCCCCTAAGGAGTATTTAACTTGCTTGGTCGATCTGGATAAGTAGGGGCTTATTCCTGCCTCAATCTGATGGGTCAGCAAAAAATAATGATGATTAACGTTGCTAATGGTGAAGTTTTATCTTGTTTGGAGAAACCAAACACCGTTAAGCAAGCGTACTTATAACTATTACATGAGTAGAGCAGAATTATGTGGAAGTGGTTACATCCCTACGCAAAAGCAGAAAATTGCTATCGCCTGTGCGGTACCTTGTTGCCTTGGTTTTCAATCATAGCCTTAGTTTGCATCTTGATTGGATCGGTGTGGGGGCTAATGTTTGCCCCGACAGATTATCAGCAAGGTGACAGTTTCCGAATCATCTATTTGCATGTGCCTGCAGCCATTTGGTCGATGGGAGCTTATATGTCGATGGCGATTGCTGCATTTATTGGCATCGTTTGGCAGATACGCCTGTCTGATCTTGCTGCACTGGCAATGGCACCTATAGGTGCTGTGTTTACCGTGATAGCGCTATTAACGGGCGCGATTTGGGGTAAGCCGATGTGGGGCGCATGGTGGGTATGGGATGCTCGCCTAACATCAGAATTGATCCTGTTATTCCTCTACCTTGGGGTTATTGCGTTATATAACGCTTTTGACGATCAAAAAACGGCAGCAAAAGCCGCGGGTATTTTGGCGATGGTTGGTGTGATCAACCTGCCGATCATTCACTTTTCAGTAGAGTGGTGGAATACCCTGCACCAAGGTGCAACGATTACAAAATTTGATAAGCCATCGATGGACACCAGTATGCTCTGGCCGCTGCTGTTAAACATCGTTGGTTTTGCTTGTTTCTTTGGTGCACTGACTTTGGTTCGCCTACGAAACGCAATTATTGCCCGTGAAAGCCACCGCCCTTGGGTGCGTGAATTGATGAAGTGAGGCCCCTATGCATTTTGATTCTTTTAGTGACTTTTTAGCGATGGGTGGCTATGCCCCCTACGTTTGGGCTGCCTATGGCATTTCATTTGGTATGCTGCTTTGGCTGATTATTGCTAGTCTGACCACCAAGCGTCGCATATCAGCGGAAATTAAGAATAAAATTGCGCGCGAGCTGCGCATTAAAGAAGCGGAAAAACTGGAGAACACACTATGAACCCGAGACGTAAAAAGCGCCTGACGTTGGTACTGGCGCTAGTCGTTGGCCTCGGTGCAACAATCGGTCTATTGCTGTATGCACTTAATCAAAATATGGATTTGTTCTATACCCCGACGGAACTCGTAAACGGTAAAGCTGATGGTTCAAAACCGTATGTTGGTCAACGCTTGCGTATCGGCGGTATGGTGGTTGAAGGTTCCGTAAATCGTGATCCTAAATCACTTGAAGTGAGCTTTGATGTTGCTGATGTGGGTCCTTCAGTGACTGTTCGATACAACGGTATTTTACCGGATCTGTTCCGTGAAGGTCAGGGTATCGTCGCACAGGGTGAATTGATTGATCCAACAACAATTGTCGCTCATGAAGTGCTTGCAAAGCATGATGAAGAATACATGCCAACAGAAGTTGCAGAGGCAATGAAAAAAACGCATGAGCCACTGCAATATACTGATAAACAACTACAAGGCAGTACACAATAATGATTGCTGAAATAGGCCATTTTAGTTTGATAGTGGCGCTGGGTCTGTCGATCCTCGTTGCTGTCTATCCTTTATACGGCGCAACAGTGGGTAATCAAGCCCTGATGCGCATGGCTCGCCCGCTAACACATGGTATCTTCGCAATGACATTAGTGTCATTCGTTATTCTGTGCTGGAGCTTTTACACCAACGACTTTACGATCACCTATGTGGCGAGTAATTCGAATTCCATGTTGCCTTGGTACTATCGTATCTCTGCAGTATGGGGTGGCCATGAAGGTTCATTACTGCTTTGGGCTTTGATCCAAGCGGGCTGGGCAGTAGCGGTGGCAATTTATAGCCGCGGCATGCCACTTGAATCATTAGCGCGTGTATTGTCTGTGATGGGCATGATCGCCATTGGCTTCTTCCTGTTTATCATTGTGACGTCAAACCCATTTGACCGTACATTGCCATTCTTCCCGGTTGATGGGCGAGATTTGAATCCACTACTGCAAGATCCGGGTCTGATCATTCACCCGCCATTGCTTTACATGGGTTATGTTGGTTTCTCTGTTGCATTCTCTTTTGCTATTGCATCGTTAATGACAGGTCGTCTTGATACGGCTTGGGCGCGTTGGTCACGTCCGTGGACAATTGCTGCATGGTCATTCCTAACACTAGGTATCGCGCTAGGTTCATGGTGGGCTTACTACGAACTTGGCTGGGGTGGCTGGTGGTTCTGGGATCCAGTAGAAAACGCTTCTTTCATGCCTTGGCTTGCGGGTACGGCATTAATGCACTCATTAGCCGTGACAGAAAAACGTGGTACGTTCAAAGCATGGACGGTACTACTAGCGATTTCAGCTTTCTCATTGAGCCTATTGGGTACGTTCCTGGTTCGTTCTGGTGTTTTGGTATCGGTTCACGCATTCGCTTCTGATCCGGCGCGTGGCATGTTTATTCTTGGCTTCCTGGTTGTTGTGATCGGTGGCTCGCTATTACTGTATGCACTACGTGGTGGGCAGATTCGCTCTCGTGGTAACTACAGCCTGTTTTCTCGTGAAAATTTACTATTAGCCAATAACTTATTATTGGTTGCCGCGCTATTGGTTGTGCTGATTGGTACATTGCTACCACTGGTACATAAACAAATTGGCTTAGGCTCTGTGTCGATTGGTGTGCCATTCTTCAATACCTTGTTTACTTGGTTGATGATCCCATTTGCCTTTATTTTGGGTATCGGTCCACTGGTGCGTTGGAAACGAGATAGCATTTCTAGCATCAGCAAGCAGATGATGATCTCAGGTGCGGTGACACTGCCTTTTGCTTTCCTCTCGATCAAACTGTTTACTCAGCGCCTTGAGCCAATGGCTGTACTAGGCATGGCAATGGCAACTTGGATTGTTGTAATGCATGGCTTTGAGCTTTATGAGCGTGCCACGCACCGTCATACCTTCGTAAAAGGTCTGGGTAAACTAGGCCGTAGCCACTGGGCGATGGTACTGGGCCATATCGGTTTAGCTGTCAGCGTTATCGGTATTACCTTAGTGTCGAATTATGACATCGAGCGCGATGTACGTTTGGCCCCTGGTGAATCAGTGAATGTTCAAGGCTATGACTTCTACTTTGCCGGTCTGCGTGATGCCGATGGTCCTAACTATGACGGTTACATTGCCGATTTCGACATTACTCGTGACGGCAAAGCAGTCACTACTCTGCATGCTGAGAAGCGTTTCTATACGGTAGCGGGTTCAATGATGACAGAGGCCGCGATTGATAGTGGTGTTACTCGTGATTTATACATTGCTATGGGCGAAAAGCTGGGTGATGGTAAATCATGGGCAGTGCGTATTTACTTCAAACCATTTGTTAACTGGATTTGGTTTGGTTCAGCATTGATGGCGTTGGGCGGTGCATTTGCGATAAGCGATAAGCGCTACCGTTTCCGCAAAACGGCTAAGTCGGATAGTAAGTCGGCAACGGCTAAACAAAAGGCAGAAGCGAACTGATGAACAAGAAGTTACTTTTTATTCCGCTGATCTTCTTTTTGGGGCTGGTTTTGATGTTCATGAACCAGCTAAGCCGCAATGCAGGCGGCGATGATCCAACGAAGTTGGAGTCGGTCTTAGTTGGTAAGCCAGTACCAGAATTCAAGCTAGAAGACTTGGTTGAAGCTGGCAAGCTGTATGAGCAAGATATCTTTACTGGTGAGCCTTTACTGTTAAACGTATGGGCGACATGGTGCCCGACCTGTTATGCCGAGCATACCTACTTGAACCAGTTGGCCAGTGAAGGCGTTAAGATTATTGGCCTGAACTACAAAGACGAACGCTTAAAAGCAGTGCGTTGGCTAAATGAATTGGGTAACCCGTATATTCATAGCTTGTTTGACGGCAACGGTATGCTTGGTATGGATTTAGGCGTATACGGTGCACCTGAAACGTTCCTGATTGATGCTGATGGCATTATTCGCTATCGCCATGTTGGTGATGTGAATGACCGTAATTGGAATGATAAACTCAAGCCAATGTACGATGCCATGATTGAGGAGGCGAAGGGATGATTAAACTTTCTCGGCGTTATGCTCAGCTACTGCTTGGCCCTATTCTAGCGCTAGGTGTTGGCTTTGGTGTGATGACAATATCTGCCACGCCAGCGGTAGCAGCCATTGATATTTTAGAGTTTAAAGACGCACAACAAGAAAAAGACTTTCGTGAGTTGACCATGACACTTCGTTGCCCGAAGTGCCAAAATAACAATATCGCAGACTCGAATGCTGAACTGGCGCAAGATATGCGTGCTAAAGCCTTTGATTTGCTGAATGAAGGTAAGAGCAAGCAAGATGTTGTTGATTATATGATTGCGCGTTACGGTAATTTTGTTACCTATAACCCACCAATCATGGCGTCGACCATTATCCTGTGGGCCGGTCCTCTCTTGTTTATTGTGATTGGTTTTACTGTTCTCGTTGTTCGCTCGCGTAAAGCAACAGATGTGCGCGTTGAAGCATCACCGCTGGAAGATGACGAGCAAGAGCGTCTTAACGCCTTGATGAAAGAAATGGAACAGCAAGAAACAGTAACCCGCCAAGATGGGAAGGTGAAGTAATGACTTTGTTTTGGATGATCACAGCCTTCTTGGTATTGATTGCTGGCGTGTTGTTTGTTGTACCTATGTATAAGGGTAAAGAACAAAATGACGACGAAAGCCGAGACGAGCTAAATAAAGCGTTCTTTAAAGACCGCATGGATGAACTGAAAGAAGAAAACAGCGAAGGCTTGGTGGTAAACCAAGATGAGCTAGTTGCCGAGCTTCAGCAATCATTGTTAGACGATGTACCCGCACAAGCAGCGCAGGCTAAAAGCACGGTTAGTCCGGTAATGCTGATCCCTGGTTTGTTAGTACTGGTGTTTGTTTGTTATGGCATGTACATGCAAACAGGTAGCCTTGATAAAGTTATTGCATGGAAAGAAACCGTTTCACGTTTGCCTGAATTGTCTCAACGCTTGATGGATGAGCAGGGTGCAGACCCGCTAAGCGATCAAGAGATGGACGATATTACGCTAGCACTGCGTACGCGTTTACACGACAATCCTGATGATGCCACTGGCTGGTTGCTATTGGGTCGTATTGGTATGGCGAACCGCGATGCTAACACGTCACAGGAAGCGCTTGAGCGTGCTTTCCGTTTAGATCCAAATAACACCGAAGTACAGTTAAGCTACGCGCAAACGCTAATGATGATTGGTGACCCAGCGCAGAGCGAGCGAGCTCGTTTGTTATTACGTACGGTGATTCAGCAAGATCATACCAACCTACGAGCAATGTCTCTGCTAGCGTTTGATTCGTTTGAAAAAGGCGATTACGAACAAGCTGTTGCTTATTGGACCATGATGAAAAAGCTGGTGGGTGAAGATGATCCGCGCGCTGAAATGTTAAATCGCAGTATTGAACGTGCGCAGGCGCAGCAGAGTCAAGGTGAAAACACCGCAACCTCGGTATCTGTAACAGTCGAATTAGCACCGAATGTTACACTACCGCCACAAGGATTGGTGTTTGTCTCTGTCCACTCCTCTGACGGTGCACCAATGCCGATTGCAGCGAAGCGTTTACCGTTATCAGCCTTTCCGCTAACGTTAACGCTGGATGATAACGATAGCATGATCCCTGAGCGTCCAATGACATCATTGCCTGAGTATATTATCAAAGCACGTATCGATGCTGATGGTAGCTTAATGAGCAAAGAGGGCGATTGGTACGGCCAGAGTGATGTCGTTGTTTTAGGCGGCTCTGCTAACGTAACCATTGATAAGCAGTATTGATATAACAAATTAGTGCTGCGCCCCAAACCATAAACTGGTAAATTGTTAACAGGCTGAATACTATTGTAGTATTCAGCCTGTTTTATATTTACGGGTACTCGTCATAATGTATCGCGGGAAAGGTTGTATGGTGGTTGGTATGAGTGTTATGTATATGTGTGTAATCAAAGGATTGAGACAATCACATCGCTATGGATAAGGCATTGAGCAGAAAACATCATATTGTACTCTTTAGCGTACTCGCTTTAACAGCGTGTGCAGGCTCATCGCGTGAGGAATCGCGTGAATCAAAGATAGAGCCCATCACCGCAGAACCGCAGGTGCAATCAATCGTGCCGCCTCAAGAAGAGACTGCCGTCATCGACACCGTAGCTGTCGTGAATGCAGAGAGTAGCGCCGTCAGCTACGATGACAACGTCAGTAACAACGATAGTTACAATGGTAATAGTGCGTTTGATGATGAAACCGATGCAGAGCTTGAAGCGGAAATTTACGAAGAGCTTGAGGCCAGCGGTGGCGAATACAATGTATCGGGCGTATATGATCCGCTCGAAGGCTTTAACCGCGCGATGTGGGATCTTAACTACAACTACCTAGACCCATATCTAGCCCGTCCAGTTTCACTGGCTTATGTCGACTACACGCCGTCAGCATTGCGAACGGGGATAAAAAACTTCCTAGCTAATCTTGATGAACCTGCCAGCATGGTAAACAGCATCATCATGCTAGAAGGTGAGCAAGCCGTTACGCATTTTAACCGCTTCTGGATCAATACTACCTTTGGTATTGCGGGCTTAATTGATATTGCGTCTGCTGCCGATATCCGTAAACCTTCAGAACGTGCCTTTGGTGATTCAATGGGTTACTACGGTGTAGGTAACGGCCCATACTTTATGGTTCCACTGTATGGTCCAGTCACGTTACGTGAAGGCGTTGGCGACACCGTTGACGGCTTATATTTTCCACTTACCCTGCTTAACTTTTGGCAAGGCCTAGGCAAGTGGGCTTTCGAAGGCATGGAAGACCGCGCAGCACTGGTACAGCAAGAAGCGTTACTGAGCGACTCGCCTGATCCATATATCTTTACCCGAGATGCTTACATACAAAACAAGAACTTCCGTGCCCACGGCAGTAAAAGCTTAGACGAAGAGCCTGTTGATGAAGAATATCTAGATGATTTCTTGGATGAAGTAGATGAGTAATATAAAATGAACTTTTTAGCATTAAGGCTGCTTACTGTAGCATTTATACACTTGTAATAATTGAGTTGATATGAACTTACTATCATATATAAAACGTTTTCTTTCAAAAAATAGTTATTTGGATTTTGTATCTAAATTTATTGTGGTAAATGTATCACAAATGATTTTCTCATTGAAATATAATAGAATAAATATTGAAAATGAAACTATTGTATTTGAGTGTTTCCAAGGAAGGAATATCTCCGATTCTCCTTACGCAATATATAAAAAAATAATTGATGATTATGGTTCTGAAAATTATAAATTTATCTGGGTACTTGATAAACGTGATAATGCGTCACAAGAACGAGTTATAAAGAACAAAAATACAAGTTTTGTTCTTTATGGCACAAAAGAATACGATGAAGTTTATGCTAAATCGAAATATTGGGTAACGAATTGCCGTTTGCCCTTTCGTATAAAGAAAAAAATAGAGCAAAAATATATTCAATGTTGGCATGGAACCCCTCTTAAAAAGTTGGGTCATGATATTAGTCAAGGAGCTAATGCTATAAATAGCCTTTTGGGGCTAAAGTATGGTTACCATGTAGATTCTGTTAGATATGATAAATTTATATCGCCAAGTAGATATGCCACTGAGTGCTTTTATAGCAGCTTTAAAATACAGAAAGAAATCATTTTAGAACTAGGTTACCCAAGAAACGATTACCTCGTGAACAACAAGCATAATGAAAAAGAAAAGAATCGAATTAGAAACTCCTTAAATATAGGCACTGATAAAAAAGTTGTGTTATATGCTCCAACTTGGAGAGATAATCAATTTTCATCAAAAATAAATAGCCATTTCTTCGACAATAGATTAGAAGATGAAAAATTCTTAAGTGAATTTGGAGAAGAATACGTCTTTATTTTCCGTGGGCATTATTTTACTAAAACCGCTGAAGATAACTTATTTTTTATAAATGTATCTGAATACAATGATGTTAATGAATTGTATTTAATCTCGGATATATTGATAACAGATTACTCGAGTGTATTTTTTGACTACGCACTACTTGAGCGACCAATCCTCTTTTTTATGTACGACAGAAGTCAATATGAAAATGAGAATAGAGGATTTTACATTGATGTCGAAAGTCAGTTACCAGGTCCAATATGTGAAACAATAGATGAACTTGTTTCGGTGATGAGAAATATGCCAGAAAAGGCACTTAACCGAGGGTTCAATGAGCTGTATAATCCATACGAGGATGGCGATTCTACAAAACGGGTTGTTGAAGAAGTCTTTAATTAGAGTAGCTATGTCTAAATCAGTTACTATTGTTATAAAGCTGATTAATATGATAGAGTAAAAAATTAATTTATAAATAGTAAGTTATTAAAATGAAGTTATTAATAAATAAAATAAATAAAAAAGTCAAGCACTTACTAAGCGCTTCAAGGTTCTATTTTTTAAACCATAATGAGTTATCATTTAAAAAATCTTCTCTTGATGAGACTGAAGCTCCCGAAAATTTGACAATCTTTGAGGAAAAGTCTCATTTTATTTCATTATTTAAAAGTTTAAATAAATTTTTCTTTCTTGAGAAAACTAATGGTTTAACTACCTTATGTACATTAAAAGGGAATGAAATTTATTTCCTTAAAAGCCTTTTTGAATTATCTTATAGTAATGGCTACATTCTTAAGAAAAAATCAGGGAAGACATTCAATAATTTAAGCATTGATATAGCTTTAATGGGAACAAGGCAGCGGTCGTTAATCATTGTCGAAAATTCAAATAATCACTCAAGTTTTCATATTATGATTGAATTTTGGAAAGATTTTGACGATTTTATATTGTCACCCTCACCTAATCCTATTTCTAGAAAGGTTTGGAAAAGAACCTTAGATGAACATAATATATTAAAACCTGGTCGAGTTTCAAATTTGTCAGAAATTGTGGATAATAGGCTTGCGTATGATTGTGACTTTGATGTCGATTATGTTTTAACTTGGGTCAATTCAGATGATCTTGATTGGCAAAAAATATATGCTGAACATAAGCCTGGGTTTACAGTTGATGGAAATAGTTTATCG
>NZ_JAKJSJ010000019.1:0-115816 GCF_050336715.1 Photobacterium makurazakiensis
ACATTTATTCCATGTAAAAAGTGTATTATCGGTACATTTATTCCATGTAAAAAGTGTATTATCGGTATATTTATTCCATGTAAAAAGTGTAAATCTGTCATTGAGCCACGATTTCTCTGAAAATCACATTATAAAAATTAATGCAAATATTTTACTTTGAAGATAACTTTTAACTGGGGGATCCAGCTTCGAGTTAGCTGATGGGCTAGCTCATTTTTGTCCAAAACTTTCTAACGAAGTCGGGTTTTCTGGTGTTTTCTGGTTCGGATCGGGACAAAATCAAGTTAGCAATTCTCACTGATTGACTGTGATCACTTTTTGTCCTCAGTTACTAAAGTATTCCTCATAACCATTAGTTGTACTTTTCATCTTTTTAAAATGAATTGAAATGAATATTGAGGAAGCTACTCTTTAGTCGTTGTTTAATAGTTACTTTATTTAARTATAATATAAACTATAGATTACTTTTTATTATCTGAGATTGGCTGGGGTGAGTTGATTTATATCTCTTTAATGGGATATGCAAGAGAATCAACGATCGGCATTAGCTTGTCTAGTGCACACTTCTTTCCGTATCTGTTAAATGTCTGACTTTGAACGGAGTGACCAACCAACTGTGCGATATTGGCCTCTGCATATCCTTGTTGTTTAAGTTCATTAATGAAGGTGTGTCTATAGCTATAAGCCGTTAGACTGCTGCTTTGGCTTCATGTGTAAGTCGGATTAAACCTGTCCAGAGGTTTGCTGACGGGGCACTAAACACGAAAATGTCCAGCTTCGTGCTGGCGGGTATATCACCGTAACAAAGATTTCCCCCATTAAGCTTTCAATGGGAGATTGGTTTACTATTGATGAAACGTGAGCTCAGATATGGATAGTAGACATGAAAATTTACGGTTTAAAACAGGTCGAGGTCGTTGTTGACCGTCGTTGTGACGTCTGTGGTGCTAGCGTTTTGATTGACTGCGATGGCGCAAGAGTTGAAGAGGTAGGCGAGCTAACCGCCTCTTGGGGCTATGGCTCTAAAAATGATGGTATTTCTCATCATTTAGATTTGTGTGAGAATTGTTTCCACGTCGCTTTATTGGCACTGATAGACCACCGTCGTGGTATTAATATGTTTGACAGTGAGTTACCCGATGAGGATTTTGGTGTAAGGCAGTCTGATTAATGGCTGTATGAAGGCGTAGCTAGCTTTTGCCCCATTGTGTTTAAACTAAATAAAAAATTAGCTTAATGATTTTTAGCTTAACTTATTCAAGGTAGGGCTAGCTCATTTCTGTCCAAAAGTTTCTTACGCAGAGTTGTGGTTGTATGTGGTTGTATGAGAGGCATGTATGATGCAACGGAGGATTGCTTGCTTGCTTGTATCGCAGAGCGCTGGTTAGCAACAAAATGTCGAGAATTGCTTTGATCGACTTGATGGGATAGTTGAGAATTTCGGGGTGATTTTCTCAGTTTTTGATTAGAGAAAGGCTTTTTGTTGAGAAAGTCATGAACCCATTGGTATTGCTGGACTCTCTCATGATTCATAGAAACAAAAATTAATTCTTGGAAATTTTGAATCATCCTAATCGCAAATAGTTGGCTGTTAGAGCCACCGATTTATACGTTATTCAATCTCCGCCGAGAAATGGTTATAGTTTGGCTGAAAGCAGCCGATTTATAGCCATTTTTTTGGTGAAAAAACGGGAATTTCACACTCTCAATACTTGCCTAAAATCCAGTTCATGGTAATTTCACTGCACAATTTATTTTTGGAAAAATGATCATGCCAAAGGCAAGTGAGATTAAAAAGTTTGCAGCTATCGAGCATAACGGTAAAGTATTTCTTGTTAAAGAAATTAAAAAGCTAACGCCTAGTGGTCGTGCTGGCGCTAGCCTATACAGAATGCGTCTTTATGATGTAGCAACAGGTACGAAAGCTGACGAAAGCTTTAAAGCTGATGAGATGATTACGCTTGCAGATTTCCGTCGCCATCAAGTTACTTTTTCATACATTGATGGTGATGAGTATGTCTTCATGGATAATGAAGATTACACGCCTTATAACTTCAATAAAGCGTCTATTGCAGAAGAGCTACTTTTCATCACCGAAGAGACAGAAGGTCTTCAAGTACTAACTGTTGACGATTCTCCTGTGGCTATCGAATTACCAGCAACGGTTGAACTTGTGATTGTTGAAACCGATCCTTCTATCAAAGGGGCTTCGGCGAGTGCTCGTACTAAGCCTGCGATTCTTTCTACTGGTTTGTCTGTTCAGGTACCTGAATATATTGCAAATGGTGAAAAGATTAAGATCAACACCTCTGAAAATAAATTCATGAGCCGTGCTGATTCTAAGTAATCAAACATAGCAAATGATAATGGCGTTCGTAGAGGGGGGTATATTTACACCTTATATGGCGCCATTTTTAGTTTAACGTTAGGTGGAGGGGATAACTATGACTTATGACGAGTACAATGCGTTCTGCCGTGAATTACCTGCTACAACGTATGTGATGCAATGGAACAATTCCCATGTTTGGAAAGTGGGTGATAAAGTTTTCGCTATTGGTGGCTGGGGAAACAATAGTCGTCCGGCGTTCACCTTTAAAGTATCTGATCTTAATTACGTTTTTTTAAGCGATCATAGTGGCTATAAACCAGCACCTTATTTTGCTTCTCGCGGAATGAAGTGGATACAGCATTACGAAAGCTCGCAAGAAACAGATGAGGCGTTAATGTATTACCTCCGAGAGTCTCATCGGATTGTCTCGCTAGGGCTGACAAAAAGAAAGCAGAAAGAACTGGGTTTAAATCAAGAATAACGTTTCGGAGTGTCGTGTTATAACGCATATAAACACTTACGCATAAACGTCCTGCCAAATAAATTTGCGATTTTAGGCAATTATAAACAGCCTATTAATAATCTTAATATCAGCAATAACTCCATACATAATAAAGCCAACTCTGATGTTTTTTAATTGAATTTATCGATAGATTCAGCCGCTAAAAGCTAAGGAAATGGAATTCATTATCTTACTTGTTATGGACGTTACTAACCTCATTTTGAGAAATTATGCTGAAAAAATTTAGAAATGCCAGTGTTGGTTTGCAGCTTAGGCTCGTGATTATGTTGTGTTTAATTACAGCTTTTACCACGACAGCCACGCTGGTCTATCGCTCTGCATACAATTCTTACTTAGAAAACACATTCGATAGCCATCAAAGTCAGCTTAATGCGATTGCCCGAACGGTTGCTGGGCAATACGACAGCTATTTGTCGACATTAGAGTCTCTGTCTTCAGCGTTTAGCCATCGCTATATACAAGGGGTGACTGCGGAGAGTAATACTCAGGTGTTACATGGCCATAGCGTATTAGATATCACCATTAACGGTGAAAGCCTGATTAACAATAATCAGATTGTAGATGCCTTTACGCAAGATACCGGTGCAATTGCGACGATATTTTCACCTGTTGGTGATGATTGGATCCGAATATCCACATCATTAACCGATCAGAACGGCGAACGAGTTGTTGGTACGGCACTTGGATCACAGCACCCGGCATACACAAGCCTACGGCAAGGTCAAAGCTATACCGAACAAGTAACCATGTTTGGTGAAACGTATTTAGCCTCTTACTTTCCGGTTCGCCACTCAATGTCGGGTGATCCAATTGTAGTGTTTGTTGGTTTACCACTAACGGATGCGACCCAAGCAATTTACGCGTCATTAAATACCGTCAGTTGGGGTGATACGGGTTACACCATCGTTGTAAATAATGAGGAAGACCAACTTGGTAAGTATTTACTTCACCCCACATTTACCGAACAAGATCCTGCCATTATTGATATCACTGATTTTGATGGTGCGCGCCCTTTTGATGCTATTTTTGAAACCGCTAATGGCCTGCTGTTGTTTCAGTGGGACAACCAAGGTCGCTCGGATCAAAAATACCTTATATTTGCTGAAGTGCCAGGGTGGAACTGGAAGTTACTTGGTGGCACCTTCGTTAGCGAAGTGACCAAGCAGAGCCAAGATTTATTAAAAATCATCATTATTGTTGCGTTGGTCATTGGTGCGGCGAGTTTTCTATTGCTTAGCCTGTATCTCAATCAGCTTATTTCACCGCTCAGTAGCCTTACCCATTTCATGGAGCGCTTAGGGAAAGGTGAAGTCAGCATGAAAGTGGCTAAAGGTGATGATAATTCAAAGAGTGAGATTGTAAGGTTAAACAACAGCGTGGGCGGGATGGCAAATCAGCTCAATGAGCTAGTGTCTGATATCCGTACGACGAGCGGTGATGTGTCAACTCAGGCGAGTCAAGTCGCGACAGATACGAAGTCAAATTTGATTCAGATGGATAAGCAGCAAGATCGGGTCGAGCAAGTGGTGTCGGCGATAGAAGAGCTTGCGACCTCTGCGCAATCTATTGCCACGCAAGTGGAGACGATTGCGAGTAATGTACGCAATGCTGACGAAGAGACCCAAGCTGGCCGTGCGTGTGTCGATGATGTAACTGATGGCATTAGTCAGTTAAATAGCTTGCTAGGTGAGTCATCAACAGCCATTAATAAGGTCAGCAAGCAGAGTGAAAACATTCAATCGGTTACTAAGATCATTGATGATATAGCTGAGCAGACTAACTTACTGGCTTTAAATGCAGCCATTGAAGCCGCGAGAGCAGGCGAGCAAGGTCGCGGGTTTGCTGTTGTCGCTGATGAAGTGAGAACCCTCGCTCATCGAACTCAATCTTCTGTACAAGATGTTGTATTGATCATTGAAGAGTTGAAAGTATCAACACAGAGCGCTGTTGGCCTGATGGGTCATAGCCGTGAAAATGCCACTATGTTACTTGAAAAAGCACATATTGCTGATGACTCCTTACAGACAATAACAGGGCAAGTCAGAGATATTGCGTTGCAAGCTGAAACGATAGCGGCAACCTCAGAGCAGCAAGCGCAAGTTTCACATGAAATAGCAGCTAACGCTCATGAAATTAGTAGTTTAAACCAACGTAGTAAAGAGCTAAGTGAAAAAACGAATCACAATGCCGATCAGCTCAAACAAGGGGCGACATCATTACAACGTAAAGTGAATTATTTCCACTAATACATTTAGCTCATCCACAAAGAGGACTGTTTTTACGTTCTCTTTGTGGGGATAGTTTGTCTGCAAAGCTAAATGCGATTAATCATTGTATTAATCGTTTACCGCTCGAAGATGTATATTGGCATAGGCATGCTTTAATACATCGATAATTGGAGCGGCTTTATTCAAACTGCGGATATCGACAAACAATGCTTTAGCTTCTGGGTATTGATGACGCAGATAAGCAAACCATTGTTTAACACGGTTTGGATAATACAGGCCTTTATCGCCTTTAATTTCATACTCAGAATAGCGAAGTAATAACTGAAGTACCTCTGGCCAAGTCATTGGTGGGGCGTTGTGCTTAACGACATTCCCAAGGTTCGGTAAATTAAGCGCACCGCGGCACACCATTAAGGCATCGGTCTGTGTTGTTTCCAGACAACGCTGGCCATCTTGATAGTTCCACACTTCACCGTTAGCGATAATCGGGATATTTACTTTGCCTTTAAGCTGACGGATGTGATCCCATTTAATGGTGTCTGCTTTATAACCATCGACCTTGGTACGGGCATGGATGACGATTTCATCGCCACCGGCTTGTGCAACGGCATCGGCAATTTCAAAACAGTGAGAAGGATCATCCCAGCCTAAACGGACTTTTGCCGTAACGGGCTTTCTTGGGTCAGTTGCTTTGCGTACGGCTTTAACGATGTCATACATTCGTTGTGGGTCTTGTAATAAAACAGCACCACCACGGCTTTTATTAACTGCTTTAGCGGGGCAGCCAAAATTAATATCGATGCCAGATGAACCCAACTGTATTGCGCGATGTGCGTTTTCTGCCAGCCAGCCGGGATGTTGGCCAAGCAATTGTACACGTACCGGCGTACCGGTAGCAGTTTTCCCGCCTTGATGTAGTTCAGGGCATAAACGATAGAAAACACTATTGGGTAGTAACTGATCAACGATACGGACGAATTCAGTCACGCATAAGTCATAATCGTTTATTTCTGTCAGCATTTCCCGCATTAGATGATCAAGTACACCTTCCATCGGGCCTAAAATTACACGCATTGCACTTCTCGATACAAGTAGTCGAATAGTCTCTAGGAGTTGCCCCTAGTTTGGATGCGAGATTTTAGTGGGTAACTGCGGGCTTGTCTAATAGCATCTTTCCTGAAATCACTTCGATTGCTTTAAGTGTTCCGTTTTCTGCTGCAATAGACAGTGCTAGCATACGTTTAGCCACTTGTTCTGCAGGGATAGGATCGAGGTTCGCAAGAGGGCCAATCACGACGGGCTGGAAGATGTCGAAAATGCCTTGTACTAACAGTTCATCTTTACGTGGAGCACTGCGCTCGCCCTTTAAGGGGCCGGGTCGAATAAAGACGCAATGTTCAAAATTCATGGCAGTGAGGGCTTTCTCCATTTTGCCTTTACAGCGCAAATAATGAGAAGGCGACCAAGGGTTAGCAAATAAGCTAGATATGACGACAATGTGTTTTACGCCAATCATTTTCATGGTATTTGCCACCTCTTTGACGAGTTGGTAATCCACTGCCTCTAGTGCTTGTTTACTGCCAGCTTGTTTTTTGGTTGTACCTAAACAGATAAAGCCAATCGTAGGTGTTGGGGCGGATTCTTCCCAGTCAGTGATCCTAAGCTCTGAGTGGACAATCTGAGTGAGCTTAGATCCATGGAAAGGAAGCTCGCGCCGAGACAGCGAATAGACAGTGCTAAATGCCGGATGGCTAAGAAGAAGGTGCAATAGTTCGTCTCCAACGAGACCGCTTGCTCCGGCAATGATGGCTCCTGACATATTACTTTGCATCCTGATGCTGGCTTAAACTTCATCATTTTTGCCACTATTCGCTATTGAATTCAACCGTTTTATCGATTTTTAGTTGTTTTACTGAGATAACTCAACTTACTGAAATGATGAAGGCTTTCAAACACATTCGTAATATGATCAAGTTGTGCGTTTCAGCGAGATTGACTTGGGTATATAATCTGCGGCAATAACGATGAAATGAGACAGAACACCATGACTGAACTAATGACACTACCGGAACAGTGGGAAGGCATGCCAGCCACTTTTATTGAAGGTGCGCTATTGGCGGCTAACGCCAACCCAAAGCCGTTAGACCCTGAGACTTGGCTACCGCTATTGGTAACGGGTGGTGTTGAAGTTGATGAATCTGTAGTAATCAATAGTGATGATAAAAGAACGATCTTGAATCACTTTGAAATGCAATATTGCCATATCAAAGCCGGTGAGTTTGTATTACCAGAGCAAGTCAATTGGCAGTCCGAACAAGGGCTGACGGATGATATGGTTCACTTTGCCGAAGGTTTTTTAACTGTTTGGCCAGCCATTGAACCTAATTGGGCTGAACAGCCAATGTCTGATGGCACTATGCGAATGCTATCAGCATTGATTACCACACTGATGTTAATCATGGATGAAGAGGGCACACGGGGCCAAATGGCTGAAGCTGGTGTGACAGGGATGCCAGCCCTTGAGGATCTTTATTCACAACTGCCTTTGATGCTAGCCGAAGTTGTAATGGCTGCTGATGAGATTCAGCAAGGCGCTGCAGCCCAAGCGGTCAACCCTTATAAGGAAACGGGCCGTAACGATGTGTGTTTATGTGGTAGTGGAAAAAAATTCAAGCAATGTTGTGGCAAGTAATACATGACAGCAAAGGATAACACCGCGGATAAACCCGTCATTTTGGTTGTGGCTGGTGTCATAAAAAAATCGGGACAATATTTGCTTGCACAGAGGTTTGACCATGCTAGCCAAGGTGGGTTGTGGGAGTTTCCTGGCGGTAAAGTTGAACCGCAAGAGACACCGGAGCAAGCATTGCAACGTGAGCTATTTGAAGAGTTGGTGATTGAGACCCAAACAGGACAATTTCTAGCCGAAAGTCGTTTTGATTACGGCGATAAGGTCGTTCATTTGATGGGCTACTTATCACATTGGCTGGCGGGCGATCTCGTTTTAAAAAGTCATCAAAATGCGTTATGGGTTGAGCTTGGTGATATTACTAACTATCCATTGTGCCCAGCCGATTATCCTATCGTTGATGCGTTAAAAAACGGTTAGTGGAAGGCATTTTCCTGAGCAGAAAAAAGCGAGAAACGTGAGTTTCTCGCTTTTTTAATCTTTACGCATTAGGCGGTATTTAATCTTTCTTGGTACCTAGGAACTGAGCAATAACAATAAGTGCTATAGCGGCAAGGTTAGCTGCGAAAATGATCACTAGCCACTGCGGCATTGACTGGCCAAGGAATTCCCATACGACTTTACTGCAATCACCATTCGCTTCAAACATCCACGGAACCCATTTATTCAAAGGAGCCCAGTCTGGGAAGGTGACAAATAAGTCACATGTTGCAAATGGTGACGGGTTAAATTGGTAACCCACATGTTCTTGGGCTAGTTCAAGTCCCTTGTAAGCGGTATAGCCCCATGCTGCAAGGCCAGACCATCGAATAATGGCATTTTGTGGTGCAATCATTCCCAGTAGTGCGGCAAAACCGATCCCCATCATTGCAACACGTTCATAGATGCACATTACGCAAGGGTCGAGCTTCATCACATGTTGGAAAAACAGTGCGCAGCCCTCAAAAAACACAACAAAAGCAAACAGTAAAAGCCACGAGAGACGGCTTTTAGAAAAGGTATACAGAAAGTGCATGGTGTATATCCAGTTAATATGATGAACGAGCCATTAATAGGCAGTAGAAGCTTTAAAATAAAGCCCTGAATATTCAGGGCCTTGATTTGTTATAACTGACACTTATCTTTACGAAAGATTCAATTAATGTCCAGTAGACGGTGCAATTTGTATGGCGGTTTCAGTTGCCTGAGTGAGCCAGCCCATATCATAAAACCAGTTGGTCATCGGCAGTAACGTAAATTCAATGCAGGCAAGACCAACGATAGACAGGACGATGGTGTATGGCAGCGCCATGTAGACCATGCGTCCATATGATAAGCGAATCAATGGTGCCAGTGCCGATGTTAACGCAAATAGGAATGCAGCTTGTCCATTCGGTGTCGCCACTGACGGTAGGTTAGTACCGGTATTAATGGCAACGGCTAGCATGTCAAATTGATCACGAGTGATGACACCGTTATCTAGCGCTGTTTTCACTTCGTTGATGTATACCGTACCGACGAATACATTGTCAGAAACCATTGAGAGTAGACCATTCGCTATGTAGAACATGGTCATTTGAGCATTACCCTCAAGGCTCAATACCAAGTTAATGATTGGTGCGAATAGCTGTTGGTCGATGATCACCGCAACGATTGAGAAAAAGACCGCTAATAGTGCAGTAAACGGCAGAGCTTCTTCAAACGCTTTACCCAGAGCATGCTCTTCAGTGATGCCAGTGAATGATGTCGCAAGAATTATGACCGTCAAACCAATTAGGCCAACAGCGGCAAGGTGCATGGCAAGGCCAACAATGAGCCAAACTGCTATAACAACTTGAATCCATAGTTTTGCGTAATCAATGTTAGTTCGGCGTTTACGTTCTTCGTTATCGTAGTCAACTAATATTCTTCGGACATTTTCAGGTAGCAAAGCACCATAACCGCATATTTGGAATTTTTCGACGAGGGCACAAGTTAAAATACCACAGAAGAAAACAGGTATTGTTACCGGTGACATACGTAGAATAAATTCACCAAATAACCAGCCAGCTTGGTCTGCAATGATCAGGTTTTGAGGTTCACCCACCATGGTCATGACACCACCCAGAGCAGTACCAATACCAGCATGCATGAGCAGGCTACGTAGGAATGCTCGGTAGTTTTCAAGGTCATCGCGGCTAACTTCACGGATGTTGCTATCAGACGTGTGATCATGCGAGGCATGAGGCTCTTGGCCAGAGGCGACTTTATGATAAATGCTGTAGAAGCCAATTGTGACACTAATGACAACGGCGATAACCGTTAGTGCATCAAGGAAAGCCGACAGGAAAGCCGCCATAACACAGAAGGCGAGTGATAGTAGCGTTTTGGAGCGAATACCGATCAGTATTTTGGTAAATATATACAGCAAGAGCTGCTTCATGAAGTAAATACCAGCAACCATAAAGATCAGCAGTAAGAGCACTTCAATATTTGCAACAAGCTCGTGTTTAACCATTTCAGGGCTGGTCATACCGATAGCCACCGCTTCTATAGCCAGTAAACCACCAGGCTGAAGAGGGTAACATTTAAGCGCCATAGCTAAGGTAAAGATAAACTCAATAACCAAAAGCCAACCGGCAAGAAATGGGTCTACGAAGAAAAAAACGAGCGGATTAATGATTAGAAAAGCAATGATTGATACTTTGTACCAATCTGGAGCCTTGCCTAAAAAGTTCTTTATAAAGGCGTTCCCTAGCGAAATAGCCATGTTTCGAGTCTCTCAAAATATACGCATAAACATAAAGATGAGCTGCGTGCTACTTTGCCTTTTGTAGTCCGAGAGCAGAATAACCATTATATTATTGTGTCGGTTATTGTTCTGTAGAGACCCTCTAAGCTAAAAATCATACATGTATGGTGTTTAACTTAAAGCAGGCAGCAGCATCCATTCAGCTCCCAGATCGTGCTAACTGTACCGTGTGATCTAGATCAGTCAAGTGCTAGTAGATGAACTTATTTAATATTGTGTAAAATCATCAAAAAACGCGTGAAAAGCACGAGTTTGCTACGAGCGGGTGAAATATATGCTTACATCTTTCAAAATACGTTGAGCTTTATCAAGTTTTTTGATGTTGATGCAAAGATTAAAGTATTAATGGGGATGTGAATGGTATGTCCATATACTGTAAGTGTTTATTTGTCTGAAGATATTAACTGAATCTATCTGTTATCATGGTCGATTAGGCTGTATAAAGCCTTGTGCGTGGTGGTCGCTATCCGCATTAAAGTAGGCAACCAAATCATACTAGTGGTATGATGAGTCAATAAAAAAATAGCAAGAAGCAACTGGAAATTAATCAGATGGTTATAAAGGCTGATAGCCCAGCAACATTTGCTGAGAAATATATTATAGAAAGTATCTGGAATAATCACTTCCCTCAGGGCTCTATTTTACCTGCAGAGCGAGAGTTATCCGAACTAATTGGTGTTACTCGAACAACGCTGCGTGAAGTATTACAAAGGCTTGCTCGTGATGGCTGGTTAACGATTCAACATGGTAAACCAACACGCGTTAACAACTACATGGATACTTCGGGCTTAAGTATTCTGGATACACTGATTACCTTAGATGGACAGGATGTTCAGAGCGTGCTGGAAGACTTATTGTCTGCACGTACTGACATTAGCAGTGTTTACATGCGTTATGCCGTTAAGGGCAACCATGAAGAGTCGAGCCAACTACTTGATCATGTTATTGATGAGTGTGAATCATTGCTAAAAGCAGAGAGCTTTGCTGAATTCGTTGAGAATAGCGAAGACAAAGCTGCTTTAGTGCAAGAAGTGAAAAAGATTGTTGATAAATACGGAAAAGATGATCCTGAACTGTGTGAAGCAATCTGCCGTGCCCGTGCATTCAATTATTTCGATTACCGTATGTACCAAGGTCTGGCGAAAAAATCGGGCAATACGCTTTACGTGTTAACTATCAATGGTTTGCGTAAGATTTACACCCGTGTTGGTGGTTACTACTTCATGAATCAGGAAGCATGCGAGCTAGCGCTTAACTTCTACCGTGATATGAAATCGTACTGCGATAACCAGCAACCTGAAGCTGTTGCCGATCGTATTCGTCAATATGGTCGAGAAAGTGGTGCAATTTGGTATGCAAACCGTCTTGAGATTGCACGCCACTTATATGAAGAAGAGCAATAATACAGAATTAAAGAAAAGCGAGAGCTAATGCTCTCGCTTTTTTGTTTCTAAATGTTGAATTACATTTCGGTGTTGTATTGATTTCGCACTGGACAAGTCCCTAAAATTTGGGTGCGTCCATCAGGCAGTTCCTCTTCAAGTGTGATATCAAATCCCCACAAGCGATACATATGCTTTAACACCTCATCGTGGCTATTAGCCAGCGGAATACGGTTATGTGGTACATAACGTAACGTTAGGGAGCGGTCACCTTTTAAAGCAACATTCCAAACCTGAATATTGGGTTCATTATTACTTAAGTTATATTGTGATGAGAGTTTTTCACGAATGGTACGATACCCTTCTTCATTGTGAATAACACTTACCTCAACATAGTTGTGCCTATCATCATCATCAACGGCGAATAGCTTGAAGTCACGGATCACTTTTGGTGATAAAAACTGACTGATGAAGCTTTCATCTTTAAAGTTTTCCATCGCAAAGTGCACGGTTTCGAGCCAATCTTTACCCGCAAAGTCTGGGAACCAATGCTTATCTTCTTCCGTCGGATTCTCACATATTCGGCGAATATCTTGGAACATTGCAAACCCAAGTGCATAGGGGTTAATACCGCTATAGTATGGGCTGTTATATTCAGGTTGAGCGACGACATTGGTATGACTGTGTAAAAACTCAAGAATAAAACGGTCTGTCACTAGTCCCTCATCATATAGATGATTTAAAATGGTGTAGTGCCAAAATGTAGCCCAACCTTCATTCATGACTTGCGTTTGTTTTTGTGGGTAGAAATACTGACTAACCTTACGAACTATCCTGACGATTTCACGCTGCCAAGGCTCCAGTAAAGGCGCATGCTTTTCAATGAAGTAAAGAATGTTCTCTTGTGGCTCTGACGGGAAGCGGATTTCTTCTGCGACATTTTCTGTTTCTTGTTGAACTGGAATCGTTCGCCATAAAGCATTCACCTGTGTTTGCAGGTAATCTTCTCTCGCTTGCTGCCTTGCTTTTTCTTCGACCATTGAAATACGTTCAGGACGTTTATAGCGGTCAACGCCATAATTCATTAGCGCATGGCAGGAATCAACCAGGCGCTCAACATCTTCAACACCATATTTCTCTTCACATTCAGTAATGTACTTCCGTGCAAATAAGAGGTAATCGATAATTGAACTGGCATCTGTCCACGTTTTAAAGAGGTAATTGCCTTTGAAAAACGAGTTGTGTCCATAGCAAGCATGAGCCATTACTAATGCTTGCATCGTGATTGTGTTTTCTTCCATTAGATAGGAGATACAGGGATCGGAATTAATTACGATTTCATAAGCAAGCCCCATCTGACCATGCTTATAGCCCCGTTCTGTTTCAATGAAACGTTTACCAAATGACCAGTGATGATAATTAATGGGCATACCAATACTGGAATAGGCATCCATCATTTGTTCAGCGGTGATGATCTCAATCTGATTGGGGTAGGCGTCTAGCCGATAATGATCGGCTACACGCTTTATCTCTATATGATATTGATCGAGAAGATCAAACGTCCAATCTGGACCGTCACTGAGTGCCTTTGACTTTGTGGTTGTCTCCATAGCACACTCCCCTAAAGCGATATTAATTAACTTGCTTCTTAAATAGCTCCCGGAATACAGGGAATATGTCTTCTACGCTTCTGATGTTCTGCATTGCAAAATTACTGTGCTTACCTTGTAGGGCTTCATATTCCCGCCAAAGTGTTTGATGCGCTCGCCGCGTAATTTCGATGTAAGAGTAGTAGCGAGTGGCTGGCAAAATTTGTTTATCCAGTAGCTCTCTACAGCCGGGTGAATCATCCGCCCAGTTATCACCATCAGAAGCTTGCGCTGCATATATATTCCATTCTGCCGGTGAATAGCGTTTTTTAATGATGTCATCCATCATCCGCAGAGCACTTGAAACAATTGTGCCACCGGTCTCTTGGGAGTAGAAAAACTCGTGCTCATCCACTTCTTTTGCCTGTGTATGGTGTCGAATAAAGACCACATCCACATTCTTATAAGTTCGATTAAGAAACAAGTACAGCAAGATATAGAAGCGTTTAGCCATATCTTTGGTTGCTTGGTCCATTGAGCCTGATACATCCATTAAGCAGAACATGACTGCTTGGCTGGTGGGCTGAGGACGGCGCTCATAATTTTTGTAACGTAAATCGAAGGTATCAATAAACGGCACACTGCTGATTTTTTGCTTCAGTGCTAGAATATCTTCCTTCACCTTTTTTTCTTCAAAAGGCTGAGCGGGCTCAGTATTCATCAATAAATCGAGGGTCTGTTCCAACTCTCGTAACTGACGGCGTTTTGCTGCTGTCATTGCCGTACGTCGGGCCAAAGAGTTTTGCAATGATTTTACGATTGCAATATTGGCTGGAACCCCTGCAGACTTATAACCCGAACGGAACGTTTTCCATTCAACAACTTTGTTTAGCTGGTTTTTCTCAAGATTTGGTAGCTCTAAATCTTCAAAGAGAAGATCGAGATATTCATCCTTAGAAATTTGGAATACAAACTCATCTTGCCCTTCACCATCAGGGCTAGCCTGTCCTTCACCGGCACCACCTTGACCGCCCCCTCCTTGAGGGCGTTCAATGCGGTCTCCGGGGCTGAACTGGTCATTGCCCGGGTGGACAACTTCACGTCGTCCACCGCGGCCTTGGTGAAAGCTTGGCTCGCTGATATCGCGGGAAGGAATGGTTATATTCTCACCGCTATCTACATCGGTAATCGAGCGTTTATTTACCGCATCAGCAATTGATTCTTTGATCTGTTGCTTGTGACGGCGTAAAAATCGCTGACGGTTTACCGTGCTTTTATTTTTACCGTTGAGCCTGCGGTCTATGAAATGCGCCATAAGCTCCCCCCTTTATTCATCCATTAACACTCGGTCTTTATGACGACTTACGAACACGTAAATACCATTCAGACAACAAGCGAACCTGTTTGCGGGTATAGCCTTTCTCCATCATACGAGCAACAAAGTCATCGTGTTTCTTCTGCTCATCGGTTGAAGTTTTAGCATTGAATGAAATAACGGGAAGTAGCTCTTCGGTATTCGAGAACATTTTCTTCTCGATAACGGTACGCAGTTTCTCGTAGCTGGTCCAATTAGGATTTTTACCGGCATTACTTGCACGAGCACGTAATACAAAGTTAACGATTTCATTTCGGAAATCTTTCGGATTACTGATACCGGCAGGTTTTTCGATTTTTTCCAACTCGTTATTTAATGCCGAGCGGTCGAATAGTTGCCCAGTTTCTGGGTCGCGATACTCTTGATCTTGAATCCAGAAATCAGCATAACTTACGTAGCGGTCAAAGATATTCTGTCCATACTCTGAGTAAGACTCAAGGTAGGCGGTTTGAATCTCTTTACCAATGAATTCAACGTATTTAGGTGTTAAGAATCCTTTTAAATGCTCAAGGTATTTCTCAGCTAACTCTTGCGGGAATTGCTCACGTTCAATTTGCTGCTCAAGTACATAGAACAGATGAACAGGGTTAGCTGCCACCTCTGAATGATCAAAGTTGAATACACGTGACAAAATCTTGAAAGCAAAACGGGTTGAAAGACCAGCCATACCTTCATCAACACCCGCATAATCCCGGTACTCTTGGTAAGATTTTGCTTTTGGATCGGTGTCTTTTAGTGTTTCGCCATCGTAAACACGCATCTTAGAATAGAGGCTGGAGTTTTCTGGTTCTTTTAAGCGTGACAGTACGGTAAATCGCGCCAATATCTCAAGCGTACTTGGTGAGCATGGTGCGGCAGAAAGCTCACTACTTTGTAGTAGTTTTTCGTAAATTCTTATCTCTTCTGAAACGCGTAGACAATATGGAACCTTAACAATGTAAACACGATCCAAGAAGGCTTCGTTATTCTTATTGTTACGGAACGTTTGCCACTCAGATTCATTCGAGTGAGCAAGGATGATACCGTCAAACGGTAAGGCTGAAAGCCCTTCGGTACCGTTATAGTTACCTTCCTGTGTTGCAGTAAGTAGTGGGTGCAGCACTTTTAATGGCGCTTTAAACATTTCCACAAACTCCATAAGGCCTTGGTTTGCCTTACAAAGTGCACCAGAGTAGCTATAAGCATCTGGATCGTCTTGTGAGAAATGTTCTAGCTGACGAATATCAACCTTACCAACAAGCGACGAGATATCTTGGTTGTTTTCATCGCCTGGCTCAGTTTTCGCAATACCGACTTGGTCTAGAATAGATGGACGGACTTTAACCACTTTAAATCGAGTTATATCCCCACCAAATTCATGCAGGCGCTTCGCGGCCCATGGTGACATAATGGTGTTGAGGTAGCGCTCAGGAATGCCGTACTCTTGCTTCAGCAAATCACCATCTTCAGTTTTATCAAATAGACTGAAAGGGTGGTCATTTACTGGGCTGCGTACGCCGTCAGCGGTGAGTACATATACAGGTACTTTCTGCATTAAACTTTTTAGCTTTTCAGCTAAAGATGATTTACCGCCACCCACAGGACCAAGTAGGTAGAGAATTTGTTTACGCTCTTCCAAACCTTGAGCGGCATGTTTTAAATAAGAGACGATTTGCTCTATAGCATCTTCCATGCCATAGAAATCTTCAAACGTTTTGTAGCGAGAGATTACACGGTTAGAGAAAAGACGGCTCAAACTTGGATCTTGAGCGGTATCGATCATTTCTGGCTCGCCGATAGCCATCAATAGACGTTCTGCTGCGTTTACGTACGCACTGCGATCGTTGCGACAGATTTCAAGGAATTCTTGTAGTGAAAGCTCTTCATCCTTGGCTTCTTCATAGCGCTGACGATAGTGGTCAAAAATACTCATGGTATGCCCCCTGAATCGTTCTTTAATCAATTAGAAAGGACGAAAACAAAATACTTTCACATCCCTCTTAACTTAAGACTAGACCTAACTGATTAATTTGCTTCAATGAGTTGTTGGTTTATAAACTAAATTTCCCTTTCAACTTCACGCTCACAAAGTGAGTGTTTTTTGTACTTATTGTTACTATCCTCCTATAAATCGCGTTCTGCAAGAGAGAATGTTTAAAAAAACATCACTAAATAGTTGCGGATATGTGAGCGGTTAGCTTGCAAAAATAGCTAGTTGAATATTGCGAAATTTATTTCATAGCTAGTCATTTTGGCTAAATAACTTGTCGTTTGTTTGTGCAAACGAGCAAACTGGCGCGAATGCTTGGCGCAAGATGTTATTTTTAAAAAAGGGCTGTTTTTCTGTTTAATTTCGGTTTGATCGTGGAAAAAATCGGTATGAATAGCCGTGTTTTGTTTTAAATACGGCGTTGCATTGGCACGAATAATGTTTATTTCGTGCGCGAAATCAAATGCCTTAGCTTATGATAAAAAAGTGCTATTGATTGGGGGGAACTGGTTTAATGAGTATTTCACGAGTCGACACTGTTTCAATTCCTGTCTCTGACCAAGGAGAAGCCTTACAGTTTTATAGAGACGCACTTGGGTTTGAGCTGATACGTGATCATCACGCTGATAATCATAAGCGGTGGATTCAGTTAGCGCCTAAGGGGGCCGAGACAACCATCAGCTTAGTGATCCCGTTTGGGGGAATGGAGGCTGGCTCTGTACAGGGGTTAGTCGTACAGACAGACGATATACATAGTACGCATTATGAGCTGAGTAGCCGTGGTGTACCGTTGTCTGAAATCGTTACCATTATTGGAGGGCGCTTTGCGACATTTGTTGACCCTGATGGTAATGGCTGGGTATTGATTGAAGCTAACTCTCAAATGCTTGCTTAATTTAATGTGGGCTAGGGGAAAGCGCCTTAAAATTGATCGTAAGGCGCTTAGGGTTACTTAACGCTTGACGAATACTTCGGTCGCTAATGTGTGGCTTTCACCTGGCGCAAGGGTGATGCTGTCATTGCCAGTCAGTGTTGATTCAACACATACCATGGTTTCAAAGCTGTTGTCTGCCATATCAGCCATGCTCTGTGACAGGGCTTGCCAAGGGTTCCATAAAACAGCTGCATTGTGACCGCTATTTCTCACTTCAAGCGAGCGATGACCAGCGGTATCGTGAATAGTGATGACATCTGTTGGTTGGCTATAGACACGATCAACTTCTTGAGCAAAGTGTAGCGTTTCTTCACCGATACAGGCTTTACCACCTTGGGTGCTATCAAGGTAGTGTGTACCCATGCCTGTAGTATGGGTCTGATTAATATCGTTGATAGCAAAATAGCTATGGAGCGCTCCGCCATAATGCCAAGTGGACGTGTCAGTATTGGTTGATGTCAGGCTGACCTTTAAGGTTGAACTCATTTCAAAAATCAGCTCGTTGTTAAATTTATGCGGCCAAATCTCACGTGTGGTTTCATTATCTTCTAATGCGAGTGCCACAATGACGCCGTGCTCATTTTCACGGTGCTCTTTTAATGTCCATTCACTATTGCGGGCAAACCCGTGCGACGGTGTTGCTGCTTTACCAAACCATGGCCAACAAACAGGGATACCACCTCGAATAGCCTTTGTTGGATCAAACTCAGCTTTTTCGCTTAACCAAATGACATCGCTTTCACCGGTGGGTTTGAACCAGATGAGGTGACCGCCATGAAGCGAAATGCCCGCTTCAACAGCATTGTGGATAATGCGAATTATCTTTATGCCTTGATATTCACACACAGTAACTGAGTCAGATAAGGTTGAAAGTGTAGAAAGTTGACGCAAGTCCATCAGGCAATCCTTTAATTGTTTGATTTATATACCAAAGCAACCTTCTGCGGGGCAAGGCTGGCATAGCGTGATACGAGCCATTACTCAGCTTCTTAAAGTCACTTTGGTATATCATTATTGTTAACGTTGATACGCAATGATAAAAAATATCAAAAGTCGTCAAACTTATTTTTATTTAAAAATTATCAACAAAAAATAAAAAATATTTGTTAAATTTGTAAGTAAATTTTAGTCTTTCTTGTATTTTCAACTCGGAACGGTAGTATAAAAGCTGTAAAATGCTGCTTAAAGCATAAAAATACATCGACCAATATGACTAATTCAGTCTTTAGTTACCAATGAAGAAGCTCAATTTAATCATGTTTTCTATTGCGGTGATCGCCAGATACAAAAAAGGCGACACTTAAAAGCGCCGCCTTTTATTATTCTTACTAAAAGCTTACATTACTTAGAGATGTGAGCAATTAGGTCAAGAACTTTGTTTGAGTAACCGATTTCGTTGTCGTACCAAGATACAACTTTAACGAACTTGTCAGTTAGCGCAACACCAGCTTTAGCATCGAATACTGAAGTCTGAACTTCACCGATGAAGTCTTGAGAAACAACTGCGTCTTCAGTGTAACCAAGAACGCCAGCTAGCTCGCCTTCTGATGCTTCTTTCATAGCAGCACAGATTGCTTCGTAAGTTGCAGCAGTTTTTAGGTTAACTGTAAGGTCAACAACAGAAACGTTTGCAGTTGGAACGCGGAAAGCCATACCAGTTAGAAGGCCGTTTAGTTCAGGAAGAACAACGCCTACTGCTTTAGCTGCACCAGTTGATGATGGGATGATGTTCTGAGAAGCACCACGACCGCCACGCCAGTCTTTAGCTGAAGGACCATCTACAGTTTTTTGAGTTGCTGTAGTTGCGTGAACTGTAGTCATAAGACCAGATTCGATACCGAACTTGTCGTTAAGAACTTTAGCAACAGGTGCTAGACAGTTAGTAGTACAAGAAGCGTTAGAAACGATGTCTTGGCCAGCGTAAGTTGAGTCATTAACACCCATTACGAACATTGGCGTAGCGTCTTTTGAAGGACCAGTTAGAACAACTTTCTTAGCACCAGCAGTGATGTGCTTACGTGCAGTCTCGTCTGTTAGGAAAAGACCAGTTGCTTCAGCAACAACGTCAACGTTGATTGCATCCCACTTAAGATCTTCTGGGTTACGCTCAGCAGTTACGCGAACAGTTTTACCGTTAACGATTAGGTTACCGCCTTCAACTTCAACAGTACCGTTGAAACGGCCGTGAGTTGAGTCGTACTTAAGCATGTATGCCATGTACTCAACATCGATAAGGTCGTTGATACCAACAACTTCAATGTCGTTACGCTCTACAGATGCACGGAAAACAAAACGTCCAATACGGCCAAAACCGTTAATACCTACTTTGATAGTCATTTCAGTTGCTCCACAACTTAATTTCTAATGAAAGATAACTGGTAGTAAAATTACAGAAACAAATGTGATGCTGCAAGTGAAAAACGAATTTAAATTGCGTAAGGTCAAAAAAATTTCGTTTTTTTTTTACATTCCCACTACAACGCTGCAAAAGTATACAGGAGCTGTATGAATATCCATCATTATCGTTATTAACTTTTAATATCAACACGTAGCCCAGCTAAAATATGCTTAAATGAGTCGTGAAGATGTAAAATCCTTTCGAGCGGAAAGTATGTGCCACACTCAGCAAACTGGCAACTCATTTTCTAAAGTGACAACAAAATAAATATAATAAGGATATCTAATGTCAGATAAATCAGATGCTTATTGGAAGGGCAAGTTAACCGATGAGCAATATCGAGTTTGTCGTGAACAGGGAACGGAAGCGCCGTTCTCAGGGACACTTTTACATAACCGTGAAACGGGCATCTATAGTTGCACTTGTTGTGATGCGCCGTTGTTTAGCTCTGACAGTAAATATGATTCAGGTTGTGGCTGGCCGAGTTTTGATGCCCCAGTGGATAAAGCTGCAATTCGCTATTTAGAGGATAACAGCCACGGTATGCTTCGAACTGAAATCCGCTGCACGCAGTGCGACAGCCACTTAGGTCATGTTTTTCCTGATGGGCCACAAACGACTGGAGAGCGATATTGTGTTAATTCGGTCTCGTTGGTGTTTCAAGTGCCAGAGGATAAGGGGGAGGCGTAATTTACTTTCACCTTTGCAGTGTTTTGAACATGGTGCGGCTATCGCACCATGTTGATTTTATACTCACCGCGATTAATCGCTTTTGCAATTTGTTTCGCTCTACGATCAAGACCTTCCCGTTGTTGGTCGTCCATTGGGTAGAACGCGATTAGCTTTTCACGGCTGCTAACCGGTATTTTTAGTTCATTACCGATCATCGCCCATAAGTAGGCATGGTCTATATTGCCGTCTTGATGAGAAATAGTCGCTAGGCTTTGAATAATTTCAGGTTTTACTTTTTGGTTTTTGTCGTAGAGAGTTAATGCTCGCTGCAATAAAGCCATGGTCTTTGCTTTGTCTTTATCGGTATAGAAAGTGGCTAACGCGAGTTGCATCTCGGGTGTCTCTAGCGCTGGTGTCCCTTCGAGTTTGAGAAATTGCTGTAGTGCCTTCCTGTCACCTTGGCTCCATCGATAGTAGATAATGTCTGGGTCTGAGGAGTCAGCAAGTTCAAGGTTGAGCCGTTTAATGGAGTCATAAGCCTTTAGTAGCGCACGAGTACGGTTGGTTTTTCGTTCTTTTAATTCGGTGGGCTCAATACGTGCCGCATACTCTAAGCATTTTTGATAATCGTAGGTAAATTTAAGCTCTTTGAACTTCTCAGCATCAATTGGATTTTTCAGCACGTCATATCGTTGCCAGATTAAGCTAGTGCGCTGCAGCCGGCATTGACCATCATTCAGATTCGTATCAGCGCATAGTTGAGGGTTACTGTTACACAGGCTATCTGTCGATCGGTGTTTCAAGTCGCAGCCAGAAAGAACGATTAGGCTAATTACGATAAAAATAACCTTGGAAATGATTGTAAAAGAATGCTTCATACGAATGCTATGTTGATCCTGTGCGGCTGGCTAAGGCGAATTTGTTGATTGGTTTTTCGCTATTGGTGCGATTAACTCTGATAAGTCCCATTTTACCAGAAGTTGTACAGGAAATCGGATTCCCATTTTTAAGTGTAGTGTGATCCCCTAAGCATTTTATCGACGGATGTTTGGCGAGCTTGAGCTGAAACTGGTATACCAAGCAAAATAATTAAACAATGAACGTGGAAAGTAAATCATATGGATCTTGATACTCTGTTAAAAGCGATGACACCAGATATCTATCGTCGTATCTCTACAGCTGTTGAGCTTGGTAAATGGCCAGATGGTACCGTGTTAACGGAGGCGCAACGTGATTCAGCCTTACAAGCGGTTATGCTTTACCAATCACGCCACAATGTTCAAGCTGAACATATGTCCGTAGAAGTTGGGGGGGAAATCAAATTCAAATCAAAAGCAGAATTTAAGCGTGATTTTGAAGGTGATCAATCATCAAACCACACTGATGAGATTGCCCGTTTCGATTACGAGCAGCTGTAACAAGAGCAAGGTTTTAATCTTGGGTGCCAATAACAATGGGCTTGCAATAAAAGCCTGACATTTCATGATCCTCAACACTGATCAAATTGGCAACCCATGGCTCTTGTTCTATGGTGCTGAGGTATTGATTGAGCTTAGGGTAATTAGAAAAACGTAATCCTGCCATCCACCCACTTCGCATGACACTCCATAAGCTGATCTCAGCCATTGAAAAATGCTCAGTAACAAAACCGTTGTCGGGCAATTGTTCTTCTAAATAAGCTAAGACGGGTGGTAAATGATGTTCAATACAGAGCTCAATCGCCTCCTCATCAATATCTTTGTTGAGAATCTTACCTCGTAAAATCTTTTGGTAAAACATGACTCCACCAATGAGCGAGGTTAGTCGTGTGTCGGCATATTCTTCGAGCCAGCGGATCTGTGCTCGTGATGCGGCATCACCAGGGTAAAGCGGGGGGACAGGAAAAGTGTCATCGAGGTAGTGAGCAATAACGGTTGAATCGATAATGCTCAGCTCATTATGTTCGAGGATGGGCACCTTTCCCATCGGGTGACGCTTTTGAGCTAACTCTTTTTCGACAAAAGGATTAAGTGGCTGTAACTCGTAGCTTATCCCTTTATACGCGAGTGCTAGCATGATTTTTCTGACAAAAGGTGAAATGGACGCACCGTGGAGGATCATCGTCATAGCTTTGCCTGTATAAAGAGTAATAACAGAAAGTGTAGACGAGAAAGAATGAAGTTATGCCGAAGTTGGATATAGATGACTGGCATAAAGCGACGGCTGGAAAAAGAAAAGCGAGAATCATAGATTCTCGCTTTAAGGTAAGAGAGGCTGATGGACGAATTAGTGAGTAAGCTCACCACGTAAGTCTTGCTGCATTAAGCTTCTGACTGTTTCAGTGGGTAAGTCTTGGCTCAGTAAGTAATGCAGCTTAGCGAGAGCTGCTTCTGGGGTCATATCATAGCCACTGAGTACGCCAGCATCAGCAAGAGCACAACCGGTAGCATAGCCGCCCATATTCACTTTACCGGATAGGCACTGTGTCAGGTTCATCACAATCACACCGCGTTCAGTCGCTTCTTGTAGCTGTTCAAGTAAATCTGGGTTTTGTGGGGCATTACCCACGCCAAAAGTTAACAGGATCATTGCATTTACTGGCTGACGCAGCGTATTGCGAATAACTTCTGGTGAAATACCTGGGTACATTGTGATCACACCAATAGGTTGTGGGGTGATGTTGTGTACTTTAAAAGCGCCTTCAGGCTTTTTATCAAGCTCAACATTGTTAAGCTGAATATTGATACCCGCTTCTAATAAAGGGGGTAAGTTCGGTGAGATAAAGGCTCCGAACCCGTCAGCATGCGCCTTGGTACTACGGTTACCACGGATTAACTTGTTATTGAAAAACACAGTCACTTCGTTAATCGGGTAGTTAGCCGCAATATGTAATGCATTGAGCAAGTTACTTTGACCGTCAGAACGCAGTTCCGCAAGCGGGATCTGAGAGCCTGTAACTATTACAGGTTTATCAAGGTTGTCGAACATGAATGACAACGCAGATGCGGTATATGCCATGGTATCTGTACCATGTAGGATTACAAAACCGTCGTACTTGTCGTAGTTCGCTTTAATATCATCGGCAATGCGCTGCCAATCCATTGGCGTCATATCCGAAGAATCGATCAATGGATCGTATTCATGGATAGTGAATTTAGGCATTTCTGCACGATGGAATTCTGGCATGCTCTCCAGTTGCTTTTCCATAAAGCCAGCAACAGGAATATAACCATGGTCTGACTTCTGCATACCAATGGTGCCGCCAGTATAGGCAATATAAATGTGTTTTCTTTCCATTTTCGAGTACAGAATTAATGGGTTGGTGCGCGCATTATACGGCTAACTGCTCGTAAAAAAAGCCCGGCGTTGCCGGGCTAGTCTCACTTTTCAATATCGATACAGTTTATGCAGAACGCATATTGCCCTTTTGGATCATTAAAGTTACCAAGAGCGGTAAGATCTGTTACAACCTGTTGTGTTACAGGTTGCAAGGCTTCAGGTACATTATCGAACATTACTGACGCAATAAACGCACGCGCTTGAGAGCTAAATTGCTGCATAAACAATTCTGCAGTGCTAAGTGGTTCTGCCATCCAGCGTAGTTCATAGCTGTCTAGCTGTGCGATATTAACGGCAGCGTTAATCGCATCATCAAAATCACCCAGCTCATCAACAAGGCCTAATTTTAGCGCATCCTGACCTGTCCATACTCGGCCTTGAGAAACGTTATCGGCTTGTTCAAGTGACATATCACGATTTTGGCTTACTAGACCAATAAAGCGTTGATAACCATGCTCAATACCAAGCTGGAAGACTTGGGCAACGCCTTCCGGTAACTCACGAGTAACACCTACGCCAGAGAATGGCGTTGTACCCACGCCATCGCTGTAGACGCCCATTTTTTCAAGCCCTTTTTCAAAGGTCGTTAAAATGGCGAATATACCAATAGAACCAGTGATGGTTGTTGGTTGGGCTAAGATATGATCGGCACTTGAAGAGATCCAATAGCCACCAGATGCCGCCAAACTAGACATTGAAACCACGACGGGTTTACCCGCTTGCTTTAATGCGTCAACCTCATTACGGATCACCTCAGAAGCAAATGCACTGCCTCCTGGGCTATCAACCCGAAGAATGACTGACTTCACTTTATCATCAAGCCGAGCCTCACGCAGCAAAGCTGCCGTGGCATCTCCACTCACTGAATTCTTGGATTGGCTACCATCGACAATTGCGCCACTGGCAACCACGACGGCAATTTGGTTTTCACTTGGCAGATCTGTACTTTGTATCGTTGGCTGGTAATCGTAATAACTTACTTGTTTAAAGCTGTTGTCACCGTCACTGCCAAATGTATCAATGAGGTGTTGACGTAATTGTGGGCGGTTAATCAATTCATCCACTAGACCCATTTGTAAGCTTAATTGAGCAAAGTCACCACCGACATCTTGTAATTGAGCGATGAAATTATCAAGGTCTGGTGTCAGAGCTGAGGCATCGATATTACGGTTTTTGGCTACGTCTGTGGTGTAGGCTTGCCATAGTTGATTTAGCCATACGGTATTCGCTTCTCGGGCTTCATCAGACATGCCGTCGAGGGTGTAAGGTTCAACAAATGACTTATAAGTGCCGACACGGAAAACATGCGTATTAACGTCTAACTTTTCTAGCAATGATTTGTAATACAGGCTGTAGCGACCATATCCCGTCAGTAATATCCCGCCGTCAGGAGACATGAAAACCTTATCAGCATAGCTTGATAGGTAATACTGGCTTTGCTTGTAGTTGTCACCAACGGCATAAACAGGCTTACCTGCTTGCTTGAACTCTTCAATGGCTTTTGCGATATAACGTAACTTTGTAAGGTTAGTTTCGCTCATTCCTTTCAGGTTAAGCACTAAGCCTGTAATACGATTGTCAGTTGAAGCGGTACGAATGGCTTCGACGATATCGAATAATACGTTTTCCCTAACAGGCGGTTGGCCTAACGCATTGCTGGTAACGGCATCGATAGGGCTAATGTAGTTGCGTTGTTCAACAATGGGGCCAGACAGATTAAGCACAAGTGCTGCTTCATCGGGAATTGTCGGCTCTTCGCCACTTTTAGAAAAAGCAAAGAACAACGCACCTACGATCAGAAGGAAAATTAGGTTAATAATTAGCTGACGAGTAAAGCTAATTAGTTTCCAAATTCCACGGAACAGTTTACCTATTCCCTTAAATATCATTTTCATGAACAATCCTGATTATATGTTCGGTATTACTTCTATCCTAACTTAGTAAACAAGGAATTACAGTAAGAAATCGTGTATCAAGACCTTGATAAATCTACAGCTGCGGCGAATTTATCAAAAAAATGTTGAGTGCTCTTAGCAATAATTTGTGTGGTCCTAGTTAGATCCATATCAAGATAATGTTAATTTGGTGTAAACAAGTGTTTGATTAAAATCAGCAGTCTTCATATACTGGTCAGACCATAACAACAAAAGAATGGAAGCCATGGACGATAAATCTTACCCTCATTTGTTAGCCCCGTTAGATCTTGGTTTCACTCAATTACGTAATCGTGTGTTGATGGGATCAATGCATACAGGGTTAGAAGAATCCCGTGATGGATTTAAAAAACTGGCCGCGTTTTATGCCGCCCGAGCTCGTGGCGGTGTCGGCTTGATTGTAACTGGTGGGTTTTCGCCGAACTTTCGAGGCCGATTGCACCCCTTAAGTGCTGAGTTCAGTTCGGGAAGAGCAGCGCGAGCCCATCGCGTAATTACCGATGCAGTACATGAAGAGGGCGGTAAGATTGCGCTTCAGTTATTGCATGCTGGGCGTTATGCTATGCATCCTTTAGCCGTTAGTGCATCGGCGATTAAATCACCCATTTCCAAATTTACCCCGAGTCAAATGAGCACGCGTCAAATTCAGAAAACCATTGATGCTTTTGCTCGTAGTGCCGAGTTGGCTCGTGAAGCTGGTTATGACGGCGTTGAGTTAATGGGCTCTGAAGGTTATTTAATTAACCAGTTTATTTGTAAGCGCTCTAATCATCGTTACGATGAGTGGGGTGGTAGCTATGAAAATCGTATTCGTTTCCCACTTGAATTAGTGAAAGCGGTTCGCGCACGCGCTGGGCGCGACTTCATCATTGTTTTCCGTTTATCGATGCTGGACTTGGTTGAGCAGGGCAGTACGCATGAAGAAGTGGTGCAGTTGGCTAAGTTGCTTGAACAGGCAGGTGTCACAATCTTAAATACCGGTATTGGATGGCACGAGGCAAGAGTGCCGACGATTGCGACCCAAGTTCCACGTGCTGCCTTCGCTTGGGTTACTGAAAAGCTAAAGTCTGAAGTGTCTATCCCACTGGTCACGTGTAACCGCATTAACACTCCACAAGTTGCCGAAGAGATATTATCGTCTGAACAGGCCGATATGGTGTCGATGGCACGTCCGTTCCTTGCCGACCCCGATTTTATCGTAAAGGCGGAGCAGGATCGGGCTGACGACATTAATACTTGTATTGGCTGTAATCAGGCGTGTCTAGATCATGTCTTTGTCGGCAAACGAGCGAGCTGCCTTGTTAACCCGCAAGCCTGTTATGAGACGGAGTTAGTGCTATCACCAGCGGCGCAGCATCGCCGTATTGCAGTTGTTGGTGCGGGACCTGCCGGAATGGCGACTGCTGTTGCCGCAGCAGAGCGCGGTTTTGATGTTGATCTATTTGAAAAGAATGATTATGTCGGTGGTCAGTTTAATTTAGCCATGCAGATCCCCGGAAAAGAAGAATTCAAAGAAACCATTCGTTATTTCACCCGCCGCCTTGAGCAAACCAACGTTAATGTGAAGCTAAGCCATGCGGTAAGTGCTGATGAATTAAGTGGTTATGATGATGTCATTGTTGCAACGGGTGTCCAGCCTCGAAAACCGGGAATACCAGGTGTTGAACATGAAAAAGTGATCGACTACCAAACGCTGATCCGCGATAAAGTGCAGCTTGGTCAGAAAGTCGCAGTGATTGGTGCTGGTGGTATTGGCGTGGATGTTTCCACTATGCTCACAGAGCCAGAGCATCAAGCATTGGATGACTGGTTGCAAGATTGGGGCATTGATAAATCGATTGATCATGCGGGTGGTTTATACCCTCATGACGAATATGTCAGCCAACGGCAAGTTTGGTTGATGCAGCGTAAGCCGGGCAAGGTAGGTAAAGGGCCGGGTAAAACAACGGGGTGGATCCATAAGAAAGTACTTGAGAAGCGTGGTGTCGAGCTGCTCGGTGGTGTGAATTATGATCGGATTGACGATCAGGGTTTGCACATTACGGTAGAAGGGCAATCTCGAATTCTCGATGTTGATCATATTGTTCTTTGCGCAGGACAAACCTCAGTTGAAGAATTATCAGAAAAGCTCAAAGCAAATAGTGTGAATGTTCATGTTATTGGTGGTGCTGATGTTGCAGGTGAAGTCGATGCCAAGCGTGTGATCCGACAAGGTGTAGAGCTTGCGGCAAAACTCTAGTGAAGGTGGGGTTATTTCCCTGCTTAGCATCCGGTTTTAACATGGGGTTTTTATGGTATCGTTAAAGCAATAACTATATTAATTTGAGGTTGTTATGGATGCGCTCTCTCTTTTGTTAAATCGACGTTCACTGCCAAAGCTCGCTTCACCGGCACCAGAAGGTGAGGCACTTGAGGCCATTTTCCAAGCAGGCTTACGAGCACCTGATCATGCGGGTTTAACGCCATGGCGATTTATTGTGTCACAAGGGGATGAGGGCTTGGGTAAACTCTCTCAAATTCTTGTTGAAGCGGCAAAAGCGGACGGTGCTGACGAAGCTGTTATCGAGAAAGCGTCTAAAGCACCTTTTCGTGCTCCAATGGTGATCACCGTGGTTGCGAAAGTCACCGAGCATGACAAAGTCCCTGTTATTGAGCAGCACCTATCCGCGGGTTGTGCAACACAAGCAATGCAAATGGCAGCGGTTGCACAAGGTTTTGCCGGTTTTTGGCGAACGGGTAAGTGGGCCTACCATCCAGTTGTGCGTGAAGCTTTGGGCGTGGAGGGCGATGATTTAATTGTGGGCTTCCTCTATATGGGTACAGCAGGCTGCCGTGATGCCAAGGCACCAGTAAGAGATATCTCTCAATTTGTGGAGTACTTGTAGTATCACTGATACGTAAAGTGCGCATTGCTGCTAAATTTAAGTATATGAAAAAAGGGAAGCATTTAATGCTTCCCTTTTTGATCCTGAATGATGACACGATCTGAGCGCAGGAGTAGAATTCTCGCTCTTGTCTATATATCGGAGCGTATCATGGAAAATGTTCGCCTTACTCAATACAGCCACGGAGCAGGATGTGGTTGTAAAATTTCTCCTCAAGTTCTTGATACAATTCTTCGGTCACAGCTTGCTCCTTTTTCCGATCCTAACCTGCTTGTTGGTAATGAAAGTAAAGATGACGCAGCCGTATATGATTTAGGTAATGGTACCGCGGTGGTAAGCACTACCGATTTCTTCATGCCCATTGTTGATGACCCATATGACTTTGGCCGTATTGCAGCCACTAACGCCATTAGTGATATCTACGCGATGGGTGGTAAGCCTATTATGGCGATAGCTATTCTAGGGTGGCCCGTTAACGTATTAGCCCCAGAAATCGCGCAGCAGGTCATTGAAGGTGGCCGTGCAGTGTGCCGTGAAGCTGGGATCTCGTTGGCTGGTGGTCATTCGATTGATGCACCTGAACCTATTTTTGGCCTTGCTGTAACGGGTATTGTTGATACCGACCGTGTAAAGCGAAACAACCAGGCTGAAGCGGGATGTAAACTATATCTAACGAAACCGCTAGGTATTGGTGTGCTGACGACGGCAGAGAAAAAAGCCAAATTGAAGGAAGAGCACCAAGGCTTGGCACGTGATTGGATGTGTGCATTAAATAAACCGGGGACTGATTTTGCAGATGTAACTGGTGTAAAAGCCATGACGGATGTAACGGGCTTTGGCTTAATGGGGCACTTGAACGAAATTTGTGAAGGTAGCGACCTTAAAGCGACGATCCAGTTTGATCAAGTGCCCTATCTACCGGGTGTATTTGAGTATATTGCGGAAGGTTGTGTGCCTGGGGGAACTGGCCGTAATTTTGAGAGTTATGGCCATCGCTTAGGTTCGATGACAGAACAACAAAAATCATTACTTTGCGATCCGCAAACATCAGGAGGCCTGCTCTTGGCCGTAACACCCGACGCGGAACATGAAGTGCAGGCGATTGCCAAAAAGCATGGAATGACACTGAGTGCGATTGGTGAGCTAAGTGCAAGTCAAGGTGATGCTATATTGATTGAGATTTGTTAGCCATGTCTCGTCCAAACTGTGAAGACTTTAAGCAATTATTTGTTAATGGAACACCATTAATGGATATGCGAGCTCCAATTGAATTTATTCAAGGCGCATTTCCGACCTCGGAAAATCAGCCTTTAATGCTAGATAGCGAGCGAAAGGCAGTCGGTACTTGTTATAAACAGCAGGGACAAGGTGCAGCGATTGCTTTAGGGCATGAATTGGTCCATGGCACTGTCAAAGCTGAGCGTGTTGCGCGCTGGAAAGCGTTCTGTGAAGCAAATCCACAGGGCTACTTATATTGTTTTCGTGGCGGTTTACGTTCGCGCATTACGCAGCAATGGCTGAAAGAAGCGGGTATTGATTACCCGATGATCGTGGGTGGATATAAGGCTCTACGCCGTTTCTTAATTGACACGGTTGATACCGTAGCAACCAAACCAATGACGCTGATTGGTGGTAATACAGGTTGTGGTAAAACGATCATGGTGAATGAAGTTGCAAATGGTATCGACTTAGAAGGAGCTGCAAATCACCGTGGTTCTTCATTTGGGCGCTATGTAACCCCGCAGCGGACACAAATTGATTTCGAGAATATTTTAGCAATTGATATGCTTAAAAAACAAGCAGCAGGACATGACCACCTGGTTTTTGAAGATGAAGGCAGAATCATTGGCTCAGTAAGCGTCCCGTTATCTATTAATCAAGCGATGCAGCAAGCTCCCATAGCCATTGTTGATGATCCGCTAGATAGACGTCTTGAGCGCCTTTTAGATGATTATGTCGTAAAAATGCAGCGTGATTTCGTTGCACAATACGGTGAGGAAAACGGCTGGTTAAGGTTTGCTGAATACCTTGAAAAAGGGATGTTCAGTATTCGTAAGCGACTTGGTTTTCAACGTTATGAAGAGCTACTACTAATACAAAAAAATGCAGTGCAGGTTATGCAGTCTACAGGTGCATTAGATAGCCACTATGACTGGTTAAAAATGCTACTCGAGTACTATTACGATCCGATGTATACCTACCAACTTGGCAAAAAAACAGATCGCATTGTCTTCCGAGGTCAATATCGCGACGTTAAAGATTGGCTGGAAAGCCGTAACTAACAGTCGGGGATAACTGTTAGTTATAACCAGCGGCTTACAATTAGGTAAAATCCACCTCCAGCGTTTAGGGAGGTGGTACTTTCCCTTCAAAGGTTAAATGGTAACAAATAGTCATATAAAACAATGAAATAAACAGAAAGATAATGTGTTTGTTTATAAGATTATTACACCAATAAAAAAGTCACTATCATAAAACCCACTCAGAAAATTAAATGTGATATATATCGAGCGTTTTTACAGCATAAGAGGTTTAAGAGCTGCTATGTTTATTAATATCGTATTAATAAGTTCATGCAAAATGAGCTAATTAAAATGAAATTAATTATGAATGTATTTATAGGTTGTAGATAAGTCATTTTAAACTGGAGTGCTTATGGCAAGGATATGCTTTTTACTAGGCGTGATGCCAAGATCTGGAACAAATTATCTATCGAATGTGCTGACACTGCACGATCAATGTGAAAACAGTGCACCGATAAATGAAGACTTTATCGTTAGTCAGTCAGGGGCTCTTTATCGCTTTTCAAAAAAAATTGAGCGTTATTGGAATCCAACGTGGGATAAAGAAAATAAAGTACTAACCTCAGATAATATATTGAGGCACATAGGTAATGGCTTAAAAGGATTTATTTCCAGTGCTCATGAAGATGCTGACTTGCCGCATGACTCAGTCATTGTCACCAAAACGCCCTCAACAAAAAATATTAAGCATTTTTTCAAACTTTTCCCTGACTCACATTTATTTATCATTATGCGCGATGGGCGCTCTGTAGTCGAATCAGGTGAGAAGTCGTTTGATTGGGACTTTGAAAAAGCAGCTTTTGACTGGCAGGTATCTGTAAGCCGTATTTCAACATTTATAAAAGATAACCCTGAATTCCAAGATAAAATTATGCTCGTGAAATATGAGGATCTGTTGACCAATACCGGCGAGCAGATTAACCAAATGTTTAACTTTATCGGGGTTGAAGAAGATAGCGTTAGTATCAATGATGTAAAGACCCTGAAGATATCAGGCTCATCGGAAGTGAAGAACACTCAAGCTGAAGTCAATTGGTCTGCAGTACCTATGAACGAAAATTTTAAACCCCTTGAGCGATTTTCAAGTTGGAGTCAATCTAAACGTAGAAGGTTTGATTGGGTCGCAGGAAAGAGCCTATATGAAATGAAGTATATTGAGGATTGCCCTCAATTTTCTTTTAAGGAAAGGGTGATCCAACGCTGCTGGGATCTGACATGGATTATTCGGGTTGCACCTAAAACAATTAAATTTTTAGTCAAAGAAAAAAAATTGATCCTTAAAACTTCCTAATGGCACTTGTTTCTGTTTCTGTGATTACGCGCGGTGAAACCTTCAACTTAGCGTAATCACATTATCAACTGTATCTATATCCAGTATTTCTTGTTCTCTTGATTGTTTTCTCATATAGTTCAAGTTAATAAAATCACTGTTTGATTAATAGATCTTGCCCCATGACACGTCTTTATATTGCTGAAAAACCAAGCCTTGGCCGCGCAATCGCGGCGGTGCTACCTCGTCCTCATAAAAATCAAAATGGCTACATCGAGGTTGGAAATGGCGATATTGTCACTTGGTGTATTGGGCACTTGCTCGAGCAGGTTGAACCTGATGCCTATGACGAAAAGTACAAGAAATGGAATTTGGCAGATTTACCGATTGTACCTGCGCAATGGCAACTTTCACCGCGAAAATCGGCCAAGCAACAATTGGCGGTGGTTCGGAAGCTCTGTAAGCAAGCAAGTGATGTTGTACATGCCGGTGACCCTGATAGAGAAGGGCAGCTACTTGTGGATGAGGTAATAGATTACGTTAAGTTGGCGCAAGGTAAAAAAGCCAAGATGCAGCGGTTGCTGATCTCCGATTTAAACCCTGCAGCGGTGAAGCGGGCTCTCAGTAAAATGCGCAGTAACCGTGATTTTATACCACTGTCGGTGTCTGCGCTGGCACGCTCACGAGCAGATTGGCTTTACGGCATGAATATGACTCGCGCTTATACTTTGCTTGGACAGAAAGGGGGCTATCGTGGGGTATTATCTGTTGGGCGAGTGCAAACGCCTGTCTTGGGCTTGGTCGCACGGCGTGATGATGAAATTGCCAATTTTGTGCCAAAGCCATTTTATGAGCTATTTGCACTGATCCCTTATCAGGATATGTCGATTAGAGCGCGTTGGAAGCCAAGTGAAGCCTGCCAGCCGTGGATGGATGAAGACGGACGTATTCTTAACCGTAAGCTGTGTGAGAATGTTGCTAGTCGCATCAAAGGGCAACCCGCGGAAGTGACTACCTCTGAGCGCAAAGAAACCAAGCAATCAGCACCGCTACCATATTCGCTTTCTGCGCTGCAGATTGATGCCGCAAAGCGCTATGGTATGAGCGCTGCCGATGTACTGGCGAATTGTCAGTCTCTTTATGAAAAGCATAAAGTGATCACTTACCCTCGTTCTGATTCCCGATATTTACCCGTTGATCATTTCAAGCAAGCGGGTGATGTGTGCCAAGCCATTGCGAATAATGAGGGGAGTTTGAGTCAAGCCGTTAATGGTGCAAATACGTCACTTAAGTCGAAAGCTTGGAATGATAAAAAAGTTGATGCTCACCATGCAATCATTCCTACACCTAAATCGATCAGTGCAAATGCATTAAACAGCAGTGAGCAGAAGGTTTATCAACTGATTGCTCGGCAGTACTTAATGCAGTTTTACCCTGCGGCGGTTTATAGCGAGGCAAAGTTAGAGTTCACCATTGCTGGTGGGTTATTTATTGCCAAAGGAAGACAGTTAATGTCGGCAGGGTGGCGTCAATTACTTGGTCGTGATGACTCTGCCAACGAGACTGACTTAGCGGATAAAGTTCCCCCCCTTGAGAAAGGTACAGTATTAACCTGCAAAGAGGGTGAGATAAAAGACAAGATGACGGAGCCTCCAAAAGCCTTTACGGAAGCGACGTTATTACAGGCTATGACAGGGATAGCGCGCTTTGTTTCTGATAGCTCATTAAAGAAAATTTTGCGTGATACCGATGGGTTAGGTACCGAGGCAACCAGGGCGGGGATTTTGGATCTTTTATTCAAACGTCAGTTGTTGATGAGACAAGGGAAAAGTATCCATGCGACAGAAGCAGGGAAAGGGTTGGTTTACGCATTGCCAGACGAAGCTACTTATCCAGATATGACGGCGCACTGGGAGCACCAGCTGCAAGATATGGCCGATAAAAAGTGTGCGTACAAACCTTTTATGGATGCGCTTGAACAACAGGTGGCCAGCCTTATGGAAAAGGTAAAACATAGCGATGTGCCACAAAGTTTACGAGATCTAAAGTCGCCAGAACCGTTTAAGGGTAAAAAACGACGCTATACGAAAGGTGGGCCGAAGAAAAATACGACAAGCCAAAGCCGCTCTCGTGTGGCAAAGAAAAAATAGCTGGATTATCACGAGGAAGTACGTATTAGGTGTTATTTTTATTCATGAAATACTGGTTCCGGCCTAATGATTTAGCTTCATATAACGCGAGATCGGTTTGTTCAAAAAAATGATCCGGAGAGCGATAGGAAGATGGAATAATGGTTCCTCCTCCTACACTAATTGTGACAATGTTTGGTGCACTCTCGGCCCCATTCGTACGAGGGATTTGAAGTGCTTGAATAGCATGTATTACTCGTTTAGCGGCGTAGCGAGCCGCGCTGTGATCCTGCCCTGGCAGTAATAAAACAAACTCTTCGCCACCATAGCGGGCAAATAGTGCACCAGCTCGCCTTTCCAAGTCGACAAGGCACTGGGCAATTGCTTTTAAGCATTGATCGCCAGCCGCATGCCCGTATGTATCGTTATACAATTTGAAGTGATCGACATCAATGATCAGTAAAGATAATGGTAATTGATGTCGCTCTGCTCGACGCCATTCCTCAGCAAACTGTTCATCAAACACCCGACGGTTAGCAATACATGTTAGTGGGTCTAATCTCGATATTTTCTCAAGCTTTTCATTTGCTTGTTGCAGCTCTTCAGTCCGTTTATTGACTCTGATTTCTAGCTCAGCATTGAGCTTTCTTAATTTCTCTTCAGCTTGTCTACGAACATAATGTTGTGACACGATGAAACCAAACTGTTTTAGTAGTTGGTAATGGTTTTCATGTAATGGCATGCCGCTTAAGAGGTTGTCGCAAGCAATCCACCCGATAGGGGTATCTTCATCCCAGAGAGAAATGTAACCGTTCCAGCCAAAGCCAACTTGCTTAAAATCATGATAAAGCGGTGTGTCTTTTTGAACAGAAAAGTACTCTTTATTCTTCAACGTTTCAGTTGCGAACCAATCATTAGGGATCGCTGATTCGAAATAATGTTCATCAACCGTATTCCCATGAATGTCAGTACCATAAGTACCTCTCATCCGCTTATTGTCTTGAAAGATGAAAATGGCCACTCGGTCTATTTTTAAGTTCTTTTTTGCTTCATCAACGGCGATAAACATCATGTCGTCAACAGAATTTGCTCGCCATAATTTAAATGAAATGTCGTGAAGAGCCTGTAACTGTTGTTGCAGGTTGTGCTGTTCATCAATGCTGATCTTTAGTTCACGTTCAGCACTGCGGCGGCCGGAATGCTCATCTTGGATACTGGCATTAATTAAATAAGAATCGAGTTCAGACGCAATCAGTGTTGATAGCGGGGAAAAATGATGACTGTCTAGCTTGTCGTTCTTCTCGTTTCTTGGCAGGTCAAAAACCAAACAGCCAATGATGGTTGAGCGGCGTTCTATTGGTAGCAGAAATCGCCTGACAGCGTCGAGTTCAATGACTTGAGTATGGCGTTGTCGTATAGCTTTTGTTATTTGATAAAAAGGTATCGTGTTGTCTTTTGGGATTTCTAATGGTGGAAACTGATAATGAATGCCATCGGCTTTCATTTCTAATAGTGTTTTCCAGCGCGATTTATAAGCGACAACAAGTTGGGCTTTTTTTGCACCAAAGCTTAGAAAGAGGTTTCTGCAAGTCAGCTCACAAATAGTGCGTAGGCCATGAGCCTTTCCCCATTGAGTAAGTATGCGTTGAAAGAAACGGTCTAGATCTTCGTGTTGAGCCAACGTTCGAGTATCCTTTTTATTATTTATTACTATTGTTACGGATTTATAAARTTAAAATGATTGTGATGACACAGATCGTAATTTATATGCATACTAATTAGTAAATTTGGGAGATATGGCACACGTTATTTAGGTGAATATCATACCTGTTGCTTATTTTGAACCGAGGTAATGCTTCTTCGGGAATGGTGATTGAAGAAGCAAAGTGGGGAGAGGTTGAATATGTCCGTAAGAAGCAAACAGAATAGCTAGTGGTTACTACCAAGGTAGATAGTTGCCTTGATAATCGATGAATAGCCCTGAATCTGCCTCGGTTAAATTATCTATAACTTGCTTGATACCTTGTGCAGAAATGTGAGTATCAATCAGTGCATTCGGCCCGCCCATCTCGGTTTGGACCCAGCCAGGGTGAAGTGCGACACTAATGATGCCTTCTGGTTGAAGATCGTTGGAAAGACTTTTAACTACAGAGTTGAGTGCGGCTTTCGATGAGCGATAAATATAGCCTCCACCGCTGGTATTTTCAGCCATGCTGCCAACCTTCGAAGATAAACAAGCAATAACACCTGGCTTACCTGCTTTTATTTGAGGATAGAAGGCTTCAACTAACTTCAATGGGGCAATAGTATTGATTTCAAACACCTTCCGCCATTCCTCTGTATTGGTATGCCCAAATCCGTAGCCTTTAGGCCCGTAATATCCCGCGTTATTAATCAATAAATCAAGACTAATTGTGTGGAGTGAATGGCTGAGTTGCTGAATGCCATTATGGTCTGTGACATCAAGCTCGAGCACGCTCAATTGTGTATGAATGTCTTGGAGTTGGGTTAAGTCATTGGCTTGCGTAATATCACGGCAACTAGCATACACGATCCAGCCATTTGTAAGGTAAAGCTCAGTAAGTGCCAAACCAATACCTCGGTTTGCACCCGTTATAAGGACAGATTTACTCATATCGTCTTCTACATGAAAGGGTAATTTGAGTATAAAAATAGCGGATGTATCGAAACTAAGACAGGTATATTTGGTGAGGAACACTAGATTATAGGTGTAATCTTTCATATTGATTTAAGGAAGACTATGCACATAGTACCAATAATATTTGCATCGATAGTCGTAGGCAGCGCCATTGTTGGATGTGCTGATAGTCGCCACGAAAAGCTGTCTGAATTGGGTTTTACTCGAAATTACCTTGATGGCTATCAAGATGGCTGTAGCAGCCGAAAGCAAGAAGCACGCACTCATCAAGAAGGGTTTCGACGCGACCCTGAAAGAATTGAGGTTGATACTCGATATGCGAATGGTTGGTCTGACGGGTTTGAGCAATGCTTTGCGAATAATCAGGATTATTACTAACTTGAACTCGTCTAATCAACCTAAATTACTCTCTGCCACGCTTGCAGATTAACCCGATAATCATTGCATGATAGATAGTTGAGTTAAGTTGCATTAAAAAGCCCGTACAACTATTCATTAAATAGTTGTACGGGCTTTTCTATGTTGCGATTTTAGCGTCTACTTTTGAGGCTGGTAGAAGCGTTTAATTTCGTGCATAGCCTGCATTAATGTTGAAAGCTTAGGCTTCGTTGTATCCAACGGCTGGTAGTTCTGATCATAGACGTTGTAGTTACCATACTTATCAACGACAGTTGTTACTTCTGGCTGGATCATTACGATATCGTCATTGTTCCCTGCCAGTAGCCAGCGGCGTTTTGGATTGACTTTGAATAAGTTTGTGCCGCTACTGTACGCCGATGTCGGCGTCGTGACGCTGAGTACCGATTCCATAATAGTGGGTACAAGGTCAAAATGGCTGGTTTGCCTATCCGTCAATGAAGCGACACTATCTGGCCAATAAATGATCATTGGGACTTTTAATTGGTACTGACTGTAATTGGAGTTTGCGCCCCAGCTATTTGAACCCGTTTCGTTAAACTCTGTACCATGGTTTGCGGTGATAATAACAATGGTGTTGTCCATTGTATTTTCGGCAACGAGCTGGTCAAAAATGGTAATTAGCTGCTCATCAATATAGAAAGCCGCATTTTTATAGCTGTTTTTGAAAAGGGTATTGGTGTCTTGCCCTTTTACATTGTTTGACCCTAACGATGGTTCAAAAATGGGTTCATAATCGCCACTTTCTTCAAAGTTTTCAACAGAGGTCAGCTCAATGTAGCTAAACCACGGCGTTTCTTCTGACTGCTCACTCAACCAAGCTGACCACTCAGCAATCGCCATTTGATCGTCGTTATTAGCCGATTCTGTCGGTAAATCTTGGCCGCTAAAAACAGCGTCGGTATAAACGGTATCGCTTAAGTTGCTGCCACTGAATAATCCAAATTGGTAGCCGCGCTGTTTTAGCGTACTCATTAGGATCGGCGGAATACTTGATGAGCGAATACTGTTGTAATAATTGTTTGGTAATCCATAAAACAAGCCAAAAATGCCTGATGAATCATCGTTACCGCTGCTGTAATGATTGGTGAAGTGCAGGTTTTGATTCGCAAAAGCGGAAAGATACGGCATAACCTCAGGTTGCACCATGTCACTGCGAAGGCCATCAATCATTAAGATTAAGATATTTTGCTCTGTACCCGGATCTTGGAAACTAAGTTTTTCTAATGGGTAGCGGATATTTTCGCTGTCCTCAACACCTTGGGCATTTAGTCGTTCGGTGTATTCTTTGCGATCAAGTAGGCCATGCTTTTCCATAAATGACTTAGCCGTTAATGGGTAAGACAATGGAAAATTAGAGCGCTGGACAGTTACAGGACGATATAAGTTGGCATCGGCCCATATATAAATAAGGTGGCTACTGATAAAACAGACACCGAAAACAATGGCGATAGGCACGCCAACATGTTTTCGGGTCAATTTTCTCAATTTTCGCCATAGCCATTCTGACAGCACGAGCTGTAGCAGAAAAATAACAGGGACGGTAATAAACAAATACTGCCAGCGAGCATTTAATTCAGTTCTTTCGCCACTTAGCAGTAAATCCCAAACTAATGGGCTTAAGTGGAGATCCAGCGATTCATAGGCATGGGTATCTAACAACAGTATTGTTAAGCCAGTAGTGCCAACTAATACCGCAAACAGACGCATCAAGCGCTGTGAGGGGATCAGAAAACTCGCAGGGAAAAGAATTAGAATGTAAAAACCAAAAACAAGAAACCCAAAGTGCCCAACCCAACTAAAGGCAAGGTACAGTTGACCAAGTAAGCTCTCGGGCCATTCAGAATGCACAATGTATCGCGTGCCCAATAGCAGGGCAGCGATAATATTGAAAAAACTGAACCAATGCCCCCAGCTAATTAGCTGGGAGACTTTGTCTTTGTAATTGTTACCGCTGGAGACCATAAATGTCAGTGTTTCCCAGTCTTATATTGCTATAACGCAAGCAAGATTAATCTTCTTTGATTGAGGTTTGCAGGGCTTTTGAAAATTTCTCTGCAATAGCTTTCCTTTGCGAAGCAGGCACATCTGCATTGATGACATTTGTAGCAATGTTGCCAACGATCATCAGAGCAAGCTCTGCTGAAGCATCATGCTTCTCTAGTACATCGAACACATCGTCAATGATCTGTTCAATTTTGTTATTGCTGTATTTTGAAGTAATAGGCATAGGAAGTCTTGTTTAATCTTGTTTAATGTTGAAGAAAGCGACTTATAATAACCTACACTTTAGATTTACTGAAATTTTTCCATTATGAGTCTTACACTTTCGAATGTCATTCTTCACCAATTGACAAAAAACGAATCAGATGAACTAGAAGTTCACCTAAGAAAACAAACACTTGAAAACAATTCTTCGACAGAAGATTTGGTGGCTGAGCTTCATCGTGTGTATAGCAGTAAAGGCGCGAAAGGGTTTGGTCACTTCTCTGCTGAGAGCGAATTCAGTCATTGGTTGAAGCAAGTACGTACTGGTGAGTTAGATTTTCTTACATTTTCTAATCAATCGGTACAGCGATTGCATTCAGAACTCGCGAAATATCCTTTTGCCGATGTTGGCACATTGGTGATTGCTGAGTACCAATCGCTAGCGACGGATTACCTCTTTATTGGTTTGTTGCCGACATGCCATAGCATGAAGGTGACAGAACAACTGGATATCAGTGCCACTGATTATCTGGATGTTGGGAAAATGGATATTGTGGCGCGTATTGATTTGTCGTCATGGGAAACAGATAGTGATTCAAATCGTTATCTGACCTTCATTAAAGGGCGTGTTGGCCGTAAGATTGCGGATTTCTTCCTTGATTTTCTTCAGGCAGAAGTTGGTTTGGATGTAAAAGAGCAAAACCAAGTACTTATGCAAGCCGTCGAGGATTTTTGTGCGGATTCGCGTTTAGAGAAAGAAGAAAAACAACAGTACCGTAAACAAGTGTATGACTACTGCAATGGCCAGTTACAGTCTGGCGATGAAGTGACAGTTAAAGAATTGGCGGCAGAACTGCCTGAGTCAAATGATGGCACGGACTTTTACCAGTTCACGTCACAGCAAGGCTATGAGTTAGAAGAAAGCTTTCCTGCTGATCGTACCGCCATGCGAAAACTCACGAAGTTTGTTGGTTCAGGTGGTGGTGTAAGCATTAATTTCGATAGCATGCTGCTTGGCGAACGTATTTTTTATGATGCAGAGAGCGATACACTGACGCTGAAAGGCATACCGCCGAATCTAAAAGATCAGCTATTGCGCCGGTTAAATAGCGATAACTAATCTCAGGACGGGACACTATTACCTATAAAGGGCAATGCCATTGGCATTGCCCTTTTTCTTTGTTTCATATTTGCCCACTTATGAATTTATTGTCTAAAGTTATTCATGTTGTTTTGTATAAGTTTCTGGATATTGGTGACTTTGTTTGTATGTCAGAGTTCGTATTAAGGTTATCCAGTTAAATTCTAATCATACGTAGTGAGTGTTGCGGGGGACGACTCTGCCACCATAAAGGTTGGGTTTGATGAAATTAACAATAGTTTTACTGGCTATAGTAACTGCGGGCGGCGTTTTTGTTGGTGCGACAGTTGGTATGCAGCTTGGTTTTATTGTCGCGGCTGCCTCAGGAGCGGCGACACTCGGTTGTATTGGAATATTGATAAAAAATCAGGGACAGGTGAAAGCACCGTCTATTCAAGGCGAGCCAGCAAAAGAAGAGGATGACCAGCAATCAATATCACAACCCCCTAATTCAACGCCTATTGATACTGACTTGAATGCGGGCATAAATACAGAACAAACTGACGATATTGATTCTTTATTGGTCTTTGATATACAACATATTCTCGACAGTATGGACAACGATTATGAATCTGTTGGTATGCTCTTGGAGATTTTCTTAGAAGAGCATGCCGATGATGGTGAAAAGGTTAAACGTGCACTAGATGCTGGTGATCTATCCAAGGTTCAGTTGATCGCGCATAGCTTAAAAGGGGTTGCAGGTAGTTTAGGCGCGCAACAACTAAAGGCTGTTACAGAGCATATCGAGCATACTGTTAGCCAAGGTGGCCGGATTACACATGAAGATTGTCAACGGTTAAATGTAATTATTGCAAAAGTAGAGCTTGAAATTACAGCAGGCCTTGAGCTTTGCCAATCTAAAGCGACGAATGATACAACCGCCCTTGATAAGCTTGAAGATGTGGTCGTTGAGGAGCTCACAGAGCAGGAACCAACGATTTTTGTATCAAAGCAGGAACAATCGACGATAGAAGACGCACCTCAGACCAAAGTAGAACCGTCGGTTTCAGACGTGAATGCTCAGCAAGCGCAAGCTAAAATTGATGTGGATTTCTTGCTTGACTCACTTGATGGGGATCAGGAAACCGCGTTGATGTTACTCGATATCTTTATTGAAGAGCATGCGGGTGATGGCCAATCTTTTATCAAGATGGTTGAACAAAATGAAATTGATGAGCAATCATTACGATTAGTTCATAGCTTGAAAGGCGTCTCTGGTAGCTTAGGTGCCGCGGCACTAAATTCATTGGCAGCCGATATCGAAACGAAGTTGAAACAGCAGCAAACGGTGACACGGGATGAAAGTGTTCGCCTTGATCACGTTTTAACGGAAACGGTGGCGAGTGCGAAGGAATATTTATCAGAAGCGGCTGTCGCATAGAATGATTACTTTTCTAACGCTCGGAAAGCAATCTATTACACTGTTTAGCTGCTGAATATTGTACTGACTGAACTGTTCATTAGGCTAAATTGATTTAGATCAATGGATGGATGTGCTGTCGGTGGATAATACCGCCACTATGACCGTTCAAACTACACATTCAGTTCGTCAGCAGCGTGAACTGGATACAGCTAAAGCGATGATTCGACTTTATTGTAAAACGCTGCACCGTGGAGCGATTGTTTGCCCAGAATGCGAAGGGTTAATTAATTATGTTGAGAGTCGAATAGGCAGTTGCCGTTTAGGAAACGACAAACCTAATTGTTTGCAATGCCAAACTCAGTGCTACCAGCCAGCTAAGCGGCTTCATTTGAAACATGTATTGCGCTGGGCAATGCCTAAATTTACTTGGCGACGACCACTCCAAGCGTTTAAATTTAAAATGGGAATGCTTCGTCGGTCCACGAGTGTTGATTCAACAACACCATTACAATAACGTAGTGTGGTGTCGTTCAGACAGAGAAAAGGCTGCATTATGCAGCCTTTGTCTTTTTGCGATAGAACTTAACGTTGATGGTCGTTTACAGTCCGAGGCTGTGTAGCCAAGTGGCAATACGATCGTTGGTCAGTTCAGGTTGGCGATCTTCATCGAGTGCCAAGCCAACAAATTTGCCTTCTTTTACCCCTCGGGAATCATTGAATTCATAACCATCAGTTGGCCATTCGCCCACTAATTCACCACCTGCTTCGATCACAAGATCGGCTAAATCTCCCATCGCATCAAGGTAGCTATCAGGGTAATCAACTTGATCGCCTAAGCCAAAGATAGCGACTTTCTTCCCGCTTAGATCGGCATCTTCCATTTCAGGTACGAAATAGTCCCAATCAGGCTGCATTTCACCATAGTTAGCGGTGGGCGTGCCAAGAATCAGGAAATCATAGTCATCAAAAATGTCATGGCTGTTACCTGCAATGTCGGTGCACTCGACACCAAGCTTAACCGCAATTCGTTCTGCGACTGTTTCAGTGTTACCTGTATCGCTACCAAAAAAAATACCAATGTTAGCCATGTTTTTCTCCAACAGTTTTTCATTTAGACGTGCAGTATCGAAGGCGCCTAATGAGTTGTTATTCATATACGTTGATTTGAAGCATAGCGATATTGGTCGCTACGCTTAATGTTCTATTTTTTCTCTGGTTTCCATTGACCCAGTTGCTCAAGCAACAAGTGCTTGGTTGCCACTTGATCACGAAGACGCTCAAGATTACGTTCATATCGCTCTGGGTCGCGGCGTAAAACCTGAGTAAATCGAGCTTCTTTGCTGATTAAATCTTCGACATCTCTTTTCGGGGCTTTAGAGTCCATTTGCAGGGCGGCCCGGCCTTTTTCAGTCCGGCGTGGATCAAATCTGAATAATGGCCATAAGCCAGTCTCAACTAATAGCTGTTGATGCTCTATGCCTTCTGCCATATCGAAGCCATGGGTAATACAAGGTGAATATGCAATGACCAGAGATGGCCCTGGGTAGGCTTCAGCTTCTTGCAGTGCCTTAATGGTTTGGTTCATGTTGGCACCAAGGGCTATTTTGGCGACATAGACATTGCCATGCATCATCATATTTAACGCTAAATCTTTCCCGTTGCTGACTTTGCCTTGAGTCGCAAATTTAGCCACGGCACCTGTCGGTGTTGCTTTTGACTGTTGACCACCGGTATTGGAGTAACCTTGGGTATCCATAACCAGGACATTGACGTTATCGCCTCCCGCAAGTACATGATCAAGGCCGCCAAAACCGATGTCGTAAGCCCAGCCGTCACCGCCGACAATCCAATTGCTTTTTGCAACAAGATCATCCGCTTTACTATCTAACTGGCGATGAGAGTAAGGCAATTCTGCTCGTAGGCGTGCGATATTCTCACGTTGACGTACTACGGCAGACTCACTGCCATCAAAGGCATCTATCTTGATTTGTCCAATGAGTGCTTGGGGCAATATATCGGTCGCGGTTTCAAGGAGTGACAACGCTGTATTACGTTTACTATCGAGCGCTAAGCGCATCCCTAAGCCAAATTCGGCATTGTCTTCAAACAGTGAATTTGCCCAAGCAGGACCACGGCCATGTTGGTCAACGGCATAAGGCGTTGTTGGTAGGTTACCGCCGTAAATCGAAGAGCAGCCTGTCGCGTTGGCAATGAGCAAGCGATCACCAAACAGTTGCGTTAGCAATTTCACATACGACGTTTCACCGCAGCCAGAACATGCACCTGAGTATTCAAATAGCGGTTGAAGCAACTGACTAGTACGAGCATCAATACGTTTGATATCGATACGTTCTAACTCTGGCAGATCAAGGAAGAAGTCAAAGTTGTCGCTCTGCTGTTCAATAACCCCTTGCTTGGGAGCCATATTTATGGCTTTACGCTCAGGGTTGTTTTTATCACTTGCTGGGCACGCAGTGGTACATAGGTTACAACCGGTACAATCCATAGGTGAAACTTGTAGGGTATATGCCTGTCCTTTGAAATCTCGCTGTTTGTATTCTGTATGCTTGAAACCTTGTGGTGCATTTTCTAATGCTTCGGGAGCAACAGCTTTTGCTCGAATGGCAGCATGAGGGCATACAAGGGTACAAATATTACATTGGGTACAAAGATCTTCTTCCCATACCGGTACTTCTTGCGCAATGTTTCGTTTTTCCCATTGGGTTGTTGCGGTAGGCCAGCAGCCATCGACAGGGAAGGCACTAACCGGCAGTTGGTCGCCTTTATCTGCCATCATCATGGCACTAACACGCTTGACCAGATCTGGTGCTTTTTCGCTAACAACTGGTGGGCGACGGAAAATACTGGTGGCTGATGGAGGGATCGCCACTTGTGCTAAGTGTGCGATTGTTGCATCAACAGCGATATGGTTTGCCTGTACAATTGCAGGCCCGCGCTTGCTATAGCTTTTTTCTATCGCTAGTTTGAGCTGGCTAATTGCATCGTCAAAGGGCATGAGTTCACTTAGCGCAAAGAAACCTGCTTGCATGATGGTGTTGATACGGTTTTTTAGCCCAAGCTTACGCGCCAGTGATACGGCATCGATAACATAGAGGTTTAGCTGTTTATCAATGATAACCTGCTGAACTTCCAGTGGCAGATGTTCCCATACATTATCAGCCGAATGAGGACTGTTAATAAGCAATGTGGCTTGATGGGTTGCCTTTTCAAACATTTCCAGCTTGTTCACAAATTGAAACTGATGGCAGGCAATGAATTCAGCTTGCTCAATCAAATAAGGTGCTTCAATCGGGGAGCCGTCAAAACGCAGATGAGAGACTGTTGTTCCGCCTGACTTTTTAGAGTCATAAACGAAATACCCTTGAGTATGCAGCTGCGTACCTTCGCCGATGATCTTGATGGTGTTTTTATTTGCACTGACGGTGCCATCGGCGCCTAGTCCGTAGAATAGTGCGCGCAGACGCGAGCTAGGCTCAACCTCTACCGTTGTCGGTTCTGGGAGCGATAGGTGTGTAATATCGTCATTGATACCCACGGTAAATGATTGGTGTAGGCAACGCTTAATCATCGCATCGAAGATACTTACTGCATGTGATGGATTGAATTCTTTTGAAGATAAACCATAACGCCCACCGATTACTGCAGGTAAGTGTGGGAAGCGGTTTTGGTTAAAGGCTTGCTGCAGGGTGGTGGCCACATCAAGGTATAATGGCTCACCAACGGCACCCGGCTCTTTAGTGCGATCGAGTACGGCCAATTGTTCCACTGTGACTGGCAGTACAGATAAGAAATGCTTAAGCGAGAATGGGCGGTATAGGTGAACACTAATCACCCCGACCTTACGGCCTAATTGCAGCTGGTGGTCTACAGCTTGTTGAACCGTTTCAGAGGCTGAGCCCATGACGGTAATAACATCAGTGGCTTCTGGATGACCGTAGTAATCAAACAGTTTGTATTCGCGGCCCGTTAGTTGTGCAAATTGCTCCATCTTGGCTGCCACAATATCAGGGCAGGCTTGATAATAGAGATTAGCCGCTTCGCGAGCTTGGAAAAACGTATCTGGGTTTTGTGCCGTACCGCGAATGCTTGGTGAATCTGGCGTTAAACCTCGTTGATGAAAATCGTCAACCTGATTTTGGTTGATCATGGCTTTTATTGTGTCGTCATTAATCAGGGCAATCTTGTTGATTTCATGCGAGGTGCGAAAACCATCAAAGAAGTGAACGAATGGAATGCGGCTTTCGAGCGTTGCAGCTTGGCTAATAAGTGCAAAATCATGTGCTTGCTGAACGCTATTTGCCGATAGCATCGCAAAGCCAGTTTGGCGCACAGCCATTACATCTGAATGATCACCAAATATAGATAGGGCATGGGTGGCAAGCGTTCGCGCGGCAACATGCATAACGAAAGGGGTTAGTTCACCAGCAATCTTATACATGTTGGGAATTTTAAGCAGTAAGCCTTGCGATGAAGTAAATGTTGTTGCCATCGCCCCAGCCATCAAAGCACCATGCACCGCACCAGCGGCCCCGCCTTCTGATTGCATCTCAATGACACGTGGAACTTGGCCCCATAAGTTAGCTTTGCCTTGAGACTCCCAAGTTTCACACGCTTCAGACATCGGTGATGATGGTGTTATTGGGTAGATCCCTATCACTTCGTTACAGCGATAAGCAATAGAGGCTGCTGCTTCATTGCCATCCATCGTGGCAAATGAAATGTTATGGGTGGTTGATGAGGGATTTTGCGAATCATTAGACATAATGAGCTCCAGCGAACAAGCACTGCAAATACGCGCTGATCTATTACAAGGAATAGTCAGGCTCTATTATTGTTTTAATAGGTGGACCAGCCCTAAGTGGGTAGCAGAGAACCGGCCCAAATTGTGTAGGTTTACAGAGCCCATACTAGGCTCTGTAAAATTGGGCGTTATGCTTCAACCATCTCGATTTGAGGCTGAGGGTTCAGCATTTTCTCTAGATCTTCCTTGGCATTGCCTGTTAGCTGCAGATTGAATTGCTGCTGTAGGAAGGCAAAGATATCTTCGTTGACAAACTCTGGTGGATTAGGACCAAGGTAGATGTTTTGGATTCCAAGGTTGAATAGAGCAAGCAAGATAAGAACCGCTTTTTGTTCCATCCAAGACAGGACAATATTCACCGGCAAATCATTAACGGGTACGCCCATCGCATCACTTAGAGCAAGTGCGATCATGACTGCACCGTAGCTGTCATTACATTGGCCAAGGTCGAGATAACGTGGGATTTCAGTACCAGGAATGGTTCCGAAGTCATGATCATTGAAGCGGAATTTGCCGCATGACGAGGTTAATATGATGCAATCATCTGGGATTGAAAGTGCCAATTCACGGAAGTAGTCATTAGGCTTGCCCGGTTTGTCGCAACCTGCCACTACGAAGAATTGCTTGATTTTACCTTCGTTAACCGCCTCAAGGATCTGAGGTGCAAGACCTAGGATCGTTTTGTAGTTATGGCCTGTCATCAAGGTATCTTCGCTATCGAAACCTTCAATGTCGGGTAGGCTCAATGTTTGCTCGATAAGTGGGGCGAAGTCATCTTCAAGTTGTCGGCAGTTATCGATGCCAACAATCCCGTAGCTGTATAGGCGATCTGCGTAATCTGCACGGCCTGTAGGCGGCACGATACAGTTAGTTGTTACGATGATCGTACCATTCCATTTTTGGAATAGTTGCTTTTGATCGAACCAAGCTTTACCCACATTACCTTTCAGGTGGCTATATTTGCGAAGTTCTGGATAGCCGTGAGCTGGTAGCATCTCTGAATGGGTGTAGATATTGATGCCTTTGCCTTCTGTTGCAATCAGTAGGCGCTCAAGCAATTCAAGATCATGACCTGTAACTAGAATACCTTTACCTTCAGCTTTGTTCTGAGGAACACATACCGGTGTCGGTACACCAAGACGGTTATGATGTGCCTCGCCAAGACGAGACATCATTTCACTACCGGCACCACCAATTTTCATTAGCTGCTCGATGTGCTGGTCAAAACTGAAGTTAACATTCGTTAGGGTGAAGTACAGTGTTTCGGCAATGACATCATCAACTGATTTAGTATCCGCGCCTAAATCATCGGCATGAGTCCGATATGCTGATAGGCCCTTTAGGCCAAAGATCATAATATCTTGTAGACGAGATAGGTTTTCATCTTTACCACAGGTACCTTGGGTTTTTCCTGTGCTACCGCAACCACCGCTCTGAGCCATAGAGCACTGGTGACAAAACATTGCTAGGTTCGACATTATTGCATTCCTTAAAGGTGTATTTATATTGCAACTTATAGGGAGAGGATACGGCGGCTGGCTGATGAGTTCCTTGATCAAGATCATTTTCGCAAATAAAACATGCATTAAATATGGATCTTATGTTTTATATTTTAGCTTTATGCGTAAAAGGCCAGCAAAATGAATAGCCTAGGAGAGCTGTTCTGTTAGTAGATAGTTTAACCTTTAGAAGCTATTTTTAACGTTTATCCTTGAAAAGTAGATGGTTAATAAATTATGCTTCTCGCGTTTTTTATTGAGTAGTACTTTCGGGGTGAAATAAGGTGGAAGTATGCAAAATAGAAAGAAGTATTCGTACAATGGCATTGGTAGAGTCAAGAGAGCATGTTCAGGCTGTTAGAGCACGGTTTCTTAGCCGCTATGTAGCAAGTAAGCCTGCACATCAGAGTGACAATATGGTTATTCAAGGTAATGATGAAAACAAAAAAGGGCGCTAGAGCGCCCTTTGTCATATCTGGAAAAAGTAATTAACCAGCAATTTTAGTGATAACTTTCTTAAGTAACTGGATACGAGGTTCGATCGTGTCTAGTTCAAGATATTCATCTGCGCTGTGGAAACCAGCGCCAGCAGGGCCAAGGCCATCAAGTGTTGGAATACCAAGTACCGCTGTTAGGTTAGCATCAGAACCACCGCCAACTTCTTGCCATGTAATATCAATACCTAGCTCTTTACCTGACTCTTCAACCAACGCCATTAGTGCTTCAGTCTTCTCTGAAGGCACCATTGATGGTTTGTGAGCTTCACGCTCGACAGTAATTGCAACGCCGTCGACAAATGGTGTTTCAGCAAGTGTGCGAATTTTCGCATCAGCATCAGCATATTCGTCGTTATCCCAGAAGCGAACATCAATAACGGCTTCTGCATGATCCGGAACGATGTTTGCGCCTGCGCCACCTTTAACCACACCGACGTTCAGGGTAGTACCTGACTCGAAGTTGGTAAGGTTGTTGATGGCTAACACCCAGTTTGCCATTTCTGTGATTGCACTGCGGCCGTTTTGTGGTTCATTACCAGCGTGAGCGGCTTTACCTGCAAACGTTAGACGGTAACGTGCCATGCCTTTACGAGCTTTAACTAAAGAGCCATCAGCACGTGCTGCTTCAGCAACCAAAACATTTTTTGCATTGACTGCAACGCTCTTAAGCCATTTTTCTGAGTGCAGAGAACCAATCTCTTCATCTGGATTCATACAAATACAGATTGATAGCTTATCCAGTGTTTCTTTATCCATTTCACGCATAACGTGAACAACGTTTAGTAGACCCGATTTCATATCAGAAACACCTGGGCCATACGCACGCTTGTCATCAAACGTCATTGGACGAGCAGCAACTGTACCAACAGGGAATACGGTATCCATGTGGCCAATTAGCATGACATCGATCGACTCAGCTTCAGGCTTGTTACGAACTTCAAGGCCAGTGCCTGCGATACCGCAATCAATGCGCTTAACGTTCCAGCCTAGATCGAGGTATTTTTTCTCCATCTGGTTGGCAATAACTTCGATGCCTTCTTTAGTAAGGGTACCGCAGTCAACATCAATTAACGGACGTAGTTCTTCCAAGTAATCTTGTAGTGAGAAACTCATAGTAGCTCCTGATAGAAACCCGTTTTTTCGGGTAGGAATAGCGACAGGAATAAAAAGGGGAGCAAAGGCGCTCCCCTTTTAAAAAATTACAGCAGGATGTTCATTACGAACATTGCAACAAAGGCATTCAGTACAGAGATACCAATCATTACAGGGATATGGCGGCCTTCTGTACCGATAACACCAAGGATTCGACCAAGGTACTGAACCTGAGAACCCATTAGGTAGATAGCTGGTGCTAGGATTGCAATGTGGTTGCCGTCTAGGATACCGCTATCAAATAGCGTAATAACAACACCGACAGCACCGCCCATTGACATCCATGCGCCAATCAGTACGGCTGCTGCTTCACCCGGTAGGCCGAAAACGCCCATAATTGGTGAGAACAACACGCCCATAGCATCAAGTGCGCCAGTCAGAGAAAGTACTTTGATGATCACGAACGCCATCATTACATTTGGAATGGTTGAGCTTGTTGAAATAGCCCAGCCTTTCTTAGCACCTTCTACGAAGATATCAGTGATCATTGGTTTTTTAGTTGCTTGAGACATTATGCGGTCTCCTTCTCTGAAGTTACGTTGTTTTTCTTGTCAGTCGCGGCAAGGTAGAAGCGGAAGATGTTTGCGCCTACAATTTTCATTACGAACATCATTACAACAGCAAGGCCGATAGAAGATGTTACTGCTTGTGTGCCATCGGCATAGGCCAATGTGAATAGCACGGCACCAGAAGAGAAGAAGTTAACGATAGTTGCACCAGCAGAGAACTGGAACATCGCAAATACGTCGGTTTCTCGCTGATTAATATGACCGGCTTCTTGAAGTTGACGAGTCATAGAAGCACCTGAGTCGGTGTTCTGTAGCGAAGCAATTAATGCCAAACCAGTGTCACCAGGCAGGCCAACAAGAGGGCGCAGCAATGGTGTTAGTAGTTTACGTGCTGCATCTAGGGCACCATAGTGCTCAAGTACGTTGATCATACCTAGTGCAAACATAACCGTTGGAACAAGTGTTAATGCGAATAGGAAACCGTCACGAGCACCGCTACCGCCAGTACCACGCATAGTTGTTTGCGTTACTTCTATCGCGCCTTCAGCAGCAACCGTGACATTGTTTGCCATGGTGCCGAAAGAACCATTTAGGGTGTTAAAATCAAAAACACCGTACCACTCGTTCGTCTGTAGTAAACCTGAAAAGAACACAAAAGCGAACGCTAGGGCAATGTATGCACCTATCGATACCTTTTGGTCTTTTACTGCTGGATTGCTCATATATAACCTCGTAGGAATAAAAAAGCCAAACTGGCAAAAGTAACTTGTAACAACCTTTAACAACCGGTTAGAGGTTTATGCTACTTAAAATAAGAAAACGCAGTTATTTTCTCTAAATGGGGTGGGAATTATTTGATTGGGGTCAATATGTGCTACTGAAAAGTAATACTATGGAAGTATTCGTTATTAATTGTGATCTAGATCTATATTAATGGTCTATTTGTATAAATTAATGAACAAGCATTATATTTAAACTTATGATGAAATGTTTTTTCTTTATTAATTAATTGGTTGAAAATAGTGTATTTAACGTTTTGTTTTTGTGGAAAAGGTTGGTTTTGATGTATTTATCTGGGTTTTAAGGCGTCTTACTATTATATCGCTCATTAATATTAATTTACATATTTGGTGAGTTTATGAAAATAAAATTAGCTAGTGGTAGGTGTCTATTTGCATAATGTAAAAAAAGAGCACCCAAAGGTGCTCTAGATTGATAAAGAAAAATGGAGTCGTTGTTTATGCGACGGTTTGTTGCTGAGTAACTGCAGGCAGCTCTTCTTCATCATTATCAGCTTCAACGGTTGGTGGGCAGCGGTCAACAAACCAACCCATGTACGAAGAGACAATGGTGACAATAATACAAACGAAGCTTAGCCACATAAACGGAGCGTAAGAGAAGGTCGCGACACCTAGAATACTCGCCATATAGATACCATTATCGCTCCATGGCACCATACCCGATGTGAGTGTGCCGCCAAATTCTGCATTTCGAGATAGATTTTTACGCTGGTAACCAAGGCGATCGTAGTTCTTTGCACAAATCTTTGGCGTCAGTATTAGCGACACGTACATAGCAGAGCCGAAGACGTTACCTAAAAAAGCGGTTGCAATGGTAGAAACCGTTAAGCTACCTGCAGAGTTAACCCGCTTTTCAAACAGCTTCGCAATGGTCTGTAATACACCGACTTTATCAAGTAAGCCGCCAAAGCCTAGGCCAAAAATAATCACAGCCACTGAGCCTAACATTGAAGACATACCGCCACGGTTTAGGATGGCATCAATAAAGTCCACACCAGAACTAATTGAGAATGGTGCCCATGCTGTATTAAAGGCAACAAGAGGATCCATATCTTGCACCATTACCGCCCAGATAATCCCAAGCAGAGAGCCAAATGAAATAACAGGGAAAGAAGGTAGTCGTAGTGTCAGAAGCCCTAGAACAACAATAACTGGCACAAAAGAGAACGGTGAAATAACAAATTGTTGATCCATTGCGATAATCACAGATTCAACCTGCGACATATCGACATTACCCGCGTAGTGGATACCAACAGCAGTAAACATAATACCGGTAATGATGTAGCTGATCAGAGCTATTGGTAGCATGCCTTTAATGTGTTCGACGATTTCGACATTAGACATCGACGAAGCAAGGATCACAGAATCAGATAATGGCGACATTTTATCACCGAAATAACAACCTGACAGTACTGCACCAGCCGTCATTGGTGCAGGAATCCCCAAGCCTTGACCTATTCCCATCATTGCAATACCTGCGGTGCCCGCTGCACCCCAAGACGTACCTGTCGCAAGTGCTGTTAGCGAACAGATCAGCATGGTTGCCAGTAGGAATATCGAAGGGTGGATGGCTTTAAGGCCATAATAAATGATGGTTGGTACTATACCACCCGCAATCCATGTCCCCACAAGAGCACCGACGGCAAGCAGGATGAGCACAGCACCAAGACCATTTGAAATGCCTTTGGTAGCGGCTTGTTCGAGTGATTTGTAGTTATGGCCGAGTTTAATACCCAGTGCCATGATAATGAACCAGCCTATATAGAGAGCCAATTGGATTGGTAGATCGAGCTTCGCTGTAAAAGAGAATGCCAGCGCAAGAAAAATACCCAGTGCAATCACTACTTGTGTGATTGAAGGCAGTTTTACAGTCTGTTTGTTCATGTTTATAACCTTGTAACGTCGAGCCTGAAATTTAAAAAGCCTCTGATTTTATTAATAAATGATGAGGCTAAATTGAAATTGTTATGATTTGAAAGCCAATTATTGAGGTCTAATATGAAATCGTGGCCACTCTATCGAATAGTGTATGTCGCTGCGATAAAGAGTTTGCTTTTCTGTGAACTCATTCAATAAGAGGCTCAAAAATGGATAAAATACACATTTTATTGTTATGTTTTTGTGTATCAAGCGTTCATGAGTTGTGAGGTGGTTGTTTTTTGACTGTATGTAAAATTTGTTTCCATTTATAAATATCTCCATTTATTGGGCTAAAGCTTTGTGTCATGGCTTACTTGCTAGGTGAAAGTGTTGCTCGATGACTATTTTGCAGGTTATCAATTTGTCGTGGTGATATCAAAAAATGATGGAAATGGAGTTTGTGTTGTAGATTTAATGAATATAGCTCTAAGCCATTAAATTGAACGTTTTCTATCAGTCTGTCTGCTTTTTATTCGGGTGTTGTTTGCTTTCTAGCCCGTTTATTTACCGAGTTGATGCATGGCTTATATCGGCGAATAAAAACGTCAACTTTACTTTCCAGATAAAAATTTCACACAGTAGTGATTTTTTTTACAGGTTTATTGCATATTCTACTTGTGTTTCAAGGCCGAAATTACTATAGATGGGGGTCTGTTTGTCATGATAACTATAAGTAGCGTCTTTACGTTCAATGTATAGCAGTTGCCGATAGTTATACTGATATAAATAGAAACAGGGAGTGTAGTGCACATGATGAAAGTAGGCTTAGTTGGATGGCGAGGGATGGTTGGTTCTGTCCTTATGCAGCGTATGGTAGAAGAAGGCGATTTTGATGTAATCGAACCTGTTTTCTTTTCAACGTCTCAGGTGGGTATTCCTGCGCCAAATTTTGGTAAAGATGCTGGTAATCTTCAAGATGCCTTTGATATCGATAGCCTGAAAAAACTGGATGCGATTGTGACCTGCCAAGGCGGAAGTTACACTGAAAAAGTTTATCCGCTATTGCGTCAAGCTGGCTGGAAAGGGTATTGGATCGATGCTGCATCAACGTTACGCATGGCTGACGATTCTATTATTTCGCTTGATCCTGTGAACTATGACCAGATGAAGCAGGGCTTACATAACGGTGTAAGTACATTTACCGGTGGTAACTGTACTGTCAGCTTAATGCTGATGGCTGTGGGTGGGCTTTACCAAGCTGGTTTGGTTGAATGGATGACATCACAGACTTATCAGGCCGCATCGGGTGCTGGTGCAAAGAACATGCGTGAGTTGATCAGCCAAATGGGTGTGATTAACGATACGGTGTCGAGTGAACTTGCTGATCCGTCAACATCGATTCTAGATATTGATCGTAAAGTCGCAGATGCTATGCGTTCTGCTGATTTTCCGTCTAGTGAATTTGGCGCACCGCTTGCGGGCTCGTTAATTCCTTGGATTGACGTTAAACGTGAAAATGGTCAAAGCAAAGAAGAATGGAAAGCATCAGTCGAAACCAACAAGATCCTAGGTCTTGATGGTCAGCCAATTCCAATTGATGGCACATGCGTTCGTATTGGTGCAATGCGCTGCCATAGCCAAGCACTAACGCTAAAACTGAAGAAAGATGTGCCGCTTGATGAAATCGAGCAGATCATCGCGTCGCATAATGATTGGGTAAAAGTGATCCCGAACGATCGTGATATCACTGTGCAAGAGCTTAGTCCAACGAAAGTAACGGGTACATTATCTGTTCCTGTTGGTCGCTTGCGTAAGCTGGCGATGGGTGGTGAATATCTGAATGCCTTTACTGTGGGTGATCAGCTACTTTGGGGTGCAGCAGAGCCCTTACGCCGTACGCTGCGTATTATCTTGGCAGAAAAGTAACCTCTACTCTCTGATGATAAGAAAACGCCTGCTAATGCAGGCGTTTTTATTGGCTGTAATCAAATAAGCTTAAGCGACAGGTTGTGCCTGTTTGTCGCCGCGACTCAAGACACCCCGCAGTTTATCCTTTAACTGGTCCATTGCCACATAGGCGACGGGTACCACGAACAGTGAGAAGAAGGTTCCTGCAACTAATCCTCCGACCAAGACTAAACCGATGTTAACTCGTCCTAGAGATCCGGGGCCAGACGCGAAGGCCAGTGGCAGCGCACCTAAAATCATTGTTAATGATGTCATCAGGATAGGGCGTAATCGAGAACGCGCACTTTCAACGGCAGCATTGAGTGCTGGCATTCCCTGCCTACGTTGTTCATTGGCAAACTCAACCAGCAAAATCCCATGCTTAGTCACTAAACCGACCAATGTAAGTAAGCCAATTTTTGAGTAGATATTCATGCTCTGGCCAAATACCGATAGCGTCAATAATGCACCGACAATACACAGTGGTACGGTAAGCATAATCACCAGTGGATCGATAAAGCTTTCAAATTGGGCTGCAAGGATCAGGTAAACAAAAATTAGTGCCAACAGGAACAGTATTTGAGTACCTGCTTGTGAATCATTAAGTACTTTTACGGTACCGTTATAGGCATAGCCTTGTGCATCGCTAAGTAGTGGTGGTAACTGTTGATCAATGAAAACTTTGACATCACTAGCCGTATAGCCAGGCATTAAATCTGCCGTTATTTCGGCATTATCCCGCCCCATGTAAGTCTTAAAGCTCGATTCTGCCGTGGTTTGTTCAATAGAGACAAATTGTGACAGTGGCAGGCTCTGACCTGATTCCGAGCTGACGTAGAGTTTGTCTAAAACATTAAAGTTACCGAGATCCTGACGGTTGACCTGTACCTGAATGGGATAGGTGAAGCCGTCTTCGGCCTGCAGGTCTGCCGCTTTTACCGAGCCAAGAAAGGTCGATAATGCGTCGGTGACATCGCTGTAGCTCACACCCGATAAGACAATGGCATTGCGGTCAATGGTCAGATCATAAGTGATCTGATCGCGTACTGTAGAGTTCTTTACATTGGTTAAACCGGGGTATTCGTCGAACAGTTTAGCGGCAGCTTCAGCACTGGCTGCTAGTTCTTTAGTGTTGCGATCGACTGTTGTCAGTTCAAGGATCAGGTTGTTATCGATATTCAGGCTATCGGCTGAGCGAACAGAAAATGACATATCATAAGCAGAGACTGTGCTACTCGCTTTGTTGATTAAGTCGGTGATCACCTCGTCGGCAGTTTGGGTTCGCTCGCCCCAAGGTTTTAGTAGTACGTGATTGGTTGGCGTACCTTCGATATAAGAGAGGTTTGCTTCTATCGCCTCATTATCTGCCATCACACTGTTCAGCTCTGCATTGTGAGTGAGGTGGTATTGGCGTCCGACACCAGTTGGTGCGGTTGATGTGACATCAATAAAGCCCGAATCTTCGGTTGGTAGCAAGACCTGCGGCATGTGGACAAAAGCAAAACCCGATGCACCCAGCAGAACAAATGCGATGCCAGCCATTACAGCTTTGCGGTTAAACCATTTATTTAGCTCGCGGCTATAAGCATCGGCCAGGCGGTTGAGTTGATGATCAACATGCGAGAACCAACGCGGCTTGTGGCTTGCAGGCTTGATCAAATAAGCACTCATCATTGGAGAGAGTGTTAGGGCGACGATGCCAGAGATGATTACCGCAGCGGCAAGGGTAAAGGCAAACTGGCGGAATAGATCCGCGGTTAAGCCTGACATTAGGCCGATTGGCAAATAGACGACGGCCAGTGTCAGGGTCATGGCAATGACTGGGAATACAATCTCTTTACTGCCTTTTAACGCGGCATTAAAAGGTGTTTCGCCATTTTCGATATGGCGGTAGCAGTTTTCGACGACCACAATGGCATCGTCGACCACTAAGCCAATCGCTAAAATAATGGCAAGGATAGTGAGTACATTGATGCTGAATCCGAGCCATGCCATTACAGCAAAGACTCCGATCACACAAACCGGAATAGTAATGATGGGAATTGATGCCACCCGGAATGAACCAAGGAACAGCATAACGACAATCGAGACTAAGACGATGGCTTCAACCAATGTGGCGAAGCCCTCATCAATGGCTGATTTTATGAAATCGGCCTGATTGTAGACCATCTTCATTTCAATGCCATCGGGTAGCTTGGTCTGCATGGTTTCAATTGCCGCTTTGACCCGATCGGCCACAACAACAGGGTTTTCTGTTTTTAGTGGCAAGACCTGTAGTGACATCGCTTGATCACCACTTACCGATAGTAGGCTAGGGTTAAGGCTTTCTTCCCCCATAATGACGTTAGCGATGTCTTTCACTCGAATGACTTGCCCGTTATCGACACGGATCACCAAGTCGCTGACCTTATTGATATTATCGACTTGGTTGACAGGGTTAATGGAAAAATCACGGGCTTCGCCGACAATGGTGCCAGCAGTAAAGCTGCTGTTATAAGTGCTTAATGTGCCAACGACATCGGCGGCTTTGATATTCAGTGCTTTCATGCGCTCCGGCTTTAGCCATACACGCACTGCTTTGGCTGAACCACCATAAGGCCCCCATACCCCACCCACACCTTGGATATGACGGAACTGCGGCACCAGCTGTTGGCTGATATAGTCATACATAGCTTGCTGTTCAATACCGCCGGTATTGACGAAGGTGATAACATTACTGGCAGCACCGGTATCAGAGGTATTATCTGTTACCGTGGGCTTATCGGTCATGCTCGGGGGAAAGTCGCTGATTCCCTCGACACCGCTGCGCAATTTATTCATCAAGTTGGTGTACTCAATGTCATCGACGTCATCGGTAAAATTGATCTTTAAGGTACAGCTGCCTTCGACGCAATCGGTGGTCATGGTATCAATGCTATCAATACCGGTCGCAGCATCAATGAGCTTGTCTGCCACGTTACGTGACATAAACTCGGCACTTGCGCCTGTGATATTGGCACTAACTGTCGCAGTAGCGGTCTGGTGTTCAGGGAAATACTGAATCGATAGTTTCTGGAATGACAGTAGGCCAAGTAACACAATGGCAATACTGAGCACTGATGCAAAAACGGGATGGCGGATACAAATATCGGGTAAGCGCATTAGCTACCTCCTTCAGTATTCGATGACGGTTCAGCATGCGGGGCTAATACATTCACTGTGCTGTTTTCCGTGAGCTTTTGCTGGCCTGTTGTCACGACCATATCGCCTTTTTTCAGGCCTTTTTGAATAATGACATAGCCATCATTGGTATTGGCACCCAGACTGATACTTTTCCTTTGGGGCTTATTGCCGTCTAGCACCCAGATATAGCGTTGCTCATTGCTTGCGATAACCGCATTTTGTGGGGCGATGAGTTGGCTGTTACTGGTTTTTAGCTGGTGGCGCACGTTGGCAAACATACCGGGTGCTAACGTGAGCTCTGGATTTTCGATACTGGCATGCACCTCAACACGGCCGGAGCTTTCGTCAACCGCAGGGGCTACGTAATCAACTTTGCCTTGGAATTGCTTATCTGGGTAGGCAGATACGCTTACTGTGACGGTTTGCCCTTTACTGGCTTTGCCGAGATCTTCTTGGCTAATGGCATAAGTCACTTTTACCGGGTCAAGTTTATACAGGCTAACGAGCGGGGTTGATGCATCAATATGACTACCAACCGAGTAGGTGAATGTTGTGAGGCGCCCATCAAATGGCGCGACAATGGTGTAATCCTTCAATGTAGCCTGTTTTTGACGAAAGTCAGCAGCAGCTAGGTTTACTTCTTCTTTTAATTCGTCTACATCCTGCGGGGATAGGGCATCAGGCTGCTTTGCGAGTAGGTTTTGCGTTCTGTCCAATTTGGTTTTTGCCAAATTGAGTGAGCTTTGTGCTTTATCGAAATCCGCTTCTGCTTTGGTACTGTCTAAGTTGGCAATAACATCACCGGCTTTGACGGCATCGCCATCATTAAAGTGAATGGCTTGGATTTTCGCACCTGCGCTAAAAGTCAGGTTAGCAGAGTCGAGCGCAGTAATTTTTCCTACTTCTTCGATGTGCTGTGTAATGTTTTTAGTGGTGACAAGTTCGACAGTGACAGGGATCGCAGAAGACTCTGCGATGTCGGCGGCACTGATTACCGGAGCAAAGCAAAGTAAGGTCGTTATAAGCGTTTTGCGAGCTGAAAATTTAGTCATAAGAGCATCTTCTTGCTGAATACTCCCGCTTTTTTACTTCTATTTGTTCAGTAAATTGTCAGGGAAACGTAAATCAACTCTATGAATCTATACGATTTTATATATTTTATAGGTTTTTATGTGTATTAGGGGGGGGATGCGCACAAGGAATAAGTGGCTGCGGACAGGTACTTAGCCGATATGGTTTATGACAGGTAAGAAAAGAGCATAAAAAAACGCCTGCATAATGCAGGCGCTTAGGTCTGGCTTTAACCTCGCTTAAGCAGAGGCTAGGGGGAACCAGTAATAGATTAAGCTGCTAGGTTCTTAGCAACGAATTCCCAGTTTACTAGTGCCCAGAAAGCGTTCATGTAGTCTGGACGAACGTTACGGAAATCGATGTAGTAAGCGTGTTCCCATAGGTCAACAGTTAGAAGCGGAGTAACGCCTTCTTCTGTTAGAGGCGTCGCAGCGTTAGATGTGTTAACGATGTCTAGAGAGCCGTCAGCTTTCTTAACAAGCCAAGTCCAAGAAGAACCAAAGTTGTTGATTGCTGAATCAGTGAATTTTGCTTTGAACTCTTCGAAAGAACCGAAAGACTGAGCGATTGCGTCAGCAACTGCACCAGTAGGCTCGCCGCCAGCGTTAGGGCTTAGGCAGTGCCAGTAGAACGTGTGGTTCCAGATTTGAGCTGCATTGTTGAAAACGCCGCCAGTAGAAGTCTTGATGATTTCTTCAAGAGATTTTTCAGCAAGCTCTGTACCTGCAACTAGACCATTTAGCTTAACAACGTAAGTGTTGTGGTGTTTGCCGTGGTGGTACTCAAGTGTTTCTTGAGAGATATGTGGCTCAAGAGCGTTGATTGCGTAAGGTAGAGCGGGTAGTTCGAATGCCATTGCTCGATTCTCCATTTTAATGAGGGGGCTGGTCCTGAAACATTGCTTCCAATTGGCTTGTTGCCAATTTATTTTTAACTGACTGATACCCATCTTATTCGCTTGGTGGGTATTATCACAGCATTACTATACCCAAGGGTAAGTATGCGAGTTGTGATGTTGGAATCATTTTAGCAAGTTTTTTCTTTATTAAAACCCCCCTAACATAAAAAGGTGCGTGAAAAGGCAGATCATGACGAAAACAATACCCTTATAACTTTTAGGCGTTTTTTTCCGAGGCTCAAGGCAGTAGAATGTGCTTGTGATATTCAACTTATAATACTGAGCATAAAAAGCAGGGCTATGTGTATGATAAATAGTCAGGCAGTAGAATTTGTTTGGTATAAACAAAAGTCGTAAGAGGAAGCTATGGAAACCATCGATAAAATTAAGCAACAGATCTCTGAAAATGCCATTCTGTTGTACATGAAGGGTTCACCAAAACTGCCAAGCTGTGGTTTTTCATCTCAGGCATCTCAAGCTCTAATGGGCTGTGGCGAAAAGTTTGCTTATGTTGATATCCTACAAAACCCGGATATCCGTGCTGAGCTACCAGTTTACGCACAATGGCCAACCTTTCCACAACTTTGGATTGACGGTGAGCTAATTGGTGGCTGTGACATCATCATCGAAATGTTCCAAAAAGGTGAGCTTCAGCCTCTTATCAAAGAAGCTGCATCACGCCGTGACGGTGAAGCTGCTGCTGAATAAGGTTATCTGCGGCGGTTATTGCTGATTTCGGTCGAGTAACTGCGATGATAATTATAGGAACGCCCCGAGTAATTACTTGCTCGGGGCGTTTTTTATGATGGTGATATATTGAAATAAGGAGGTAATAGCCCCTTATAATTGCTTGCTGAGAGTTTGAAGTAAAATAACCGCCTCTGCAGTTGGGGTAAGTTGGTTGTGATTGGCCTGATACTCAATCTGCTCTAGCGGTGCCGCTAATATTTCGCACTCCAGCATCCGTGCTGCTCCTTTCATACGATGGGCAACATCGGCAGCAGATTTTTGATTATTCGTACTGAGTGCTTGTTGAAGTAGCTCGAGATCTTGCTGGTGGTTTATTTTGAATTCATCTATCAAGCTATCAGTCAGCTCTTCATCATCAAAAATACTCATCACTTTATCGCGTTCAAGTACTGAATTGATGGCGTCAACGGTAGTGGCTTGATCATGGTTGGCGTTATCAATTTGTTCATTTTTGAAGAGTGGATCTGATTCTGGTGTCTCGAGCATCATCGATATATCACCAAATAAAGCACCGAAATCGTTGGCTGTGCTTACTTTAGTGATTTCTTCTGTATCCTCAGCTGGCTCGGGTAGCCACTTATTAATGACTTGACGAAGCTTTGTTATAGAAACAGGTTTAATTAAAAAGTCATTCATGCCAACGGCGTAGCAGCGGTTGTCTTCACCTTGTATTGCGTTGGCTGTTAGCGCGATGATAGGCAAGTTACTTAGTGTGTCATTGGTGGCTTCACCTGTTTGGTGGTGCTGGCGAATAGTTGTTGCTAACGTGTATCCATCCATTTCTGGCATATGGCAATCTGACAGCAGTAGCCCATATCGCTTTTCTTTTAGTGCAGCTAAGGCTTCAAGTCCATTACTGACAATATCGGCATGAACGCCAATTTTAACCAGCTGTTTGGCGATGACCTGCTGATTGATAGGGTGATCTTCTGCGACTAAAATGAGGCGTCCGTTACTTTCTGCTTCTTCCTTTGTTTCTGTCAGTATTGGTGAGAATGTCGATGCTTTCGCTATTGCTGTCGCTTCTTTAATTGGCTGTGTCATAACATGAAATAAATTATCGGGAAGTAGTGGGTTAACTGAAATCCACCACTGATTATCGAGAGGCTCTGGGGACAGCATCGGGTTTTGATTAATAATGACGACTTTACAGTTAGCTAAGTCATTTAAGAAGTCGGGAGTTTTTTGCTTAAGCTGCTGCCAAATAGATTGAGCAAAAAAGGCAAAGTCAGGCTGTTGCCGTTTTAAAATATCGCTAATGGCTTGCGGGTTGACTGCCGTCGATAACTCAGGAGTCATATCGTGGTGGCGTAAGTATTGATAGAGCTCTTCTCGTTGAATGAAGTAACCAAATAGCAGCGCACTTTTTTCATTCAGTCGTACTTGTTGACGCAGCGAGGACTGCTGGCTAGTAACCGTTAGAGGTAACGTAACCGCAAAGGTACTGCCTTTGCCTTCCTCGCTGGAGACTGTGATTGTTCCATCCATCTGCTCTACTAGCTTGCGGGCAATGGCCAACCCAAGCCCAGTCCCACCGAACCGACGGCTAGTGCTTTGATCCGCTTGCTCAAAAGGTTTAAATAAGGCTTCTTGTTGCTGTTGTGAGATCCCAATGCCTGTATCTTTCACGCTAAAGCGCACCACTTGTATAGTATGCGTATCGCTTTGATGCGGGATCTTTTGTTGCTGAGTGAGTACATCGACGATCAGTGAGATTGTTCCTTGCTGGGTAAATTTAATCGCGTTATTTAAAAAGTTGTTCAGTATTTGATGTAAACGGATGTCATCAACGAAATGGCTGTGTGCTAACAAGGGATCTTGCCAATAGTGGAAGGCTAGGCTCTTTTGTTGTGCATGTATCGATTGAGGCTGAATGATACGGGCCAAAGTGGTACCTAATTGAACGGTTGTGGGGTTAAGTTCAAGTTTGCCAGCTTCGATTTTCGAAAAGTCCAATACATCATTCACAATGTGGAGCATATTGCGTGCAGACTGAGTTAGTCCACCGTGTAGGCTACGTGTTTCTTCGTTAAGAGGCTGATCAGACATCAATTCAAGTAACCCCATAATACCGCTGATGGGCGTGCGAACCTCATGGCTAATGGTGGCTAGAAATTGTGACTTTGCTGCTGTTGCAATTTCGGCCTTCTGGCGAGCGTCATCTAATGCCTGCTGTTGCTGCTTGAGCAGCGAAATGTCGGTAACGACAGTATTCCAGTAATAGCCATTGTCTTCATGCGGGGTGATCCGACTTTTAAACTGTACCCACATTGGCTGGCCATTATGGCTTTTCATGGCTTGCTCGTGATCCCAATGCCCTTCTTGACAAGCGCTGAGCATACTGTGTTTAAGTGTGGATAAATCATTAATTTTCATCTGGTCAAGTAAAGCGGTCGGTGTATTAAACAGCTGCTCGGCTGAAATGTTGAGTAGCTCGGTAATGCCTGCACTGACAAAGGTAAAATGAAAAGTGAGAGGGTCGGATATAGAAGATTGGACGTGCTGCAACACTATACCATCAAGATTATCAGCTAATTGCTGTAGGCGTTGCTCTGCTCGTTTTGCACGGCGCTCTGCCGTTTTTCGCTGTAAAATCTCTTGCGCCATTTTCCGGTTCCAGCTAATGACACTGATGATAATGATTAATCCAAGTGCTGAAATTAACCCTGCCCATTTAGCGACCGCCATCGGCGCTAAGCCTTCTTGGTAATCAAAGGTGAGCCATTGATGTTCTATGCGGTAGAACTCTTCTTCAGGAATGGCCGCTAATGCTTTATTAATGATATTGAGTAAGATCGGGTGGCGATAATTGACTGCAAACCGTAGTGGTAGCAAGTTTTCTTGCTGTATCTGGCCAATCATTTTGAATTGGCCAATATAGTCACTCTGTAATAATGGGGAGGCGTGGTGTAATGAGGTAAGAACCTGATCTATTTCTTCTTTTTGTAGTGCCTGAAAAGCCGAAACTTGGTTGATGAACGAGACTGGTTCACAGTTTTCACAGACACGCGGCAGAAGCATATCCCCTGCGGTGTTGTTAATGACCCCAACTCGAGTTTTGGTTTTCTGAAAAATATCATTGAATGTGCCACTGGTACGGCCAAATAACACCCACGGTTCTTGAATGTAGGGTGATGAGAAATACATTTGTTGGCTGTCTTCTGGCGTTTCAGCAACAGAAGAAAGCATCATGATATTACCGGCAGCGAATGACTCTCGTAATGCAGAGTACGAGGGGGAGGATTCAATTTTAAATTTAACCCCTAACTCGTAGCTGACTATATTGAGTATGTCGGCGCTGAGGCCCGTATGCCGATTTTGCGGATTGATGTAATCATAGGGGGCCCAGTCTCGATGAATACCAACGGTAATTGAAGGATTAGCATCTAACCAGTTTCTTTCTTCAGCGGTGAGCCTCAGTTGACCATAGTGAGTGAACATGTTCTGTTGGTCGGGCGTTAGCCACTGATTATAAATCGCCTTCATACTATCGCGCTTGATGTCTTCCAAGGCGAAATTTATGCGGCTTAATAACTTATGTTTACCTTTTTGAGTAGCGAAGTGTAAGTGGTTGGTTGGTAATCCCGGTAAGATTGACAGAGATAAATCTTGGTTATTATTTTGTTTAAGTAGGTTCGACAGGACTGCTGCATCACCTATATAACCAAAAGAGGTATTATTTTCAATGGATTTAATCGCAGCGGTGCTATTAGGAACAGAGTGCAGCTGTACTTTAGGTAAAAGTGCTGGCAACAATTCATGTAAGGCAAAGCCTTGTTCAACGGCAATCGCTTTATCATTTAGTTCTTGATAGCGGTTAATTGGCTTGCCTTGTGTGATCACACCACGGCGAATTGAAAAAATGGGCTCGCTGAAAGCCATGAACTTTTGGCGCTCGAACGTTGAAGATACCCCGAGTAATAAATCGAGTTCACCTGCTTTGAAGGCGGTCGTCACGTCTTCATAGGTCGGATAAAACACCAGTTGAAAGTTAAGCTCAGCATGAGCTGATACTTGCTTTAAGACATCAATGAATAAACCACTATAAGCACCGTTATTAACAGCATAACCTTGTGGGGAAATAAGCGCGGAGTCTATTGAGTCGTCGATATAAATATAGGGAGGGAGGCTGAAATAGGGAAGACCGATCTTCAAGACCGATTGTGGTGCATTGTCGTTGACGTTTTTCTGTTGCTCTGGGGCAGCAATAAGCCTGGATGAACAGAGAACAAGCGAGATGAAAATAGTGAGTCTGATAGCTGCTCGAATAGCATGTAGCATGCTTTACATCCTTGTAAAGAAAGAATCTATATTGTTTATTAATGAGTATTAAGCACTCGGTTCAGGTAACGAAATACGCTGTTGAGTTAATTTACTAAGAGCAATCGCCTGCAAACGTTCAAGTGTGAAACTGGTGGGCGACTGGAGATTTCTCATTATTTTTGTTACGTGGTTTATGCTGTCTTGATCACCGAGTTTATGCTGTGCCCAACAGATTAAATAGCCTGTTTCAGTGTCAGATATTTCTTTGTCGAGGATACTAGCTAGTGTCTCTTGTGCTTGTTGTTTCTCATCTAAAAGAAGGTGCCTGATGGCGGAGATTGCCTTCTGTGTTCCTTTGGAGGAAATTTTACTTTTTGGATCTTTGCTTATCCGAGCCCAGGCGGCTTCAAGTTTCCAGTTTTGTAGAGCATTGGGATTATCTGATTGTTTACATGAGAGTAAGTCAGCGAATGCAGCAAGGCCACGGCGACCGGCGTTGTCCCACATCGAGTGGGGGAGTAACAATGCACTTTTTGATAACAATGGTGCTGCTTTTACGATGTCGTGTTCTGAGAGATAAAACCAAGCAAGGCTTAGTGTCTGTTCAATGTTGCTACTCTGGAGTTGGATGTGGCGTTGAATGGTTGGCTCGATGTCTTGCCATTGTTCTGCCATCACACTAATGGTGGCTTTGATGCCAAGTAACCGTACATTAAAGGCATTTTCGTCGATAAGTTGATCGAGCTGCGCAATGGCTTTCTTGTATTGCTGTTGCTCGGCCAGTATTTCGACTTGCTTGATTTTTGCGGGTAGGTAGTCGTGGATTTGCAGCAAGCCCGCGAGCATTGCCTGAGCCTCATCAAATTTCTCTTTTGTGCGTAAAAGGTCGGCAACAAAGAGTATGCCTCCTTTTAGTGCCATGGTATCTGGTGCTTTTGCAAAGAGTGGCTTAACCATAGGAAGTCCACCGTTATTAAACGCCTCTTGGAGTTCTTCACAAAATGTTCTTCTCAGCAGCCCCGATGAGACACGCTTTATAATATCGCCAGAACGAATGGGTTTAATTAGGTAGCCGTCGGGCTCAAGCTGAGAGTAGCCAAAAAATACATCTTGGCTATCGTTGCCTGTAACGATGAAAACCAATACTCGGCTTGAAAGTAACTGTTTGTAATGCAGGTATTCTAAGAGCTGTAGTCCTGTACTACCCGCTCCGAGGTTATGGTCGATAAGTAAAATATCAAATTTACGCTGAGTGCAGGCAGAAATCGCACCTTTTGCATTGGCGGTGCTGACGATATTGTTCATTGGCACGCCAAGTTTCATTAACAGTGCACGTGTGGCGCTTTGAATAATATTACTGTCATCAATGATTAGATATGATGACTGAGTGAGAATTTCCATTAATCATCCCTGAAAAATCTATTTCTTATCAAGTAACTATAGAACAGGGAATCTTTATGTGAATGTTGTTTTATAAGAAGTTGCTGGGGAATGTGAGATAAAAAAATACCAGCCACAATATTGGGCTGGTATTCATGTTGTTACATCGGGTTATGAGAACCTGTCGTCTGCTATAGCACCATTGCGGCTAACCAGCCAAAAGCAATTAGGGGTAGGTTATAGTGCAAGAATGTCGGTACAACGGTTTCCCACACGTGTTCGTGTTGACCATCGGCATTCAAACCCGCTGTTGGACCTAAAGTTGAATCTGATGCTGGTGAACCTGCATCGCCCAACGCAGCAGCAGTACCGACTAATGCAACCGTTGCCAATGGTGAAAAACCAAAAGTAAGGCAAAGTGGTACGTAAATCGTCGCCAAAATTGGAATCGTCGAGAAAGATGAACCAATACCCATGGTAACAAATAGGCCAACGACAAGCATAAGCAGCGCTGCTAATGGCTTGTTATCACCAATGGCATCCGCCAGCGAGCTAACCAGCGTTTCAACACCACCTGTTGCTTTCATTACTGCGGCGAAACCAGCTGCGGCGATCATAATAAAGCCGATCATTGCCATCATGTGTACACCTTTGGTGAACACGTCTTGGGTTTCTTTCCACTTGATGACACCGCCGAAGGTGAACACCATGAAGCCGATCAAACCACCGACAATCATCGAGCCACTATAAAGTTGAGCACCTAAAGCAGCCACGATAGCGACAACGGCGATCTTTACATGCTGCATATTAATCTCAGCATGCTCTGGTTCATTTGCGAGGATCTTTTCTTCTGAGTACTCACGCGGTTTGCGGTAGCTGAAGAATGTGGCAATCAATAAGCCAAAGATCATACCTAACGCAGGAAGAAGCATGGCAAATGGTACTTGAGAAGCAACTACATCTAATCCGTTATCATGTAGGTTCTTCAAAAGAATATTGTTAAGGAATATGCCACCGAAGCCAACTGGCAGAACCATGTATGGGGTGACAAGGCCAAATGTTAGTACACAGGCAACGAGGCGACGATCCAGCTTCAGCTTGGCAAATACATGCAATAGCGGTGGGATTACAATTGGGATAAAGGCAATGTGAACTGGAATTGCGTTCTGAGAAGAAATGGTAAGCAGTAGTAAAATGGACAGAACGGAATATTTTACGCCAGTTGCGGCCGCAGCATTATTGTGACCAGTTATTTTCTTAATCACCTTTTGTGCCAGTACATCGGTGATGCCAGAGCGAGAAATCGCAACAGCAAACGTACCTAGCATTGCATAGCTAAGCGCAGTTGTTGCACCGCCACCAAGGCCACCTTCAAAAGCAGAGACTGTTTCTGCTAATGACATTCCGCCCATCAGGCCACCTAAAATGGCACTGAAGGTAAGCGCTACAACAACATTGACCCGCATTAAAGCGAGTACAAGCATGACGCTTACCGATATTACTATTGGGTTCATAAAACTGAGATCCATCCGTTGTGTTATGTTTTTAAAATACTTGTATTACGTCATTTGATGCATAAAAAAGCACCGAATTACCGTATTTATTAATTAATTGGGCTTTTTTGCTCAAAAACATTCAGTTTGCTGAAATTTTTCAACATGTCGAGGAAAATTTGATGCTAACAGGGAATTTTCTTTATCTGTGCTTTAGATCTAAGCCTTGTCATAAAGTGCTGTTTATACTGAATGCGTTCTTAAATGATGTATAACCCGTAGCAATAACAACGTGTTATTGCTATATGCTGTTTATATAAATGGCATTTTCATGATGCTGTGCTAATTAAATGGAGTTTGTAATGAGTGTACTAGTAGGTCGTCCAGCGCCAGATTTTACTGCCGCGGCTGTTTTAGGCAATGGTGAGATTGTTGATCAGTTTAACTTGAAAGAGCAGATTGCAGGAAAGCCTGCGGTTATTTTCTTCTACCCATTAGATTTTACTTTTGTTTGTCCATCTGAGTTGATTGCTTTTGATAAGCGCTTTGCTGATTTTCAGGCAAAAGGTGTTGAAGTGATTGGCGTATCAATCGACTCACAGTTCTCTCATAACGCTTGGCGTAATACCGCAGTTGAAGATGGTGGTATTGGCCAAGTGCAATATCCACTGATAGCTGATACTAAGCATGAAATTTGTCAGGCTTATGATGTTGAGCACCCAGAGGCGGGTGTGGCTTTCCGTGGTTCGTTCCTGATTGATAAAGAAGGTGTAGTACGTCACCAAGTGGTGAACGACTTACCGCTAGGCCGTAACATTGACGAAATGCTTCGTATGGTAGATGCACTTCAGTTCCATGAAGAGCACGGCGAAGTTTGTCCGGCGCAGTGGGAAAAAGGTAAGGAAGGCATGGACGCATCACCACAAGGTGTTGCTGCGTACCTGTCTGAGCACACTGACGACCTGTAATTGAGTCGAAAACATTGGTTATATCATCAATTAATACGGTGAGATAAAACAAAGGCTAGCCGCGAGGCTAGCCTTTTTGGTGAGTATTACGAAGTTATGGTGTAGTGGTCAGAATTCCACTGTTGTTTACTGTAAGTGTAGTGCCATCACCATTAAGCAGGCTAGCTGCATGCCCTTGCATTTCTGGGGTCGCTGGTTTGCCTGAGGGAGCTGTCGTTTCTTGCATGAAACTAGTGTGACTTCCCGCTGTAAAGAAGGCAGCCGTTTTCAGTGGTTTATCTCCAGTAACACTACTTGTAGTAGGAGTTAGTCCCAGCTGTGCTTCTGATACAAGGTTTGCAGTACCTGCAAATGCTGAATAGGGTTTCATGATATCAGTCCCCTCAACCGTTGCTTTTGGTATCAGATAGTTGGGGATAGTGCTGTCACCAATTGTCATCGACATATAAACAGGAGTTTGTTCACTAATAAGTGGCGCGTGATTGAGTGGGTCGACTGTATCCAAGATAGTTTGAGAAGCATATGCAAATTCGCTGTATAAGCTATAAATAGATTCGAGTTGGCTGAGCGACTCATTACTACCACTATTCACTAACGATCGTTCGTATCGCCCATAACAAGTTGTCATTGGTAACAAACCTGGGTTATTACATACTGCCGCAAATTCATCACTGCTTGCCGAAAGTAAAGTACCTTTGACAAAGTTACCAAATGAGCCTGACTCAAGAAGTAAATAGGGAATACCTGCTCCTGGGTTTGCGAGCGCAAACTTATTGATATTAAAGAGCAGCGGGTCTGTTTCTTCATTGACAGTGCGATTGGCAACATAGGCCAAATCAATACCTGTAATTGCCCCTAGCGAGTGACCGACAAAATTGACACCTTTTGTAGGGTCTAGCCAACCAAGTGGGCCCATATTACTGCCGTTTCCTGCTGAAATCCCCGCAAAAAGACGGCCAATAGCGACACGTAGGTTTATTTGGTCTGTAATGCTTTGACGAACATTATCTCTACCAACGGGTAGATATTGCAGGTTCAGGTAAACACTTGGATCGTCTGAGGCATTAACCGTGCTTCCATCTGGAAGCGAGATGCCACGAGTACCATGAAGCGGTAAGTCAATTGCAAAAATTGCATTACATGAATCACCAATTATTTTATCAGGGAGGTCACTTGCTTTAAGAGTGTCTTTGTAAGACGTGATCCCGTGTTGGAAAATAGTAACTTGGTTAGCCGCTATATTCTGACAATCTGTATCAGATGGGAAAATAACAGTGTATTCCACTTCCTGTATTGACTTCAATTTTGGTACAGGGCTATAGCGGGTGATAAGTCGCTCTGCGTCAAGTTGGCTACCGTCAGATAATATGATCTCTTGACCTGTCAGTAATGGCAATACGCGAAGTTGAGTCGCAGGATCTGTCGCAATGTTGGCGAGATCATCTAATGTTATCCCAAGCTCGGTCAGCTTAGCCATTACAATTGTTTTATCAGCATCAGAGCCGTTTTCAAGTACATAAGAAATTGCAGCTAAGCTCGGCATACCACTTTGCCACGGAGTAGAAGCAAATTTCGTTGGGTCTGTTTCTAAGTAATACGGTAAGTTGACAGTCCCTGTGAAGACAAGGTTACCGTCTGGAGTGTTGGTTAATGATGCTTGTTCGAAAGACATCTCGAAGACACTATCTAATTCATCTGGCGTTACGTCTTCACTAATTGCCGTTCCTGCCCAGACGTTTTCTGCACCCTGTTGTAAAGCAAGTGCAGAAGCCGCTTTAGCGGCATACATAGCATCACCGGCAGATACAGTCGTAAACCAATTAGAGAAGATTATTTTATCTTTATCCACCCCCGTTGCAGCAAAAGTCGCTTCACTCAAGTGGGCAACTTTTTGGGCTGGCTCTAGTGCCATGTCTGGCGTTGGAGTCGTTGATTTCAAAACTGCGTAACTACTACTCATCCCTGCAGAGTTACCTTTTTCATCTTTAAGATCAGATGTAACCGCAAACTGGTATTGGCTTGCAGGTTTTAAAGGTTTTAGGAAGATGATTGTTAGTGTTTTACCTGATGCACTTACAATGAAATCACCATTGGCAGCTGTTAATGGTATTGGGGGAGTATTGGCATACTCAGGTGAGCTTGGGTCTGCTGTTTCTAGAAGGTAGAAACCATCTTCAGCTGTGCTAGCATCAAGATTGTTACCAGTAAACTCGATCATTATTGGCTGGTTCGTACTCCAACCATCCGTTTTTCCGAGGGCTATTTCAGGGTCAGAAATATCAGTTGAATATCCTTCTGTACCTACGTCACCGTCTGTTTTTATTGTACCGTCAAAGCTATCCATTGCGAGGTAGGTAGGCGTAACGATAATTGGATTAGATGGATCAGTTGTAAGATCGAACTTTATTTTTGTTTCTGCTTTTAGGCTTTCACCAATACCAGGATCTAATGTAGGGTCACCTGTTGTTGTGGCTTCATCTCCACATGCTGTTAAACCAAGGGTTGATGCTACTAGAAGAGCAAGTAATTTTTTATTCATTAAGTTTATCCTTAAAATCTTTTAGCTAAAATTAGAATTTGTAGTTAACTTGTGCAGCACCTAGCCACGCATAGTTCTTGCCACTAAATTCATATTCTCGGCCATCAACATACTCTTCCTTGAACGTGTTACTTTTGCCATATAGGTAGGTAACACCTAAATCAAATGTTAAGTCATTACTATAAAGATATGTAAAGCCTGCTGAGTACCAGTAGCGGTCTGTGTCAGGGATACTTAGGGTTGCTTTTCCTGCTTGTTCGTCAAACGCAAATCCTGCTCGGATCACCCATTCAGGGTTTAACGTGTATGTTGCACCTAATGAATATCGGAAACTATCGTTATACTCTTCTTCTTTAAGAAGGCAGGTATTATCAATGCAGTCATCACTCGTCGCTTTAAGTTCGGTAAATTTACTCCACTGTGTCCATTGAACACCATAATGGACAGCCCATTGCTTAGTTAACTGGTGAAAACCACCAAATTCAGCAATTGCAGGGAGAGGAACTTTTAAATTGCCGTCAACTGTGGCTGGGTTTGTTGGAGAAGAACCTGCTACACCACTTCCTTGATAGTCAGTGTATTTGCCATCAAAATCTAAATCGACCTGTGAGCGATAGCTAAAGCCAAAGCGGTTATTTTCGTTGAGTTCCCATAATGCACCAATATTCCAGCCCCACTCCCATGTATCACCTTGAAGGTTCATCAGTGTTTGGCTTGGTTCAGTTCCGTATATTGGCGCGAGGCTGCCGAAGTTTCGGTTTAGCTCTGCATCGGCATAAACAAGAGATACACCTGCACCAATGCTGAAGTGATCATTAATCCGCCATGAAATGTTGGGGTTTATGTTTATGGTGATTAGATCTGTCATACCAGCTAAAGCACCAAAATTCGCATCTGCTGGGTAGTCGGTTGCGAAACCGTAATTTGAAAATATTCCAACTCCCCACGCAAGTTTGTCGTTTATTGGTTGGATGAAATAACCTGCAGGTACTGCTGCGAAAGGTGCTACATCATTGTATGTTTGGCTCGGACTGCTACCAACGGTGGATACATCAATAGAAGGGTCAATTAGGGATAAGCTGCCCGAGAATTCCATGCGTTCAAACATGGCCATCGCCGCGGGGTTACGTGCAAGCACTGATGCATTATCTGCTACTGCTACTTCGCCAGAGAATGCACGGCCAAGGCCTGATGCAGAGTGTTCATTTACTTGGAAGCCTGCCGCATTAGCATTAATGCTAACTAGCGCTGCGGTAATGGCCATTGCTGTATAAGTGATTCTTTTAGACATTATTATAGTTGCCTTATATTTAGACGCTGCTTCTTGCTCTTCTATCCATGAAAGGAAAAGCAAACTAAATCACTGGCTCATTGTTTCGGTGAGAGTGTTCCGGGATGGGCATAGTAGAAGGGCTAGCCTATTAGAACAGGCTAATGAGATATTTGTTTCTACTCGTTATCACTGGAAGCATTACGAAACATTATGAAACAGTTGGCACTATTATAAAGATCAACTTTAGAATTGTTAACCTAGTGTAACCAATTGTTTTTGAATATATTGTCTAATTATTCACCGTTCGATTGCGTGCTGTTTGAAATAAACGTTTAAAATGAAACGAGCGTTTGAATATGCATAAAAAAAGCCCAGAGAGTCTGGGCTTTAAAGGGAGGTACAGCAGTGGCTGTTGTTTAAATTAAGCGTCGCTTACTTCATCTTCTGTTTGATTTTCGAACAAAGGCCAGCCGCCTAATTTCTTCCATTTGTTAACAATCTCACAAAAAAGTTCAGCTGTTCTTTCTGTATCGTACAGTGCTGAGTGTGCTTCTTTGTTATCAAAGTCAATTCCGGCTGTTGCACACGCTTTTGCTAATACAGTCTGGCCAAAAGCAAGACCGCTTAATGCGGCGGTATCAAAGGTCGCAAAAGGGTGGAACGGATTACGCTTAAGTTTTGCTCGCTCAGAGGCTGCCATAACGAAGCTGTGGTCAAAGTTTGCATTGTGCGCGACCATGATTGCCCGTGAACAACCCGCTGCTTTTTGTTCTTTTCGAATTTGTTTATAAATGTCTTTTAACGCCACTTCTTCAGACACCGCACCACGTAATACACTGAACGGGTCTCGTATGCCGTTAAATTCTAATGCTTCTTTGTGAATGACGGCACCTTCGAAAGGCGTTACGTGGAAATGATGTGTCGTGGCAGGCTTTATCCAGCCATCCTCATCCATTTGCAGGGTAACTGCACAAATTTCAAGCAATGCATCAGTTTTAGCATTAAATCCAGCGGTTTCTACATCGATGACAACTGGAAAGTAGCCGCGAAAGCGACTTTTTAGTGTGTTTAGTTCGTTATCTTGGCTCATAACACTGCGGCAGAAAATAAAATAATTCGCCATTATGTCAGATTCACAACCGGAGCTAAACCTTTAGGTCGCACGAGCATTTTCATTATGGTGAATGGATGTTAGCTGTTCTATTCGAAATTTTGTGTCTACAGGTAAGTTGATTAAAGATTTTTCTATTTTATCCGATACAATAGAGAGGTTTTAATGAACGAGTAATAACTATGGGCAAAACAACAATCACTCTTTGCTATGCAGCAACGGCACTTAGTCTTGTATTAAGTTGTGCCGTCGTGGCAGGCCAGAAATATGTTGCAAGCCCAGAGCAATCCAGTTGGAAGGTGGCTGTTGATACCCCGCTTGAATGTAGAATGCTTCATGCCATTCCAAACTATGGTGAGGCACAATTTACCTCTAAAGCCAGCAAAAAAATCAACTTAGATTTTGAATTAAAAATGCGTCGACCTATGGGGGAAACGCGTAATGTTAGCTTGGTATCGATGCCGCCAAGATGGATGCCCGGTGAGGCTGCAGAGCCTATAACAAAGTTAACGTTCTTTAAGCAGTTTGACGGTTATGTAGGGGGACAGACTGCCTGGGCGATACTCTCAGAGCTGGAAATTGGTCGTTACCCCACCTTTAGTTATCAAGATTGGCAACAAAGAAACAAGAGAGTAGACGTCGGGCTTTCTGCTGTAGCCTTTCAGTCTTCATACAATCAATTTAGCCAGTGTTTAGATAATTTATTACCTTACAGTTTTGATGATATCGCGTTTACAGTTCTTCATTACGATAAGGACAGTGATGAACTGAATAAAGCGTCTCAACAGCGTTTGGCACAAATTTCAGATTTTGTTCGTTATAGTGACGATGTTGATTTGATCCTCGTCGCAACCTATACCGATTCGCAAGGCGGTAAGAATACCAACCAAGCTTTATCAGAACGTCGAGCGGTTAAGTTGGAAGAGTATTTTATGCAAATGGGGTTACCTAAGAATCGCATTCAGGTTGAAGCTTTTGGCGAGCGTCGTCCAATAGCAGATAACGCATCACCCCTTGGGCGAAGTAAGAACCGTCGTGTTGTGATCTCTTTAGGGCGTACGATTATTTAGATTTCCATACTTTCTCGGTATAAAATTCGCTAATTTTGATTGTTTGTCTAACTTTATAGGGTGTAATCAAAATTGGCCGTTGAATATGAAAACGTTGTTATTCATGACATTGTTTGCTGTCTCACCTCTATTCGCACAAGACTGTAATCAGGTCGCTAAAGTTGATGGTGTACCTTTTGAGGTATCGAAAGATAAAGCTGAAACACTCGGATTAAATAGAGCTGAGTCGTTTACTGTTTATACTGTCACAAGTAAGGCCCGACTTGACCAGCAGGTATATAACAAATTGAAATCTAAGAATATCGAGTACTATTCTGTCGCTTATGTCGTACCTCGTAGTGATAACAGTAACTACCAGGCTATTGTTACTGGCTACTATAATCGGGTCGAGTAGCCTCGTATTGTTAACGTGCTGGAAACTAAAAGGTGGCGATGTCACCTTTACCTTTAGAGCAACCCACCTATATTTCTTATTTCTGAAGCTGAATTAACCTAAAAAGTGGCTAAATTTAGTGTGAACAATAAAAACTAAGAAGGTAGTGGTAATGAAAAATTTAGTTTGGCTATTAATGTTTGGTGTCGGTAGTGTGTTCGCAAGTGATGATGTTGTACTTAATAGTGATGTGACCAAAGTCGACTCGGAGTTGGCGGCAGAAGTTGAGGCTGAGCAGATTACTGTTGAGCAAGCTGAAGAGATGGATCTTAACCGCGCTGAAACGTATGAGCTTTCAAGTACTGTCAGTGTTGAAAATTTAGAAATGCAAATAGCTGAAAAGCTGAAAGAAAGTATTATGCCGTATTACTCTATCGAGTTTAATGACCCAACCAGTGACGACAATAACTACCGTGCCATCGTAACGGAGTATTTTAGTAAGGTTGAATAGTTACTGCCTGAGTTTGATGCTAAAAAAGCCCGATATGTCGGGCTTTTTTAGCTTGTGTGGATCAAGTTATTCTTCTGGGTAGACTTTTTCTTTGAACTCACAAAGATCTTCAATAATGCAGCTACCACAGCGTGGCTTTCTTGCTACGCAGGTGTAGCGACCATGCAGAATTAACCAGTGATGGACATCCACCTTAAACTCTTTAGGGACGACTTTTAAAAGCTTTTGCTCCACTTGGTCAACATTTTTACCTATAGCAAGCTTGGTGCGATTTGAAACTCGGTAGATATGGGTATCAACCGCGATAGTTGGCCAGCCAAATGCGGTATTAAGTACGACATTCGCCGTTTTACGCCCGACTCCTGGCAATGCCTCCAGCGCCTCTCTATCTTCCGGTATTTCACCGTTATGCTGTTCAAGCAATATTCGACAAGTCTTAATGACATTTTCGGCCTTAGAATTAAATAGGCCAATGGTCTTAATGTATTCTTTTACGCCTTCTACACCTAAATCGAATATAGCTTGTGGGGTATTAGCGATAGGGTATAGCTTATCTGTGGCCTTATTAACACTAACGTCGGTGGCCTGTGCTGAGAGCAATACAGCAATGAGCAACTCAAATGGAGAGCTCCAATTTAACTCGGTTTCAGGGTGAGGATTTTCTGCTCGTAGACGTTCCAGTATTTGGACGCGTTTTTCATTGTTCATAGTGACTTCCAGTTAAGCTGACATTGCTCTTATCTGTTGGATTTATAGTATGTTCAGAGAATAAAGAGCATGTTTTGCATCGGCTCTGCTGTGGGTTATCCGTACCCACAGCGTGATTAAGCGTTTGCTTTAGTATGTATGATTAGTTCGATTATGTAACGCGAACTCGCTCGATAGCAGGTTTATCTTGTTGCTTTTTGGCTCTTTTTTCGCGTTGTTTATCAATACTATTTTTTAGGGCAATCATGAATCCGACACCGATAAATGCACCGGGCGGTAATATAGCCAGTAAAAAGCTGCTATCAAAATTAAACACTTCAATACGCAGTACTGAGGCCCAATCACCTAATAGGCGATCTGCACCATCAAAAAGGGTTCCATTGCCGAGTATTTCACGCATCGCACCTAAAACAACCAGAGCTGCCGTCATGCCAAGTCCCATCCAAAGGCCGTCTATTACAGCTGGTTTTGGATCATTTTTGGAAGCAAAAGCTTCGGCACGGCCAATGATAATACAGTTGGTTACGATCAGAGGAATGAAAATACCCAATGATTGATAGAGTCCATAAGTAAAGGCATTCATCAGTAATTGAACACAGGTTACTAGGGCTGCAATGATCATGACAAATACAGGAATACGAACTTCTGAAGGTATCCACTGACGTACCAACGATACAATCAGATTTGAACCTACCAATACTGCTGTCGTTGCTAAACCAAGGCCTAACGCGTTAGTGACAGTTGCAGAAACGGCGAGTAACGGACACAGGCCTAGTAACTGTACGATGGCAGGGTTGTTATTCCACAGACCATTTTTCATTAATTCATTATTCATACTATGATCCGCCCTGACAGTTCAGAGGTTGTTTGAATAAGCTTTGTTGATGCTGTTGGTAGTACAGTGATACGTTCTTAACTGCCCCAACAACCGCTCGTGGTGTGATCGTTGCCCCTGTGAACTGGTCAAACTCACCACCATCTTTACGGACAGCCCAACGAGGATCTTTTTCGCCAGTAAGTTTCTTACCATTGAAGCTATAGATCCAATCACTGATCCTTGTTTCTATTTTATCGCCCAATCCTGGTGTTTCGCTGTGGTTTAAGATCCGTACACCTGTTACCACGCCATCAATGTTCAAGCCAACGATCAACTTAATCGCTCCGCTGTAACCATCTGGTGCGACGGCTTCTATAGCAACGCCTGTTTTCTTACCTTCTTTTTCTGCGATATAAGCAGGCATTGGAGCTGGCGTGCCTAGGTATTGCTCATTGGTAATTAGCGTACAGCTTTTATAGAGCTCATTATCATGGCTATCTGGCGAGATAACTTGATTAAGGACTTTTAGGAGTTCTTTTTGTTGTTGTTCTTCAATTTTACCCGCTGTTAGCAAGTGAGTTACCGATACCAACGTAGTAGAGAGCAAAGCAAATATTGCTAATATGCCCCCATTTTTTTTCATCGCGTTAATCATAACAGCTCCTATTGATGGCCGTAGGTTCTAGGGCGTGTGTAGTAATCAATAAGAGGGACACACATATTGGCAAGTAATACACTAAATGCAACGCCATCAGGGAAGCCGCCGAAGGTTCGAATAAGGAAAACAAGTAAACCGATTATTGCCCCGAAGATAAGTCGGCCTTTTACCGTAGTTGATGCAGAGATAGGATCGGTAGCGATAAAAAATGCACCTAACATTGTGGCACCAGAAAATAGGTGGAACAACGGTGAGGCGGAGTTATCTGGGCTAATTAAGAAGCCCAAGGTGCTGACGAGCAGTAACATGCCAAGCATGCCAGCAGGAATATGCCATTGGATAACTCGCATCTTTAACATGATCAAGCCACCCATTAAAAAGGCAACGTTAACCCATTCCCAGCCAATACCCGCGATGCTGCCAAAGACAGGGCCTGACAGAATTTCAGCGGTTGTATGACCGGTTGTTAGTGATGTTTTAAGGGTATCTAATGGCGTAGCTGTTGTAACACCGTCCACAGCGATACGAAGTTGATGTACGCTAAACCCATCTTGTGTAAAGCCTGTCATGATTGCACTAAGGCTATCGACAAATGTTACAGGCTCCGCGCTGAGTGATATCGGTGGCAGCCACGTGGTCATTTGTAGTGGGAATGATATCAGCAGTACTACATAGGCCACCATGGCTGGATTAAATAGGTTTTGCCCCAAGCCACCATAAAGATGCTTGGCAATGATGATAGCAAAGACTACGCCAATAACGGTTATCCACCATGGTGCGAGAGGTGGAATTGAAATCCCCAGCAATACACCAGTTAACAACGCGCTGTTATCTCGTAAATAAGGGATAAGCGGGCGACTACGTAGCTTCAAGATAGCGGCTTCAGCAACAACGGCGACAATCGAAGCCAGTGCAACTTGGATTAACACACCCCAGCCAAAGAAATACCATTGAGTTGCCACACCCAGTGAAGTGCAAAGAATCACTGTACGCATTAAGCTACTGGTGCTTCGACGGCTGTGTGCATGGGGTGAACTGGCAATATTAAAAGCCACGATTATTTATCCTCATTTTTTTCTTGTGCATCACGAGCTGCTTTTCGTGCTTTTGCACGAGCAACGGCAGCCGCTACAGCAGCTTTTTTCGGATCGTCAGTTTCTGGCGTGTTATCAGCTTCCGTTTCTGCAGGCGCTTCAGCTTGCTGCGCTGCTTTTCGCGCTTTGGCGCGAGCAACGGCAGCAGCCACAGCTGCTTTTTTCGGATCGTCCACTGTTGGCGCGTTATCCGCTTCCGTTTCCTTTTCTGCAGGCGCTTCGGCTTGCTGCGCTGCTTTTCGTGCTTTTGCACGAGCAACGGCAGCCGCTACAGCTGCTTTTTTCGGATCGTCTGCTTCAGGCGCTGTATCAGCTTCTACAGGTACTTCGGCTTGCTGCGCTGCTTTTCGCGCTTTGGCGCGAGCAACGGCAGCCGCTACAGCTGCTTTTTTCGGATCGTCTGCTTCAGGCGCTGTATCAGCTTCTACAGGTACTTCGGCTTGCTGCGCTGCTTTTCGTGCTTTGGCGCGAGCAACGGCAGCCGCTACAGCTGCTTTTTTCGGATCGTCCGCTTCAGGCGCTTTATCAGCGTCTGCAGTAGTTTCGGCTTGCTGCGCTGCTTTTCGTGCTTTAGCGCGAGCAACGGCCGCTGCCACAGCCGCTTTTTTCGGATCGTCCACTGTTGGTGCGTTATCCGTTTCCGTATCCTTTTCTGCGGGTACTTCGGCTTGCTGCGCTGCTTTTCGTGCTTTAGCGCGAGCAACAGCCGCCGCCACAGCCGCTTTTTTCGGATCGTCTACAGCTGGTGTGTTATCCGTTTTCGTTTCCTTTTCTGCAGGCACTTCGGCTTGCTGCGCTGCTTTTCGAGCTTTAGCACGAGCAACAGCCGCTGCCACAGCCGCTTTTTTCGGATCGTCCGCTGCTAGTGCGTTATCTGTTTCCGTTTCTGCGGGTACTTCGGCTTGCTGCGCTGCTTTTCGAGCTTTAGCACGAGCAACGGCCGCCGCCACAGCTGCTTTTTTCGGGTCGTCCACTGTTGGCGCGTTATCCGTTTCCGTTTCTGCGGGTACTTCGGCTTGCTGCGCTGCTTTTCGTGCTTTAGCACGAGCAACAGCTGCCGCCACAGCGTCCTTTTTATCATCAGAAGGTGTTGTTACTTGATCCTCACTGATTTCTGTTTGTTTAGCCGCTTTACGCTCACGAGCTTGGCGCTTACGTTCTTCACGTAACTTTGCCATTTCACTATTGTCGGGTAGTGAATCTTCCGTGTTATTTGCTTTTGCAGCTGCTTCTGCCTGTTTCGCTTTAGCGCGAGCAATAGCTGCTGCAACAGCCGGCTTTTTATCATCTTTTTCTGAGCTTGCCGCTTGCGCTTGTTTGGCTTTTACTCGAGCAATAGCGGCTGCGACAGCATCATCACCACCAGACGATGACATCTCTTTTCGACGATCGTCTGCTGCTTTTTTGAAGCGATTCTCGCGTGCGGCTTTTTCTCGTTCAAAGCGGGCTTGTTTAGCTTCAAAGCGTTGTTTAGCGCGTTCTGCGTTTTCTTCATCTTGACGTCGAGCGTATATTTCAGCTTTCGCCTGACGATAGTAACTGACGAGTGGTATCTCACTTGGACACACATAGGCACAAGCGCCGCATTCTATACAGTCAAAAAGGTTATACTCTTCGCATTTGTCGTAGTCTTGGTCTTTTGCATACCATTGCAATTGCTGAGGCAACAGAGATGTTGGGCAAGCATCAGCACAGGCACTACAGCGAATACAGGCCATTTCATGCGTGTGAAGAGGCAACTCTCGACGCTTTGGAGCTAAAATACAGTTAGTAATTTTAGTGATCGGTACATTGGCATGGGGCAGGGTGAAGCCCATCAGTGAACCGCCCACAATAACGCGTGGGTACTTTCTATCCGGCTTGTAGCCATAGTGGTCAAGTAAGTAGCTAATGGGTGTACCTAAGCGTGCAAAAACATTACCGCGTTGTTTGAAGGCTTCACCTGTCAGCGTAACAACACGTTCAATTAATGGTTCCCCATCAATAATCGCGCGCTTAACAGCAAAGGCTGTACCGATATTTTGTACTACTACACCAACAGCTGAAGAGCGAGACTGTGTTGGTACTTCACGGCCAGTTAGAACCTTTACAAGCTGTTTGGAGCTGCCAGAAGGGTACTTGGTTGGGATAACACGAATAATAATATTATCATCGGCATTAACGCACTTTTCTAAAGCCTTTATAGCTTCTGGCTTATTATCTTCGATACCAATTAGCGTAAGCTTTGGCTTCACAATGTGGCGTAAGATACGAATACCTTCGATGACTTCTGTCGCATAATCTTGCATTAAGCGATCATCGGCGGTGATATAAGGCTCACACTCGGCAGCATTGATGATTAAAATATCTGCAAGTCCAAGGCTACCTTGCAGTTTTCGTCCCGTAGGAAAGCCTGCGCCACCTAATCCAGCAATACCATTGAGGCGAATTGTATCAATGAGCTCACCGGGCTCTTGTGATTGATAGTCGAGGGTCTGAGTTTTTTCACACCACTTATCTTCACCGTCACTTTGGATCACGATGCTTAAATCGGCTAAGCCTGAAGGGTGCGCTGTTGTACGTTGTTCTATGGCACTGACGGTACCGGATGTTGGTGCATGAATAGGCACGCACATACTCATGTCACTTTTTGTCAGCGGTTGCCCTTTAAGCACGCTATCGCCAACAGCAACCAGAATATCACCTTTGGTACCGATATGTTGCTTCAGCGGCAGTATGAGTTCTTGGGGTATACCAGCTTGTACAATCGCAGCTTTGTTCGATATTTTTTTGTTTTCAGATGGGTGTATTCCGCCCGGAAAGTCCCAAAGCTGGCCTTGCTTTATTTGTTCGATAATTGACAGCATGTTACTTCACCGTGCTCTGTTTACTTTCGGCTGGTAGATTAATAACAGGAATTTGGTTCAGATCCCATTTCCAGCTTTCAGGTGTCGTTTCTATAGGCACCATTTCAATACAATCAGTTGGACACGGCGCAACACATAAATCGCAGCCGGTACATTCATCTTTAATCACGGTGTGAAGGGCTTTTGTTCCACCAACAATTGCGTCTACAGGACAAGCCTGAATGCATTTTGTACAGCCAATACACATGTCTTCATGAATAAAAGCCACTTTCTTAATACTTTTCTCAGCATCATGCGCAGACTCTTGAACATCAACGCCCATTAGGTCTGCAAGTTTTTCTATCGTTTGTTGGCCACCCGGAGGACATTTGTTGATGTCATCACCATTGGCAATGGCTTCGGCATAAGGACGACAGCCAGGGTAGCCACATTGCCCGCATTGGGTTTGTGGCAAAATGGCGTCGATTTGTTCAACTATTGGATCGGCCTCTACCTTAAAACGAATAGACGCAAAACCTAAGATAAGGCCAAAGATTGCAGCAAGAACGGCAATCGCGATGACGGCAATCAGTAATCCGCTCATTTACAGTTTCACCAATCCAGTAAAGCCCATGAAGGCGAGAGACATTAAACCTGCGGTGATCATGGCAATAGATGCTCCTTTAAAAGGCTCTGGAACGTCAGCAGCAGCAATACGCTCACGCATTGATGCAAAGAGTATCAGCACGAGTGAAAAACCTGCCGCAGCACCAAAGCCATAAATCACGGATTCGATGAAATTATGTCGCTCATTAATATTCAGGAGAGCAACCCCGAGCACTGCGCAATTGGAGGTAATTAATGGTAAGAATATCCCCAATAGACGATAGAGCGTTGGGCTGGTTTTATGAACCACCATTTCAGTGAATTGAACGACAACAGCGATCACTAAGATGAAACTGAGGGTTCGAAGGTATTGAATATCCAAAGGGATAAGAATATAGGTCTCAACCAAGTATGCACACACTGATGCCAGTGTGAGTACAAAGGTTGTCGCTAACCCCATGCCAATCGCGGTTTCCAGTTTTTTGGAAACGCCCATGAAAGGACATAGACCCAAGAATTTTACCAATACAAAGTTGTTAACCAACACTGTACCGACAAGGAGGAGTAGGTATTCAGTCATACCGCCATAATACTATTTGCTAAAGATCCTTATATTATCAGTCTTTGTTGTATCTATAACAACTCCTCAGCAGCAGGGTTTTTCAGTTAGATGTACTTTTTGATGGTTAATTCGCCCATCGTAATGAGAATGCTATGTTGTATTAACAGGCATGTACGTATTTCCAGCATTAAGTAAACATTTGTCAAATATTTTCGTATGCACCATGCCAACTTATTTTGAACCGTTTTTATATAGCAAATCGCTCAAAAGGGTCTTGCATTCCCACAGCCCAGTAAAGACAAGGCTTTAGCACACTTATCCACGGAAACTGTGGATAAGTGTGTTAATGGATACTTGGAAACTACTCAGTAAGCCTATGTGGGTGGCGTTTTGTGTAAAAAATAGACAATTCTTTGAAGGCGTTAAATACCTGTTATTGGGGGCATCATAAGGTGTGGCTTAAGTTTGGGGACGTGTATTGAAGTAATTACTTTACTTTTTAATTGAGAATAATCTTCTGTGAATTGATTTAAATCAAGAATTGAATAAGCTGTGGGCAAGGTTGGTATAAAAATATAACACTAAGGAATAGTGAGGACTTATTCAGAATGAATCTGAATGGAGGCTGTATGAATCGTGGGCGGTGATAATACGGTGTAAGATTCATACCGTCAAGCGAAAAGTATATTTACTTTAATTAGCGAAAAATGCCATGCCAATAAGCGGTTACTCATCGGGTGGCTTTAGTAAGATCTAGATTGGTGAATGCGTAAGGATGCACTCTATTATTGACATGTTCGTAAGCTACTGCACAATGTCACTACACTGATCATATAACCAGTTCGGAATCATGATGGATAAGACTAGCTCTAAAACTTTTAACCTTTCATCACGCTATTCACCTTCTGGTGATCAGCCAACGGCTATTTCGCAGTTACTTGACGGGCTCGATTCAGGGCTGGCGCACCAAACTTTATTGGGAGCGACGGGTACGGGGAAGACATTCACAGTTGCAAACGTTATTGCGGAAACTGGACGTCCAACGATGATCCTTGCCCCCAACAAAACGTTAGCTGCACAATTATATGGAGAAATGAAGGGCTTTTTTCCAGACAATGCTGTTGAATATTTTGTTTCATATTACGACTATTATCAGCCCGAAGCGTACGTACCAACAACCGATACCTTTATAGAAAAAGATGCATCGGTCAATGCGCATATCGAACAAATGAGGCTATCGGCAACCAAGGCAATGATGGAAAGGCGTGATGTCATTATCATAGCTTCAGTGTCTGCGATTTATGGCTTGGGTGATCCTGATTCTTACTTAAAGATGATGCTGCATGTTCGACGTGGGGATATGATCGATCAACGTGATATTTTACGTCGCCTGGCTGAATTGCAATATAAGCGTAATGATATGGCATTCGAGCGCGGTACCTTCCGAGTTCGTGGCGAAGTCATAGATATTTTTCCTGCGGAATCAGAGAAAGATGCCATTCGTCTTGAGCTATTTGATGATGAAGTTGATTGTATCAGTGTATTCGACCCTTTAACGGGTACCTTGATTAAGCGCGATTTACCAAGGTGTACTATTTATCCGAAAACCCACTACGTTACACCAAGAGAAAAAGTACTTGAGGCGGTAGAGGGTATAAAAGTCGAATTAGCTAGCCGTAAGAAACAGTTACTTGAAAGTAATAAATTGGTAGAAGAACAGCGGATCAGCCAGCGTACTCAGTTTGATATTGAAATGATGAATGAGCTTGGCTTTTGTTCTGGAATTGAAAACTACTCACGCTATTTAAGTGGTCGTACAGAAGGCGAGCCACCACCGACCTTATTTGATTATTTACCTGCCGATGGTTTGTTGATTATTGATGAATCTCACGTAACAGTTTCACAAATTGGTGCCATGTACCGTGGTGACCGTTCGCGCAAAGAAAACCTTGTAGAGTACGGCTTTCGACTACCTTCTGCACTAGACAATCGGCCATTGAAATTTGAAGAATTTGAGGCACTCGCACCACAAACGTTGTATATATCCGCAACACCGGGCAATTACGAAATTGAAAAGTCTGGTAATGATATCGCTGAGCAAGTTGTACGGCCGACGGGCTTACTTGACCCTATTATTGAAGTAAGGCCTGTTGCCACACAAGTTGATGATTTACTGTCTGAAATACATAAAAGAGAAGTGAAGCACGAACGCGTGTTGGTGACGACTTTAACCAAACGTATGGCCGAAGACTTAACGGAATACTTATCTGAACATGGTGTGAAGGTAAGATACCTACACTCAGATATTGATACAGTAGAACGGGTCGAGATAATACGCGATCTCCGTTTAGGCGAATTTGATGTACTTGTAGGTATTAACTTGCTCCGAGAGGGGCTTGATATGCCTGAAGTTTCACTTGTTGCGATTTTGGATGCTGATAAAGAAGGCTTTTTACGTTCTGAACGTTCATTGATACAGACCATCGGCCGAGCGGCTCGCCACTTAGAAGGTAGAGCCATTCTTTATGGTGATAAAATTACCGGCTCTATGCAGCGTGCAATTTCAGAAACAGAACGTCGCCGAGAAAAACAAATCGCACACAATGAAAAGCATGGCATTGTGCCGAAATCCCTTGATAAAAAAGTCTCCGATATTATGGAGCTAGGTATTCCGGGTAAAGGAAAATCAACAAATCGAGCTGCGCAGCTTCACAAGGTCGCAGAGACAAAAGGCAGCTATAGTTCGATGTCACCACAACAGCTTGAAACTGAAATACAGCAGGTTGAGAAGCAGATGTACGATGCGGCACAGAATTTGGAGTTTGAAAAAGCCGCAGAGCTGCGAGATAAAATTCATACGTTAAGACAGCAATTTATTACCAACAGTTAATTCCCACTCATTTGAGATGCCTCTTTTTACTTTTGCGTATGTATCAGGGGCAGATTTCAGGCAAAAAAAAGCCAACCGAGAACAATTTCGGTTGGCGTCATTGTTTTAGTGAAAAAATCCACAAACAACGTCAGTTGGCTAGGTTGACTCTCAGGAGAGTCATATTAATTAATGCAGAACCTGTGCCAACTTTTTAAGACATCTTTAATTGTACTTTTTTAGCGGCCTTGAAGGACATTTTTGTCATTTCAAGGTTGAAAAATAAACACGCATTTGCATTTTGCGAATTATTATGCGATTCATAATGAAAAAAAAGGCGTTATGCGACTTCAATGACAAAAAAGTACTATCAAAATTTTTCTATTGATTACAATTAGTAAAGATCAATAAGATTTGGAGGGGGCAATGGAAAGCAAAACAAGACAGCGCCAAGTCTTGATGGTTGAAGACACTGCGTCAGTCGCGGCACTTTATAAGTCTTACCTCAACCCTTTAGGTGTATCGGTAACGATCGTTGGCACGGGCTCAGAAGCGCTCAGGTTTGTCAAAGATATCATCCCGGACCTTATTTTACTGGATCTCAGGTTGCCAGATATGACCGGGATGGAGGTGTTGGAAGCGGTAAGGCGCGATCTCGGCGATATACCTGTCGTGATCATGACAGCCCACGGTTCGATTGATGTAGCTGTTGAAGCAATGCGCTATGGCGCACAAGACTTTTTGATAAAACCATGCGAAGCCGACAGGTTACGTGTGACGGTTAATAATGCGTTAAAAAGTGAAGAAAAATCATCGCAAGGAGTAACAGCCTCCAAGCAGGCTGGTGCACAGTATCAAGGCTTTATTGGTAATAGTTTACCGATGCAAGCGGTATATCGAGTGATTGAATCTGCTGCATCGAGTAAAGCAACGGTATTTATTACGGGTGAAAGTGGAACGGGTAAAGAAGTGTGCGCGGAAGCCGTTCATGCTGCGAGTCCTCGAAATGATAAGCCATTTGTTGCCTTAAACTGTGCTGCGATACCCAAAGAGTTGATCGAAAGTGAACTGTTTGGTCATGTAAAAGGGGCGTTTACTGGGGCATCCACTGAACGGCAGGGTGCTGTGGAACTTGCCAATAATGGGACGTTATTTCTTGATGAGCTTTGCGAAATGGATCTTGATTTGCAAAGTAAACTGCTTCGCTTCATTCAAACAGGCACCTACCAAAAAGTCGGTTCATCGAAAACCAGCTCTGTTGATGTACGCTTTGTTTGTGCGACGAATCGAAACCCTTGGTTAGAGGTACAAGAGGGGCGCTTTCGAGAAGACTTATATTATCGTTTACATGTTATTCCTGTAACACTGCCTCCGTTACGCGATCGCGGTGAAGATGTACTTGAAATAGCACATGCTTTACTGGCACTGGTATCGGTTGAAGAAGGGAAGGACTTTAGTCGTTTTTCCCCCGAAGTTATTAAGCTCTTTACTCAATATCATTGGCAAGGAAATGTTCGTGAGCTACAAAACGTAATTCGTAATATCGTGGTGCTAAATACAGGCACAGAGGTTACATTACCGATGGTGCCGCCCCCGATTAATAATGGTGGCGTTAAAATTGCATCCTCTTCAAGCATTGTGTTAGATACGCCAAGCGTACCTGAAGTGCATGGCATCAACAGTGTAAGCCAAATGGCGACTAAATCGCAGGTAGAGCCGCTTTGGATTGTAGAGAAACGCGCAATAGAAGCAGCAATTGATGCCTGCGATGGCAACATTCCGCGAGCGGCGGGACTTTTGGAAGTTAGTCCGTCCACGATTTATCGTAAATTACAAACCTGGCAGGAAGCACAAGGTTAGTTGTAGGGAGAGTATTGAATGGCAACCGGAATCAACGCAGAAACAATTAGGCGTATGGCAGACGAAGTTGGTCACGATACCTTAACGTTATTATTGACCGTATTTAGTGATGAGCTGGATCAGTATTTTTGTCAGCTTTCAGATCAACCAAGTGTTGGCCAGGTGAGAGAGATCAGCCATGCCATTAAAAGTAGTGCCGCTAGTTTTGGGGCCGACGAATTAGCGTTAATGGCGCAAGAGTGCGAATCGAGAGTAAAGCAAGGGCAAGAGCAGTGGATGTTCGACCATCTGTCTGAATTTAGACAGTTGGTCGAGGGTATGGCAATTGAATATAAACGCTTAGCGAGCCATGATGATCCGCTCAATGGCTTGCTGTAGTTTTTCGCGGTCATGACGCCATTCGTGATTGTTTGATGCGAGATCTTCCACGTATTGTTTATATTTCGCATCAAGCAATTCATTTGGCTGATCAGTTAGTACGCAGTCTACTTGACGCCCCCCCATTGCTCGCTCGCACCAATGAAGCATTTGAGCGAGCGACATTCTACCCGCGGGGCCGTTCTCTTTATCTAAGTTAGTAATAAACACAACGTTAGCTGAGCTGCTTTTCAGCGCTTGCTCTATTTCTTTCAGCAGTAATGCAGGCATTACACTAGTAAGAAAACTACCAGGACCAAGCAAAATAATGTCAGCATTATTGATCGCGATAACAGCTTCTTTGGTTGCGGGCACTGCAGGTTCAACATAAAGACGTTGAGGTACATCTTCTAATTCGTCAACACTGGTTTCACCACAGATAATTTCACCTGCTGGCGTCATGGCTGATAGGTCGGCTGGGTGCTCTGACATCGGAACGATATTAGTTTTTACTTTTAACATATCGCAGATGAGGTTAATGGCTTCTAATGGGCGAATCGAAAGGTTATCCAGTGCTTTTAGCATTAAATTACCGAGATTATGTCCATCAAGCTCCCCGTTACCACGAAAGCGATATTCAAAAATCATCGAGCCAACAGAAGGTTCGGTAATTAACTGATTAATACAGTTACGCATATCTCCCCATGCAATTCCCCCCTGACAAGCCCTTATTCGGCCTGTTGAACCACCATTATCTGTGGTGGTGACAATACCTGTCACGTTCTCACCGTAGTCAGATAAGGCCGATAAGATCCGTCCTAATCCGTGACCGCCACCAATAGCGACAATGTTTGGGCTTTGATTAGAAAGAGAGGTTGCGTTAGACATGAAGGTGCCAATATATACCGATAAAACAAGAATTGTGAACAGTGTACTAATTTCATAACAGCGAATACAGGCAATTACGTAAAGCTGATAACTTTGTCACACTTCGTGAGAGTGAAACATGCGTGGCAAGCTGATCGCGCGGGCGGGGGTAGGGTATATTGCGTAACCCGTTACGCCTTCTCTTATGAGTGAGGCGTACATTGTGGTTTGGCAACTAGTGTGTTTTTTGCATGATGCTCATTAAATAATCATATGTATCTAAACAGTTCGGTGTATTTATTAACGCTTGCTTCTCACTGGGTGGTACTGGCAGTATTTCAAGCCAGCGCTGACATAACCAAGTCAAGTTATTGAATTGTTTTTGCTGATGAAGGCCATTAAGTTCTGGGTGCTTTTTGAACATGACCTTTAGTTTATCAGCGAGAATTTGCTGGTCATTATTCACTTGAGTTTCTGGCCAGAGCGGAATGGCATCGCATTCGCCAATGAATACCCCATCATCATTACGCTCGAGACTATCGATTCGAAAGTTTTCATGGCCTGAAACCGTTACGATCAATGTGCCATCTGTTGGGGATGTGTCAAAATCTTCTACAGTGACACGTGTACCGATGTGGAAGAAGTGATGTCCATGCTCACCTTCATCGAACATGCAGACCCCAAAACTATCGCCACTCGATAATGCCGCTTTAAACGTATCCATTTGTGGGCCGGGTGCAATGCGGAGAGGAATTTTACCGCCAGGTAAAATATGGCGCTTTTGGAAAAGAAGCGGTATGTACTGTTTCATAAGATGCTCCGGCTATTTAACCCTTGTCAGATAATATAGACATTGCAAATGTAGTGCCGGATTGTCATACCGCTTTTATTGGGGCTTTCTTACTAATGAGTCAGTATTCAGTATCATATTGCAAACGGATGGCCAAAATGAGTGTGCAAAATGCGAATTATTTTTGATTTGCGATAATCTTCAGTGCGCTGTCGCTGGGTAACAGTTCTAAGTGACTTTGTTCATCAAAGTACCAGCCTTTTATTAACCCTTTATCCTGCATATCGGTAAAGCTATCAATAACGACCTGAGCTTGTGTGCGGGCACTACTCGCATCTAGCCCTTCTTCACGCTGTAGATAGAGCGCAACATCTTCAAGCGTGGCAGATTCTATTATATTGGACATAATATCCTCACTTTTTGTAAGAAAACTTTCCTGTATTCACTTTAGTAGTATTGTCGTGAAATCCCGTGAAAGGTAGAATGCAACACGAATTTTTTCCAACGATTTGCCCGTTTGGTCAATTTTCTGATACTTTTATAACTATACGCTGTTGTGTTCTGTTTGGATTATACCCCTTTACACAATTGCCATAACTCCGAGCTTGGATCACTAAGTGCTTCTTAAAAGAAACATAAGTGTTTTAAGACAGTGACATTTTGTCACCAGGGTCGATAAAGAAATGCATCGGCCTCCCGTATTTGGAAAGGTGTTCCGTGGCGAAACAATTTGAAGATAATTATCATCGCAAGTTTTATTACTTGCGTTTGTCAGTTACAGATGTCTGTAACTTTAAATGTACATATTGCCTGCCGGATGGCTATCGTCCAGCAGAGAATAAAAAACCTTCTTTCCTAACGCTTGAAGAGATCCAGCGAGTGACTGGTGCTTTTGCTGAATGTGGTACGTCTAAAGTGCGTATTACGGGTGGTGAGCCGAGTCTTCGTCGTGATTTTACCGATATCATTCGTACTGTTGCAGCGCAGCCAGGTATTACCAAAGTCGCGACCACGACAAATGGTTACCGTATGGCAAAGCATGTTAAAGAGTGGCGTGATGCTGGTTTAACGCACATTAATGTGAGTGTTGATAGTCTTGACCCGAAGATGTTTTATCAGATAACTGGTGAAAACATGTTTAATCAGGTTATGGATGGTATTGATGCAGCCTTTGATGCGGGTTTTGAGCAAGTAAAAGTGAATACGGTCTTATTGAAAGATCTTAATTCACAACAACTCCCTCAGTTTTTAGCTTGGATTCAGCATCGTCCTATTCAGCTGCGTTTCATTGAATTAATGCAGACGGGTGAAATGGATGATCTCTTTACCAACCATCATGTATCGGGCGTGAGTATTCGTAATTACTTAATTGCCAATGGTTGGGTGTTGAAGCTTAAAAGCAATAACGATGGCCCTGCCCAAGTGTTTTGTCATCCTGATTATCAGGGTGAGATAGGGCTGATTATGCCTTACGAGAAAGACTTCTGTAAAAGCTGTAATCGCTTGCGTGTTTCGGCAAAAGGTAAGCTGCATTTGTGTTTGTTTGGTGATCATGGCGTAGAGCTACGTGATTTACTGCAAGAAGATGAACAACGTGATGCACTGATCGCTCGTATTCAAGGTGGATTACAAGAAAAAGCGGTTAGCCACTTCCTTGATGAAGGAAATACAGGCATGACACCGAACTTGTCCTCGATTGGTGGCTAAGCCAACTTTTTACATTATATTCATTTTTTCTGTTTGGATTTTAACGGATGAACCAATTTACGCACATTAATGCTTCTGGTGAAGCGAACATGGTAGACGTGTCTGCAAAGTCAGAAACGGTTAGAGAAGCACGCGCAGAAGCTTTTATTCATATGGCTGCTGAGACCTTGCAGCTTATTGTTTCTGGCCAGCATCATAAAGGTGACGTATTTGCTACAGCCCGCATTGCTGGTATTCAAGCGGCAAAGAAAACATGGGATCTAATTCCACTTTGTCACCCGTTGCTGTTGTCGAAAGTTGAAGTACAACTTGAAGCAATTGAAGCGGAAAATATGGTGCGCATAGAGTCTTGTTGTAAGTTAGCGGGTAAGACTGGTGTTGAAATGGAAGCCCTGACGGCGGCTTCGGTTGCTGCACTCACCATTTACGACATGTGTAAAGCAGTACAAAAAGACATGGTGATCGGACAGGTTCGTTTACTTGAAAAAACGGGCGGGAAGTCTGGGCATTTTAAGGTGGAATCATGATTAACGTACTTTTCTTTGCTCAGGTAAAAGAGCTAGTAGGGGTTGATCGCCTTGAATTAAATGCTGAATTTACTACAGCTGAAGCATTACGAAGCCACTTAGTGACACGTGGTGATAAATGGCAGCTTGCATTAGAGTCTGGAAAATTGCTGGTGGCGGTTAACCAAACAATCACAGCGTTAGATACTGAAATTAAAGACGGCGATGAAATTGCCTTCTTCCCGCCAGTGACTGGGGGTTAATAATGATCTCTGTTCAGTTTGAAGACTTTTCAGTTGCTGATGAGTACGAGCAACTGTCTCAAGGGACCGATGCTGGAGCCGTGGTTACGTTTGTTGGCAAGGTTAGAGATTTTAACCAAGGTGATAGTGTTACTGGTCTTTCTTTAGAGCACTACCCTGGAATGACAGAAAAGTCATTGGCTGAAATCGTTGAGCAGGCTAGCCAACGTTGGCCATTATTGAAAACCCGCGTGATCCACCGAGTCGGTGATCTAGCATTGGGTGATCAAATTGTTTTTGTTGGCGTAACCAGTGCTCACCGTGGTGCAGCATTTGAGGCATGTGAGTTCATTATGGACTTTTTGAAAACACGTGCTCCTTTTTGGAAAAAAGAGCAAACGGCAGAAGAATCACGTTGGGTGGATGCTCGCGATACAGATACTTCTGCTGCTGATCGCTGGCAAAAATAACACTGCAACTATAGCGCCTATATATGGGCGCTCTATTCTTTCCTGTTCCTCCTGTTCCTCCTGTTCCTCCTGTTCCTCCTGTTCCTCCTGTTCCTCCTGTTCCTCCTGTTCCGCATAATCTTTCTTAAATATTCAGGTGTTCATTCCTAAAGCGCTGTGCTACTTTCAAAGTATGGGTATAAATAACCATAAATAGTGAATGGTTATTTGATTTTGAACGATGAAGCAAGGAATGCAAATCTGCAAAGGAGTATGCTTATGATCAGGAGCGATCGTTTACTCTATGAATTAGAGCCAGATGGTTTTGGGCAAAGAAGCTGTGAAACATGGGCTCAATGGCGACCTAAGGCAAAGCAAGTACTGCCTAATTTCCCTGATGATGTACTTGAGCATTGGGTTTATCGGCATTGGAAAGGGGTGCTTTGTCATTGGGGGTGGTTGGATTTTCAGTCAATGCACTTCTCTTTGGAAGAGTGGAGCTCAGAGAAAATTCAGTCAAAAATTCAAACGCCACACCAAGATGTCATTGATAAGCTGTCTGGCCGAATGCAAAACCCTATTTTTCAACGTAGCTGGCTGGTTCAAGAGATGCAAGAGAGAGGTACTTGGCCTGTTGCCCCAATTGTCCTTCATTATGAGCGTGATTTACCCATGATGAACGGCAAGGTGTTAAAAGCGCCTTTTAATCTTATTGAAGGCCACCATCGTTTAGCTTATTTAAAACGTATGATTGTTGATGGCGTAGATACTCAGCGTACACACAAGGTGTGGACGATAAAAATAAACATGCATTAGTTGTGTAAATTATTATATTAGCACTTGAATCTTTATGTGGTAACAAGGGCAATGGCGCCCTTGTTATCAGTAGTGATGACTTAGTTTAATTTTGATAGCTGCTTATAACAACGACGCTCTGCAGCGTTAAGTTCCATCATCAGTAGTTCAATGTCATTTTGTTGCTGTTTTAGTTTTTTCTGGCGCGCCTGAACAGTATTGAGCATGTCTTGTAACTGTTTCTTTGTGCCGCTATCTGCGTCATATAGGCGAAACAACTCTTGTACCTCCATTAGAGTAAACCCTAAACGCTTACCCCGTAGGATGAGTATCAGCCGACTTCTATCTTGGCGTGAAAAAATCCGATGCTTGCCACGACGCTGTGGTTTAAGTAACCCTTGATCCTCGTAAAAGCGAATACTTCTTAACGAGACAGAAAACTCCTGTGCAAGTTGAGATATCGAGTAGGTTTCGTCACGTATAATTGTTTTTGTTTCCATCGAGGCTTCCATTCAAAACATCAATACCAAACGAGTAAGTGCTGCTGGTTTATTGTTTGATATAAGGTGGCAGATCATTTCCTTGATCGTTAGCTGATGATTCCATAGCTATTGATGAATGGCAAGGATCGCAGAAATTAGCGGATGTGTTTGAGGAAAAAGTAGCCCCTCATAATGAGGGGCTAGAGATAGGATAACGCTACCGCATAGGCTTAATTGTTATCTTTGTTACCATCTTTGGCTTTGTGCGATGGAGGCACGTAGCCGTGACGGACGCGGGAAGGACTTGGGGGTGGATAGCAACCAACGGGTCTCATATATTTTTACTCTCAAGATATAACGGAACGGGAACGGATTATTGGAATAAACTTAGTGTAATTAAGTAAATAGCCAATAAATTTATAGTAGCGTTATAAACTTGTTATAGAAATGCCTTCTTTGTGAAAAGTTCACTATGTGAAAAATCAATCTATTGAGGCTGCTTTATATTCGGTTTGGTTATTATGGCAGCGCATAACGAGCGAGAATTATATTGTTGTGCCATATTTTATATTCATGTTTCGTATGGCTGAATGAGCGGAATTATTGAAATTTTATTCAGTCTGAATAACGAAGTGAGCTAGCTGGGTTTAAAACATAGACTTTTTCTACTGCTCAAAATTGATAGTTTCGGTTAACAACGGAGGGTTCCATGAAGCATAAGCGTGTTACGAATCGTAAAATTAAACAAATGATGGATGACATTAATCACGATGGTTTGTTTGATTCGGTTGTAAATGCTGATGATAATCAGTCAATGATTGAAGGAAAACAGCAAACACCCAATGAAGTGCCACCCAATATTCAATTAGACAGTGAGAATAAATAAAAAAAGCGCCGAAAGGCGCTTTTTTTATGTATCAGAGTCATATCTTTAAACAAATGTTATTGACTGTGTGGGCTTTCGTTGTGTATTTGAGTTTTTTGTGCTGATTATTTGTTTTTTAATGAGATTAATTATTCAAAAATCAGGTTTTCATGGCGTTATTGGCCGATATTTCTTTCTTATATGAATTTTGTGACACATTGAGCTGTAACCAAACAGTCATCTAGTCACTTATTTCACATTAATCACTGTTATTAAGAATTATGTCGCTTTTTGTAATCAAAATGTGGCAACTTACTTCAATGCCTGATAATGTTTTGACCAATTCTTCGGTTTGCTTTGTGTTGCTTAGGATTAGTGATGCAAAGGTAGTTGCTTAATTATGCAGCCAACTGGAGAGCCTCAAGGACGTATTAAATGATGTATTGGAGTTAATGCATGTATAAGAATAAAATTACCCAAGCTCTTTTGCTTGGTGCTGGTATGACGGTTGCCGCTACTTCTTTTTCTACAATCGCAGCGGAAGTTCCGGAAGGTGTTAAACTTGCGGCGAAACAAGAACTAGTTCGAGGCAACGGCACTGAAGTTGAATCACTAGACCCGCAGAAAGTATCTGGCGTCCCTGAGTCGAATGTGATTCGCGATTTGCTGGAAGGCTTAGTTAACCAAGATAGCAACGGTAAGTTAGTTGGCGGCGTAGCGGAGTCTTGGGAAACCGAAGATAATCAAACTTGGGTCTTCAACCTAAGAAAAGATGCAAAATGGTCAAATGGCGATCCAGTTGTTGCTAGTGACTTTGTTTATACTTGGCAGCGTCTTGCCGATCCTAAGACTGGCTCTCCTTATGCTTCTTACCTAGAAATGACCACCATGAAAAATGCTGGTGATATCATTATGGGCAAAAAGAGCCCAGATTCTTTAGGTGTTGAAGCGGTAGATTCACATACCTTAAAAATTACACTTGATAAACCAGTCCCGTATTTCGCATCAATGACAGTGCATACTTCGATGAAGCCTGTTAATGCAAAGGTAGTAGAAGAGCTTGGTGATAAGTGGACTAGCCCAGAAAATTATGTTGGAAATGGCGCATATAAGCTAGATAACTGGGTTGTTAACGAGCGTATCGTGCTAACTCGAAATGATGCTTATTGGAACAATGCAGAATCAGTATTAAATAAAGTCACTTACCTACCAATTGAAAACCAAGTTGCGGAAATGAACCGTTTTCTTGCGGGTGAAGTGGATGTGACGTATGAAATGCCGAACGAGCACTTTAACCGTTTGGTAAAACAATACCCTGAAAATGTGAAAGTTACGCCATACCTATGTTCATATTACTATGAGTTTAATACGGCTAAAGCACCATTTAATGATGCAAATGTGCGTAAAGCTTTGTCTTATGCGATTGACCGCGATGTGATCGCCAAGTTCATTGTGGGTAAAGGTGAAACATCTGCTTATAACTTCACACCATTAGCTACGAATGGCCTTGACGTTGAAATGCCTGACTATTCAAAGCTGACTCAGAAAGAGCGTGAAGCAAAAGCAAAATCGCTATTAGCTGAAGCAGGTTATGATTCAAGTAATCCGCTTAAATTCGACTTACTGTATAACACCAGCGAAAACCATAAGAAGGTAGCGGTTGCTATTGCTTCAATGTGGCAGAAATCACTGGGTGTAACCGCAGTACTTGAAAACCAAGAATGGAAGAGCTACCTAGACAGCAAGCGTCAAGGTAACTTTGATGTTTCACGTGCCGGCTGGTGTGGTGATTATAATGAAGCATCAACTTTCTTAGCGATTATGCGTGATGGTCACTCTCAAAACTATCCAAAATATGAGAGTGAATCTTATGATGCATTATTAGATAAGGCACTTGCAGCTGCGTCAGATAGCGATCGTTCGGCGGCGTATAAAGGTGCAGAAGCACAATTATCGAAAGATATGCCAATTATGCCAATCTATCACTATGTAAATGCACGTCTCGTTAACCCGAAACTTGGTGGTTACCCAGAGAATAACCCTGAAGATAATATCTTCAGTAAAGACCTATACATCATTGCTGATTAATAAACAGCAAGATATCTAATAAACACTGCTCTCAGGAAGAGAGCAGTGTCATTTCTAGTTTTACAGCTAGCGATTTATAACTGTCACAGACGATAATTTAACGGTGGAATTTTATGATTAAATTCATCGCAAAACGGATTTTTGAAGCAATACCAACACTATTGGTATTAATTACAATTTCCTTTTTCTTGATGCGTTTCGCACCAGGTAACCCATTTACAACTGAGCGTCCTCTCCCTCCAGAAGTAATGGCAAATATCGAGGCAAAATATGGTCTCGATAAACCGGTATTTGAGCAATACACCACTTATTTAGGCAATATTGTTCAAGGCGACTTTGGCCCTTCCTTTAAATATAAAGATTTTACGGTTAACGAGTTGGTGTTTAATGCGCTACCTGTGTCAGCTAAAATTGGTTTTTTTGCTTTTATTTTTGCATTGGTGATGGGGGTAACCGTTGGCACCATTGCCGCCTTGAAACAAAATAGTTGGATAGATTATACGATAATGTCCACCGCCATGGCCGGGGTGGTGATGCCTTCTTTTATATTGGCACCAATACTCATTTATATATTCTCAATTAACTTGGGCTGGTTACCTGCCGGTGGTTGGAACGACGGGTCGATTAAGTACATGCTATTACCTATGATGGGCATGTCATTATTGTATGTTGCGACGTTTGCACGTATTACCCGTGGCAGCATGATTGAGACATTAAACAGTAATTTCATTCGTACCGCACGGGCGAAAGGGCTGAGCTATCCACATATCATCTTGAAGCATGCTTTAAAGCCCGCAATGTTGCCTGTTGTCTCTTATATGGGGCCTGCATTTGTCGGTATTATTACAGGCTCTGTTGTTATCGAAACCATTTTTGGTTTACCCGGTATCGGTAAATTGTTTGTGAATGCCGCTTTTAACCGCGACTACTCGCTGGTATTAGGTATTACCATTCTTATTGGTACGTTAACTATTATGTTCAACGCCATTGTCGATATTGTACTGGCGTACATTGATCCGAAAATTCGTTATTAAGGGGCCGAACAATGATGCTGACTAAAAAAGACAACATAGAGGCCATCGAGAAATTTTCAGAGCAATTGGATATCGAAGGCCGTAGCCTGTGGCAAGATGCGCGTATTCGCTTTATGCGTAACAAAGCGGCAATGATTAGCTTGGCTATTCTGAGCATGATCACCTTGGCTGTGATTTTTGGTCCGATGTTCAGCTCATATGCATTTGATGATACCGATTGGTACGCCTTGCATGCGGCACCAAGTCTTGGCGCGGAAGGCCATTTCTTTGGAACAGATAGCCTAGGTCGTGACTTATATACCCGAACCTTAGTTGGAGGACGAATTTCTCTAATGGTGGGGATCATGGGGGCATTCGTTGCGGTAACCATTGGTACGTTATATGGCGCAGCCTCTGGCTACATAGGTGGCCGAACGGATCGCGTTATGATGCGTTTGATTGAGATCCTCTATTCCATCCCGTTCATGTTCTTTGTGATTGTACTCGTGACATTCTTTGGCAGAAATATCATGCTGATTTTTGTGGCGATTGGGGCAATCTCGTGGCTCGACATGGCACGTATTGTACGTGGTCAAACATTGTCGCTACGTAGCAAGGAATTCATTGAAGCTGCGCATGTATCTGGCGTTAGCCAGTGGCGAATTATCACACGCCATATCGTGCCAAATGTACTGGGTATCGTTGCGGTATATTCTACTTTGCTCGTACCATCGATGATTCTAACTGAATCGTTTTTGAGTTTCCTTGGCCTTGGTGTTCAAGAGCCAATGACAAGCTGGGGGGCACTGCTTCAAGAAGGAGCTCAAACAATGGAAGTGGCCATTTGGCAACTCTTGTTCCCAGCAGCCTTTATGGTCGTGACTTTGTTCTGCTTTAACTATGTGGGTGACGGTTTACGTGACGCACTGGATCCAAAAGACAGATAAGAATAAGACAAACTTTAGTTCACTGCTCGATGGTGGCAGTGAATTAAAAGTGAATAAGTATAAGGAAGTATTATGAGCTTATTAGATGTCAAAGATCTACGCGTGGAATTTAAAACCCAAGACGGCATTGTTACCGCGGTAAATGATCTAAATTTCTCACTTGATCAAGGTGAAACCCTTGGTATTGTTGGCGAATCTGGCTCAGGTAAAAGCCAGACTGTTTTCGCTATTATGGGCCTTTTAGCCAAGAATGGCATGATTAGCGGTAGTGCTAAATTTGAAGGCCGCAATATTCTTAATTTGCCTGAAAAAGAGTTAAACAAGATACGTGCTGAGCAAATCGCGATGATTTTCCAAGATCCGATGACCTCGTTAAACCCCTACATGAAAGTTAGCGATCAGCTAATGGAAGTGCTTATGCTGCATAAAGGGATGGGAAAAGCTGAGGCATTTGAAGAAAGCGTTCGTATGCTAGATGCTGTTAAAATCCCTGAGGCACGTAAACGCATTTTGATGTATCCCCACGAGTTCTCTGGTGGTATGCGTCAACGGGTGATGATTGCTATGGCGTTATTGTGTCGCCCTAAGTTGCTGATTGCTGATGAGCCAACAACCGCACTGGATGTGACTGTGCAGGCACAAATCATGGAAATGATGAATGAGCTGAAGAGTGATTTCAATACTGCCATTATCATGATCACCCATGACCTAGGTGTTGTTGCTGGTAGCTGCGATAAAGTACTTGTGATGTATGCTGGCCGAACCATGGAGTACGGTAAGATCAACGAGATCTTCTATCAGCCCTCTCACCCGTATACTGAAGGCTTATTGAAAGCGATCCCGCGTTTAGATACCGAAGGCGAGGAGTTACCGACGATCCCTGGTAATCCTCCTAACTTGCTAAGCTTACCTGTTGGCTGCCCTTACCAAGAACGTTGTCACCGAGTTTCTAGCCGTTGCCACCAAGAGGCACCAGAGCTAAAAGCATTTAGCGAAGGGCGTTTACGTGCGTGTTTTTCTGATATGGGGACGTGGTAATGGAAGCACAAAAAAATCTACTGCTGGATATTCAAGATCTGAAAGTGCATTTCAACATTGCACAAAAGTCGGCTTGGCCTTGGACAAAACCGTTAACACTAAAAGCTGTTGATGGTGTAGGTATTCGCCTTTACGAGGGGGAAACGCTCGGTGTCGTTGGCGAATCAGGCTGTGGTAAATCTACGTTTGCTCGTGCTGTTATTGGTTTGGTCGAAGCGACAGAAGGTAGCGTTGTTTGGCTAGGGCAAGATCTCACCAAGCTTGATCACAAATCAATGCGTGAAAAGCGTAAAGATATTCAGATGATCTTCCAAGATCCATTAGCCTCGTTGAACCCACGTATGACGGTAGGCGAAATCATTGCTGAGCCCCTAAAAGCCTATTTTCCTCAATTATCGAAAGAGGATGTGAAAGCGCAAGTAAGAGCGATGATGACAAAGGTTGGCTTATTGCCAAATGTGATTAATCGCTACCCGCATGAGTTCTCTGGTGGGCAGTGTCAGCGGATCGGTATTGCTCGTGCATTGATCTTAAAACCGAAAATGATTATTTGTGACGAGCCTGTGTCGGCATTGGATGTGTCTATTCAGGCGCAGGTTGTCAATTTACTTAAATCACTACAAAAAGAGATGGGCTTAAGTCTTATCTTTATCGCGCACGATCTATCAGTGGTGAAGCATATATCAGACCGAGTGTTGGTTATGTACTTGGGCAATGCCGTTGAGATGGGGGAGTCAGATGCGCTCTTTAGCGAGCCGAAACACCCTTATACCAAAGCGCTGATGTCTGCAGTGCCTATTCCAGATCCTGATTTAGAGCGCAATAAACATATCGAGCTTCTTGAAGGTGAACTGCCATCACCGATGAGTCCGCCGTCAGGTTGTGTGTTTAGGACGCGATGCCCAGTGGCTACGGCATCTTGCGCGGAGAAAAAACCACAGCTTGAAGGGAATGATATTCACGCTGTCTCTTGCTTGAATGTCCATTGATTTAAGCCTGTGACAGGCTTTAAGCGCGGGGTAGAATCCGCGCTTTTTTTATCTCAACCTGATGAAATTATTGTTATGTAACGTAAAAACACCGAGCCATGGCTCGGTGTTTTGTTTTTAGCGTTTGAGCTGGTGGCTGTTTAGTCGACAGGGTACCAGTAGCCGTGATTGACCAGCTGAGTTAGAAGGGCAACAAAAGCAGGGTGATCGAGCAACTGACCTAACATCTCTTGAGTGATGCTTTCTTCGTCACACAGATAAGTGGCTACTTTGCCACACTCTTCGGGCAGCTCATACCTATCACCATTGATATACAATACATGAGGCTGTTCAGGGAAATAGAATGCACGAAGGCCACCCAGACGTTTCATCACCTCACCACTTTCTAAAAACTGGTAGGTTTCAGCATTTTGCCACGGTGGTTCTGCCGAGATAATATCAAGTTCATGGCGGCTATTACTGAGGTGCTCTCCCATCCACTGCTTCATCATTTGAGGATGATCAAGCAAGCTGCGCATCATGGCCTCTAAGTCTTGTGCTTCACTTTCTAAGATAGCACCAGGCGTCTTACGAGCTGGTAGAGTGGGGTTGTGATAATGCACATCACCAACTTCATTGGCGATGACAAAGTCAGCAAAACTACTGAGAAGCTCTTGCTTCTTCGGTGAGCGGAAGCCAACAGAAAAGCTCATTGATGTATCAATGGCATAGCCATCATGCGGAAAGCCTGGTGGAATATAAAGAATATCGCCAGGTTCGAGAATATCATCAAGGATTGGTTCAAAGCTTTTTATTTGACGTAATCCAGAGTGGCCAAATTCTTCTTCATAATCATCTTTTTTTGGACCAACTCGCCAGTGGCGTTTACCTGAGCCTTGAATAATAAAGACATCATATTGGTCAATGTGTGCCCCGACACCACCGCCAGGTGTGGAATAGCTGATCATTAAGTCATCGAATAACCAATTGGGTAATTGTCGGAAAGGGGTGATCAAACTTGCGGCACCTTCATGCCAGTGGTTAGCCGCCTGAACAATGAATGACCAATTGTCTTCTGGCACATTATCGAAAGTTAATGGCCCATGGCGAACATCCCATTCATTACCATTTTTTGCAATGTAACGGGAGTCGACTTCTTCTTCCATCGCAAGCCCTGCAAGTTCATCTGCACTGATAGGATCGACAAAGTTTTTAAAACCACCTTTAATAATGGTCGGTTTTTTTTGCCAGAATTCAGCAAGGAATTCATCGAATGAGAAGCTGAGTTGATACATACTATTGGCTTTTTTAGCTGACTATTATTGCGGATTATACTCTTTATTTGGCTAATACCAATCGGCAGTGACGGAGGGAGGCGTATGAGGAGGGGAAAACAAAAAAAAGGCCAGCAAATGCTGGCCTTAAAATTGAATCGTGGGCTATCCCGCGATTACAGCTTATCAGTTAGCTTAATAGCATCACCGATGTAGTTTGCTGGTGTCATTTCTTTTAGACGTACTTTCTCGTGCTCAGGAAGCTCAAGACCGTCAATGAATGCGCGCATGCCTTCACCATCAACACGCTTACCACGAGTTAGCTCTTTTAGCTTCTCGTATGGCTTCTCGATACCGTAACGGCGCATAACAGTTTGTACTGGTTCAGCTAATACTTCCCAGTTACGATCTAGTTCTGCTTCAAGTGCTGCTTGGTTAACTTCTAGCTTGCTAATACCTTTTAGGGTTGAAGTGTATGCAATGATTGCATAGCCCACACCAACACCTAGGTTACGAAGAACCGTTGAATCTGTTAGATCACGCTGCCAGCGAGAAACAGGCAGTTTCTGAGCTAGGTGGTTGAACATAGCATTCGCTAAACCAAGGTTGCCTTCAGAGTTTTCGAAGTCAATTGGGTTAACTTTGTGTGGCATCGTTGAAGAGCCAATTTCACCTGCAATCGTCTTCTGCTTGAAGTGACCTAGTGCAATGTAGCCCCAAACGTCACGGTCGAAGTCTAGAAGGATCGTATTGAAACGAGCAATTGCATCAAAAAGCTCTGCAATGTAATCGTGCGGTTCAATTTGAGTTGTGTACGGGTTCCAAGTAACGCCAAGAGATTCAGTAATGAACTCTTCGCTGAACTGGTGCCAGTCAACTTCTGGGTAAGCAGAGATGTGTGCGTTGTAGTTACCTACAGCACCGTTGATTTTCGCTAGAATTTCAACGCTTTCGATTTGCTTGAATTGACGCTCCATGCGGTATGCAACGTTTGCCATTTCTTTACCCATCGTTGATGGAGAAGCTGGCTGACCATGGGTACGAGAAAGAAGCGGTACTTCACGGTACTCATTTGCAAGACCTTTAATCGCATCGATAACGTTGCGAATTTCAGGCAAGATCACAGTTTCACGGGCTTCGTGAAGCATTAACGCGTGAGACGTGTTGTTGATATCTTCAGATGTACATGCAAAGTGAATGAATTCATTTACTGCGTGTAATTCTGGTACTTCAGCTACTTTTTCTTTCAGGAAGTATTCAACAGCCTTCACATCATGGTTTGTTGTGCGCTCAATTGTTTTGATACGTAGCGCATCTTCTTCGCTAAATTCTGCGGCAACACGATTTAGGAAAGCGTTAGCTTCATCGCTGAATGCAGGAACTTCCACGATAGCATCAGTAGCGGCTAGTTTTTGTAGCCAGCGGATTTCAACAATAGTGCGGTACTTAAGCAGACCAAATTCACTGAAAATGCTGCGCAGTGCAATTGTTTTACTTCCGTAGCGGCCGTCTACCGGGGAAACAGCAGTCAATGCTGACAGTTCCATGTTGATCTCTCCTGATTAGTGAGGTTAAAACGATGTATTACAGTCTTTCGCAAAGGCAAAAGACAAAATAAATGCTGGAACACAGCCCAGCAGTAAATAATTAGCAGCGGGCGAGCAATATCTTGGCTTGCTCAACCATTTGCTTGCGTCCAAAGATAAGATGGCGGCGTTTGCCACCGACTTGACGCCAAAGTACAGCCGCACGAATAGCTGACAGTAACAATGCACGTACTTTATGTTGTACAGCTTGCTGCTGAAGGTGCGCAGGCGTACCTGTTACCTGAATACGAGGGCCTAATGGGCTGATAACATCAAGGTAAATACTGGCCAAATTACTGACCATTTGATCTTCTAGAAGCTCAAAGTGGTCGATTTGGCGTTTAGCGGTATCAATTCGATCACCAAGTTGAGACATGCTGTCACGGCGACTGGCAAGCTTTCGCTCAAGTGCCATCACACTGACCAAGTAGCGTGTCATTTCATTACCTGATGGGGTGTTATCAATTTCAGCGGATAACGCTTCTAGGCCCATACGTAGGTTAGCTTCATTACCATAGATTTCGATGGTATTTGATGGCTCAGTGATCACAATACTGTTTAGGCTGGCAGCCAAAATATCTTGGTCACAATGACCATCTCGAGCAATTTTCTGAACAAGTTTTACCGCTTGGCAAATCCCAGCAAAAGCAATGGTACGGTCATATACAGTGTGTGCCATGTGCGTTAACTCCCTTAGATACGCTTCTCGATAATACCGCCGCCCAAACAGACTTCGCCGCTATAAAAAACAGCTGACTGGCCTGGTGTTACCGCAATTTGTGGCTCATCAAAGATCACTTTGATGTTTTCATCATCAATTGGGATGATAGTGCAAGAAATGTCTTGTTGGCGGTAACGTGTTTTTACGGTACATGATAGTGGTTCACGGATTGGTTGACGGTCTACCCAGTGCAACTGGCCAGCAATCAAACCATCAGATTTAAGGCGAGGGTGGTCTTTACCTTGGCCCACAATTAGAACATTACGCTTCACATCTTTATCAACAACGTACCATGCATCTTCGTTACCGCCGCCACCTTTCTGGCCGCCAATATGCAAACCTTTACGCTGACCAAGCGTGTGGTACATTAGCCCTTGGTGCTCACCAATGACTTGACCTTCGTCAGCAGTTTCAATCTTGCCTGGTTGAGCAGGTAGATATTTACCTAGGAATTCAGTGAATTTACGTTCACCAATGAAGCAAATACCCGTTGAATCTTTTTTCTTCGCAGTGATCAAGTCTTGCTCTTCAGCAATACGGCGTACTTCTGGCTTCTCTAGCTCACCCACTGGGAAAAGGCTGCGAGCAATTTGCTCGTGGCTTAGGGTATAAAGGAAGTAGCTCTGATCTTTGTTGTTATCAACACCGCGTAGCATCTGTGGCTTGTCGCCTTCAGCACTTGGGAAACTGCGACGTGTATAGTGACCCATCGCAATGTAGTCCGCTTCAAGTACTTCGTCAGCAAACTCCAAAAACGCTTTGAATTTGATTTCTTTATTACAAAGAATGTCAGGGTTTGGTGTACGTCCTGCTTTGTATTCAGCTAAGAAATACTCGAAGACGTTATCCCAGTATTCCGCTGCAAAATTAATGGTGTGCAGGTGAATACCCAATTTGTCACATACAGCTTGTGCGTCAGCGAGATCTTCTGCGGCAGAACAATACTCTTCGTTATCGTCCTCTTCCCAGTTCTTCATGAACAGGCCTTCAACTTGGTAGCCCTGTTGAAGTAGCAAGTAAGCGGATACAGAGGAATCAACGCCGCCGGACATGCCGACTATGACTTTTTTCTGGCTGTTATCTGACATATTTCTCTTCAGTCGTTAATAGTGTTAAGGGCGTAATTCTAACAGAAAGCTTTTTCGCGAAACAGAGCGAGAGCCTAATCACACTTTATTAATTTGCCTATCTTCAGTTCAGAGCAAACTTTCTTATCTAGAAAGTACTCAAAACAGATTCAATGGCCGACTTTAAAAATGACGCAAACGTTTGCTTTGTGGCGGCAATGATAGATTAGCCAGATAGAAATGTGTAGCTATTTTCAATTTTTTGACGAAAAAAGTTACCGATTAGATAGAAAGACTACCTGTATTGAGAAAGCGCTGCCTAATAAGCAAAATTAGGCAGCGACTCAATGGCAAAATTTAGCCTAGTGTGACTTCTTGCCATTCACCAGGGGCTAAATCTTTCACTGTCCATTCAGCCATCTTGTAGCGTATTAAGCGCAGCGTCGGATAGCCAATATGCGCAGTCATTCGTCGAACCTGACGGTTACGACCTTCTTGTAATGTGATCGCGATCCAAGTGGTTGGGATGTTTTTCCGTTCACGGATCGGCGGGTTACGCGGCCAAATCTCAGGGCTGTCAATTCGTTCAATGCCGGCTGGTAAAGTCGGCCCGTCTTTGAGAGTAACGCCTGAGCGTAGTTTCTCTAAATCTTCATCACTCGGGGCACCTTCAACCTGAACCCAATATACTTTTGGCTGCTTGGATTTCGGCTGAGTCAGTTGGGCTTGGAGCACACCGTCGTTAGTTAGTACTAACAGCCCTTCGCTGTCTTTATCTAATCGTCCTGCTGGGTATACGTCTTTTACAGGGATAAAATCTGACAGGGTTTTATCGCCTGGTTCCCCTGTAAATTGGGTAAGAACGTTAAAAGGTTTGTTAAATATTATGATCTTCTGCGGTCCGCGTGGCCGCTTTGGTTTATTTAATTTTCTTGAAGGTCGGCGCTCATTATTAGAACGTTTTTGTTGACGCGGCGAGGTATTTGGCTTCATAAATAGCGTGTTGTACTAGGAAGTAGTAAATCGACATGCCCATTATACTCGAAAAATCACATGAGTGGCGTATCGATAATTTTTCAAGTATGATTTGCGCGCATCTTACAAAAAGATAACAAATGGACGCTAGGAGATTTAAATGGATAGTAAAGTAGTTGTACCAGCTGAAGGTCAGAAAATCACTCTGGATTCTGAAGGTAAACTGGTCGTTCCTAACAACCCGGTCATCCCTTATATTGAAGGTGATGGTATTGGTGTTGATGTAAGCCCTGCAATGATCAAAGTTGTTGATGCTGCAGTAAACAAAGCCTACGCTGGCGATCGTAAAATTGAGTGGATGGAAATCTTTACTGGTGAGAAATCAACTCAGGTTTATGGTGAAGATGCTTGGCTACCGCAAGAAACGCTTGATTTCATTCGTGAATATAAAGTGGCTATTAAAGGTCCACTAACCACGCCAGTTGGCGGCGGTATTCGCTCGCTAAACGTTGCTCTACGTCAAGAGCTTGACCTTTATATCTGTGTTCGCCCTGTACGTTATTTTGACGGCGTGCCAAGCCCACTGAAGCAGCCTGAGCTAACCGATATGGTTATCTACCGTGAAAACTCGGAAGATATCTATGCGGGTGTTGAATTCAAAGCTGGCACAGAAGAGTCTGATAAGGTTATCAAATTCCTTCAAGAAGAAATGGGCGCAACGAAGATCCGCTTCACACAGCAGTGTGGTATCGGTATCAAGCCAATTTCTGAAGAAGGTACAAAACGTCTTATTCGTGCTTCGTTACAATACACCATTGATAACGACCGTGACTCACTGACGTTGGTTCACAAAGGTAACATCATGAAGTTCACCGAAGGTGCCTTCAAAGATTGGGGTTACGAAGTAGCAGCAGAAGAATTTGGTGCAGAGCTTCTTGATGGCGGTCCTTGGATGACATTCAAAAATCCAAAGACAGGCAAAGAAATCGTGGTTAAAGATAGCATCGCAGATGCATTCTTACAGCAGATTCTACTTCGTCCTGCTGAGTACGATGTTATTGCTACGATGAACCTGAACGGTGACTATGTTTCTGATGCATTGGCTGCTCAAGTTGGTGGTATTGGTATCGCACCGGGTGCAAATATTGGTGATGGTGTTGCGCTATTTGAAGCGACTCACGGTACAGCACCAAAATATGCTGGTCAGGATAAAGTAAACCCTGGTTCGTTGATTCTTTCTGCAGAAATGATGCTACGCCACCTAGGTTGGGTAGAAGCGGCAGATCTAATCATCAGCTCAATGGAATCGGCGATTAGCAATAAAACTGTTACTTATGACTTTGAGCGCCAGATGGAAGGTGCAACATTGCGTAAGTGTTCAGAGTTTGCTGACGACATGATTGAACAAATGTAATTTAAGTTACATTTAGCATGCCAAAGCCCGGTGATAACGCCGGGTTTTTTTATGTCTGCAGATCAAGCACGATGACTTACGATACACATTAATCTTTTATTATTAATATCTGATCGTGACTATGTTAATAAAATTGTTAATAGGTGGGCGCGGGAGGCTGGTGGCTTTATGCATTTATTATTCAGTCAATGCGGAAGGTTACCAGTAAGGTAAACAATAAAAAAATGCTAGGTGTGGAGTGTGCTGGATTACAGAAAAGGCGAGCACAGACTCGCCTAGAAAATGCAGGTTGAAACGGGCGTTATTTTGTTAATTCACCCTCAACAGGCACTATCTCTTTGGCATGGAAACCCTTCGGACCTGTCTCTATCGTGTAATTAACCTGTTGGCCCGCTTTAAGTGTACGGTATCCATCCATTTGGATAGTTGAATAGTGTGCAAAAATATCGCCTTCACCAGTCTCTGGGCAAATGAACCCGAACCCTTTTGCATTATTGAACCATTTAACTGTACCTGTTGCCATGCTTACATCCTTCTTTGCATTCAAGTTCCATTTTGCATTAGCTTGCTATCTCTTTGTAACATGACTTGCATACTAATGCTAATTTGATGCAGTTAATATCTACTACAGGTTACACTTTAGTAAAAATAAATGGACAGTCAAGTGTGTGCGTTAACATCTTCGCAAAAACATTGATGGCAAAATAATCTTCTAAAGAGGAATAATCGTTAACGGATGTCTGATATCTGTAGATATCAGGCATTATGTGCAATTATTTGCAACATCTATCGCAAATGGACATTTTGTCAGCAGATACATCTTCTATCAGTCGGTATTGTCGGCTTAGTCATAGTCATCTCAGATTTGCTGGAATACAATGTGTGCATTAGTCTGAATATATAGGTAGGGAAATTGCGGTCGATTTACCATTTCTTTATAGCTGAATGTTAAGTTATTGTTTATTGGTGGACTATTCCTATCGTACTGGTAAGTTAAGGTTATGAGCAAGTTATATGAATGGATTATCCCAGACTCCGACGTCTTGGAAGAAGAGGATATCCAGGTTAAACCACCATCGATGTACAAAGTAATTTTAAATAATGATGATTACACTCCGATGGATTTTGTGATAGAAGTGTTACAGAAGTTCTTCTCCATGGATCTGGAGAAATCAACACAGTTGATGCTTGCTGTGCATTATGAGGGTAAAGCGGTTTGTGGAACCTTCACCGCTGAAGTCGCCGAAACAAAGGTGGCTCAAGTGATGATGTATGCAAGGGAGCATGAACATCCGCTACTGTGTACTAAGGAAAAAGCTTAGGTTTTTTCCGGCACGCCATTTTGAGTGGTATTTAGGGGAGGTGCCTTATGCTAAATAAAGAACTTGAAGCTAGCTTGAACGGTGCATTTGCACGTGCAAGAGAGAAGCGTCATGAGTTTATGACAGTAGAACATCTACTGTTAGCGCTATTAGAAAATGCAGCCGCTCAAGAGGCTCTGTTAGCTTGTCGAGCTGATTTAGATACGCTGCGTAAAGAATTAGACTCATTTATTGAACAAACTACGCCATTGATTCCTGTTGATGACGAGAGCAGAGAAACTCAGCCTACACTTAGTTTTCAGCGTGTATTGCAGCGTGCTGTATTCCATGTTCAATCATCTGGCCGCAGTGAAGTCACTGGCGCTAATGTGCTCGTCGCGATTTTTAGTGAACAAGAGTCGCATGCTGCATACCTGCTAAAGAAAAGTGATATTAGTCGCCTTGATGTGGTTAACTTTATTTCTCACGGTACAGTTAAAGACAGCGATAATGATGACCTGAACAGCTCAGATGTCGGTGGTGAAGATCCTCGTGCTGAGCAAAATTCAGAAGACCGCCTAGAAAACTTTGCCACGAACCTTAATCAATTGGCTCGTGCTGGTGGTGTTGATCCGTTAATTGGTCGAGATTCAGAGCTTGAACGTACCGTTCAGGTGCTATGTCGTCGCCGTAAGAACAACCCATTGTTGGTGGGTGAAGCTGGTGTGGGTAAAACAGCCATAGCGGAAGGCCTTGCTTGGCGAATTGTTGAAGGTCAAGTGCCTGATATCATCAAAGATTGTGTTATTTATTCGCTTGATATCGGTTCCTTACTGGCGGGCACTAAGTATCGTGGTGATTTCGAAAAACGTTTCAAAGGTATTTTGAAGCAGCTTGAGAAAGAAGATCATGCGGTACTGTTTATTGATGAGATCCACACTATTATTGGTGCGGGTGCTGCCTCTGGCGGCCAAGTTGATGCGGCGAATCTAATCAAACCTCTACTAAGTAGCGGTAAGCTGCGTTGCATGGGATCTACCACTTATCAAGAATATAGCAACATTTTTGAGAAAGAGCGTGCCTTGTCTCGCCGCTTCCAAAAAATTGATGTGATAGAGCCATCGCTAGATGATACGACTAAAATTCTGATGGGCTTGAAGCCAAAGTATGAAGCACACCATGAAGTCCGTTTTACCAACAAAGCGATTCGTGCTGCGGTAGAGCTTTCTGCGAAATACATCAATGAACGCCATCTTCCGGATAAAGCGATTGATGTGATTGATGAAGCGGGTGCGCGTTGTCGCCTAGCACCTGCTAGTCGACGCAAAAAAACAGTTAATGTGAGTGACATTGAAGCCATGATTGCCAAAATGGCACGCATTCCAGAGAAATCAGTTTCTTCAAGTGATCGCGACGTACTGCAAAAGCTTGATAGTAAATTGAAGATGCTGGTGTTTGGTCAAGACCCTGCGATTGATGTACTTACTGAAGCGATCAAACTAAGCCGTGCTGGTTTAGGTGCTGACAACAAGCCTGTGGGTTCATTCTTGTTTGCAGGCCCGACTGGGGTGGGTAAAACAGAAGTTACCGTTCAACTTGCACGTACTTTAGGTATCGAATTACTACGTTTTGATATGTCTGAGTACATGGAGCGTCACACGGTGAGCCGTTTGATTGGTGCACCTCCAGGTTATGTTGGTTATGATCAAGGTGGCTTGTTAACGGATGCTGTTATCAAACAACCGCACTCTGTTGTGCTGCTTGATGAAATTGAAAAAGCACATCCAGATGTATTTAACTTACTACTACAAATCATGGATAACGGTACGTTAACGGATAATAACGGCCGTAAAGCGGACTTCCGTAATGTGATTTTTGTGATGACAACGAATGCGGGCGTAACAGAAACGGTACGTAAATCGATTGGCTTGATCCAACAAGATCACAGTCACGATGCAATGTCGGAAATCAAGCGTGTGTTTACACCGGAGTTCCGTAACCGTTTAGATAACATCATTTGGTTTAACCATCTTGAGAAAGATGTTATCACGCAAGTGGTTGATAAATTCATTGTTGAACTCCAAGCGCAGCTTGATGCGCGTGGTGTATCAATGGAAGTATCATCGAAGGCTCGTGAATGGTTATCTGATAAAGGTTATGACAAAGCGATGGGTGCACGCCCGATGGCACGTGTTATTCAGGAAGATCTGAAAAAACCAATGGCGAATGAGCTGTTGTTTGGTTGCTTAGTGAATGGTGGCTCTGTGCGTGTTGACATTGTTAACAACGAACTTGAGTTTCAATTCAGCAGTGAGTTAGAGCCCGCGCATTAACCGGCGTGAGTTGAAGTAATTAAAAAGCCGCACTATGAAAATTCATAATGCGGCTTTTTTACGTTTTATCATTACTTGTTTCAGGTTAGGACGCTATTTAAGTACTTGACGGTTTCTGCAGGCTCTCTGAGGCCTGAGTTGGCTGGTGGGTTGGTTTGTTGATGTGGCCAAAGTCTTTAGCGTATTCTTTCTTAAGCAAGCGTATTAGCGACCAAACCATAAAACCGATCACGATGGCAAACGGGCTACCGGCAACAATGGAGGCGGTTTGTACCGCTTGTAAACCACCACTGAGTAACAAGACTATCGCGAGAAGCCCTGTTAATAAGCCCCAAGTCAGTTTCATTCCAACTGCTGGCTCGTAAGAGCCTTTCGACATTTGCATTGCGACGAAGAAGCAAGCGGAATCGGCTGACGTCACAATGAAAATAACCATGCTGGTAAATACAACGATGCTGAGCAGTTTACTGATAGGGAATGTCTCCAGCAGGACGTAGATGCCTGAGCCTAGATTATTTTGTACTGCTTCAAATATTTTTACTTCACCCGCAACTTCAACCCCTATCGCGGAACCACCTAGAACAGCAAACCATAGCATAGAACAGATAGCAGGAATGATGACGGCAAAGATAATGAACTCTTTTAACGTTCTTCCGCGTGATATACGGGCAACAAACCCTCCAACAAATGGAGACCAAGAGATGACGACAAGCCAATAGAAAATTGTCCACCAGTTAATCCAGCCAGTTTTCTGTAGAGGATCGGCCCAGAAGCTCATTGGTAAAATATTTCCGAGGTAGTTACCAAAGCCAGTGACAAAGTGACGCAGCAAGGTATTTGTATCGCCTGCGAATAAAATGAATAAACCGAAACAAATGATGATTATGACATTGGCTGTGCTGAGAAACGCGACCCCTCGCTTAAGGCCTGAAATAGCAGAGAGACTATAAAGAAGAGCGAGTGCGACAATAATTCCAACTTTGCCCAGACTGCCCGTTTCAATATTAAATATGTGGCTAAAGCCGTAATCTATCGAAATGACACCTAGCCCCAGTACTGTTGCAATACCACCTATAGTGGCAACAGCACCAATAAGATCAACCAAGCGAGCCCAGCCGCTGCTATGTGTTTTTTCACCTAGTAACCCATAAAGTGCAATACCTATATTCATCGGCTTACCGTAGCGAAATGCAGGGAATGCAATGCACAGCCCAACTAAACAATATGCAGTCCAGGTATGTAGCCCCCAGTGAAGGAAGGTAATTTGTAATGCAACTGGAATCGCAGCTTCTGTACCGGGTGCAGCCATGTAAGGTGTTTGCATATAGTGGTTTAGTGGCTCTGCGACCCCCCAAAGTAAGAAGCCAACACCAATGCCACAGCTAAACAGCATAGATACCCAGGTGAAGGTAGAAAATTCTGGTGAGTCATCAGGCTTGCCCAGCTTCAATGACCCATATCGACTAAATCCTATCCATAATCCAGCTAAAACATAAAGAGCAAGAGCGAGAATGTAAAACCAGCCGAACTTCTGGCTAAGGAATGTTTGTGCTTGACTGGCATAGTCTTTAAGAACATCAGGGTTAAAAGCACCGAGGAGTACGATTAGAGCCGTAACAATGGTTGTCGACCAAAATAAGGGCTTGTCGTAGTCACCTAAAAAGCTATCTTTTTTCAATGATTCGGGTTTAAGCATCATGTTTCTCCATTTCATGAGAGTTGATGTTGCAAGTTTGCAGTTATTTCTGGTACACAATTTCCCCATCTGATAGCGTCATGAAAACGGTTTGGTGGACAATATCCTCGTTAGAAATAGAGAGCAGATCTCCATCGACAATAACTAAATCAGCCAGTTTGCCAACTTCGAGTGAGCCTTTATGTTTTTCTTGATAAACTGAGTAAGCGGCATTCCATGTATAAGAGCGGATCGCTTCCAGAATACTGATTTGCTGTGCTTCGCCAATGACTGTGCCTGATAAGCTCTTTCTGCAAAGAGCGGCACTTATTGTGTCGAAAGGCTTATAAGACTGCACGAAGGCATCGGTACTGATGACTGCTGGGACCCCATCATCAAGCATATCTCTCAGTGGACAGAAACGAGAGGAGCGAGATTCACCATAAATTTGTATTAGGTCGTCACCAGTCTCATGAATTTGTCCCGGTTGGGTTATGGGGATCACTCCTAGGTGTTTGATTCTTGCAACCTGCTCACGTGTTGGACCATGGCAGTGTTCTATACGGTGTCGGGTGTCGGTTCTTGGATATCGTCGATGAGCTTCTTCGATAGCATCGAGCACGATATCCATCGCCATATCCCCCTGAGTGTGTACACCAAACTGCATACCTCGGCGATGGGTATCGATTAAAGCTTCTTGGAAAGCGGCGATATCAGGCCAATAGGTGTACCCTCTGCCTGCACTCTTGTTACATTTGCAACCGTGATCCCCCTGAGGCTCATTTGGGTAGAACAGTGCCGTTCCGCCAATTAAAGCACCGTCACAGTAGTATTTCATTGGTCCAATAGAAAGCAGATCATTGCCTATATGATCAGTGATGCCGAGTTCATTGATGGCATCTTGGTGATTGGAAAGGTACATACAGGTTGTCTTGATCGTGAGTTTTCCTTGTTTACGGGCTTCCATGTATCCAGGCATTTCACGAGTGGTGACTTGGGGGTCGACAATAGAGGTGATGCCAACTTTTAGGTAGGCCTTACAGGCGCGGTCAATGTCATCAACCAGTTCACCTAGTGGAAGATCGTAACCAATATCTGGCCCATGGTGGCCAACATCCACGCTTGTTGGAATAACAAGTTGCTGGGCACTATCGTATGCATAACCGGTGATAACATCATCATCGTTGCGCACAAACATGCCACCATCAGGATCAGCAACAGTATCGTCGATACCGGCTAACTTGAGGGCAAGGCTATTGACCAAAACATTGTGTCCGCTGACATGCACGATACAAACCGGGTTATCCGGTGAAATATCATCCAGATCCCAGCGAGTAGGTATTCGACCGTCAGGGAATTTCTCATAGTTCATCCCCCAGCCACGGATCCATTGACCGGGAGAGCAGTTTTCAGCGGCATGGCCGATAGCATCACGAAGATCTGCGATCGACGATACCGCTGGATAACCAAAGTCCACCGTTGCAAATGCGGCTCCTTGGTGGGTCAGGTGGTTGTGTGCATCAATGAAGCCTGGCAGCAGTGTCCTGCCTTCTAAGTCGATAACCTGATGTTGATAGGTACAGGCTGCAAGAATATCGGCTGTTGAACCAACGGCTGTAATGACTTTTCCGTTAATTAGTATGGCTTCACATATTTGGTCGGTAGCATTTACGGTGATGACTTTCCCGTTGATGAATGCATAGTTTGACATGTTTTATTAATTCCTTTTATGAAGGTATTCTGTTGTTGTGTTTTGTTATCAAAATGTATGTATTCTTTATTTTGATGAATTTTATATCACTTTTTATTTATTTATTTTGCTATTTTTAATGCGTGTTGAGCTGACATTTAGTTGAGTCTAGTTGAGGGGAACAACTAGAAAAATGATAAATTTCAGAAGGTAACTATATAAATAGTTGAAGTG
>NZ_JAKJSJ010000107.1:0-10276 GCF_050336715.1 Photobacterium makurazakiensis
CTCCACAACTATCAAAATGAGACCACAAGAACTCAACAAATCTATCAAAATGATATTTTCCCATTTAAATTCATAATCTTGTAAACCCTCTTATTTAAAGTTATTTTATTTACAAATGGTTTTGTTCGTTTTGTGAACAGATAGACAATGATTTTAAAAAGGCTCGTGTAATATTGAAATTTATCGAACTTTATTATCGTCACTTAGTTTTCACAAAAGGTGAATTACGTCTCTCTAATTACAAAGCTGTTGAATAACTTTCAGGGATTCGTATTCCATTGGTCTACGCTAACGACCAATTAGCTTGCCTATATACATGGAGAAGTAGTTTATGTCTTTATCGTTTCAACCTGATAATCAGCAGAATAAATTTCCACAATACCCAGGTTTAGATACCGTTATTCATGGAAATGGGGCTGTGGCACATGTAATGGATCATGTTTGTGGGGGTGTAATTGGATATCCAATTACACCCTCTACCGAGATATCGGAATTATATGAGGCATTCCGAGCACAAGGTGGATGTAATGTTTGGGGACAGCACCCTTTTTTCTTTGAGCCTGAAGGTGAACATTCGGCACAAAGTGGTGCATTAGGCGCTGCTTTAACCGGTGGTAAATACATATCTAATGCTTCTTCTAGCCAAGGTATTCTCTACGCTTTGGAATCTCATTATGTAACGGTGGGTAAAAAAGCCGCAGGCTTCGTTCTTCATGTTGCAGCTCGCTCTGTCTCTCGCCATTCATTAAATGTAATGGCTGGCCATGACGATGTTTACGCATTACTTTCTGCTGGGTACACCACTCTATTTGCCAGCAACGCCCAAGAAGCCGCTGATTTGGCAGCCATATCCTATCGGGTAAGTGCACTTTCTCTCATTCCCGTTGCCAACACGATGGATGGTTTTGCGACCAGCCATATTCAAAGTGAAGTGAAACTTCCAGAACCTGAACTGTTAAAAGCCTACTTGGGTGATCCTACCGATCGTATTCCTGCGCCAACTGAAGCCCAGCGAATGCTCTATGGTGCTAAAGGGCGAGTATGGCAACTGAAGCAATTCATTGAAAAATACCAAGACCAGTTTTGGCCAGAGCAACTAAATGACTTAAACGTCTACCTTTCTCAAAATTCTATACAGCTAGAACAAGACAGCAACGGCGATTACATCGCTGAAACCACAGAATTTCTTCCTGAAGGATTACAAAAGAAATGGCGACGTGCATGGTTAAATGCTTATGAAAAAGACAGTCGCCAACGTGTACCAGCATTAGTCGATACTCATAACCCAGGACTAACGGGTGGCGTACAAAATCAACCCGATTATCAGGCAGGTATTGTTGACCACCGCACACACTTCATGAGCGATGTTCCACAATTTATCGAACAAGCCATGCAAGAATTTGCGCAATTAACAGGTCGTAAGTATGAGCCTGTTATGGAGTTCATGTGCAACGATGCTGACTATGTTCTACTTGGTTTAGGCTCTGTTACCGATGATGCAGAAGCGGTTGCCAGCTATATGCGTATGCAAGGCCATAAAGTTGGGGTTATTTCAGTTAAACAGCTGCACCCCTTCCCTGAAGCACAATTGGTAGAAAAACTTGCGGGTAAGAAATCAGTTACGATTCTGGAGCGCTGTGATGAAACACGCCTGACAGAACGTGTGGTTCATGCTTTATTTAAGGCCACTGAAAACAACATTGCAATACGCCATAAGGGCATTATGCCGCTCAGCCATCTTCCGCAAATTAGCACTGGTATCTTTGGTTTAGGTGGACATGATCTACAGCCTCGCCACCTTATTGCCGCATTTGAAAACATGCTAAGCGAAAGCAGTAAACCATTCTTCTACTTGGGTACCCAGTTCTTTGATCTTCAAGCATCTGGCCAGCTAAACGAGATACAACAACGCCTTCGCCAAGCGTACCCTGACACCGAGTTAATGGCGTTAGAGACAGGCGAAAACCCGCAACTGCTTCCAGACAGTGCCATGAGAATCCGTTTCCACTCGGTAGGTGGCTACGGCACTATTGCAACAGGAAAGCTGCTGACTGATATTCTCTCTGGCGCATTGGACCTACATTCTAAATCCATGCCTAAATACGGTTCTGAAAAAAGTGGTGCCCCAACCAACTTTTTCATTACCCTGTCGCCAGAGCCTATCAAGATCACCAATGCCGAGCTTCAACAAGTTGAGGTTGTATTATCTCCAGATCACAAAGTATTTATGCATACTAACCCTCTGGCTGGGCTTGCTAAAAATGGTACGTTCATACTGCAAACTCACCATACGCCTGAGCAGGTATGGCTTGAGATACCTGAAAGTGCCCGTCAATACATTCGAAATAACAACATCGACTTCTATATTGTTGATGCCTTCGATGTCGCTCGTAAGCATGCACCCGCCCCTGAACTCGAAATCAGGATGATGGGTATCGCCTTTATCGGTGCGTTATGTGGGCATGCAAAACAAGTCATTCATGATGCCGATGCTCAACAAATGCTAGAACGCATTGAACGGCAGATTAATTATAAGTTTGGTGCCAAAGGCGAGAAAGTCGTTGCAGGTAATATGGCCGTTATTCGCGATGGTATGCTAGCAACTCAAGAAGTCAGCTATGCCAATTTCACCAACGAGAAGGCCATTGAAGCAGCAATAACATCGAAGCAAAGTGACAAACCAAGCAAGGCAAGTTGTGGGCTATTCGATCAAGAATACTTCGATAACATTGCTGGAAAGAATTACGCGGATGGCTCAATTGGCGAAGCTCCTGTCATTCCGGGCTCGGGTATGTTCATGCCGCCAGCAAGTGCCATAACAAAAGATAAAGGCATATTCCGGTTAAATGTACCGAAGTTCAATGCGGATAAATGTACTGGCTGCATGGAATGTACAATAGCCTGTCCAGACGGTGCCATCCCAAATGCGGTTCATGAGCTGCACGATATATTAAACACAGCAATAAACAAACTCTCTATACCACCAGCACAACTCGACCTAGTAAAAGCACAAGTTCCCTCTATTTCTGATGGCATTCGTCATCAATACAGGAATACAGTTAAGGGTGAATCACTGACTTTACACCATGTCATGTCGCGTGTTGTCGATAGCATGACATTCACCAACCCAGCATTACAGCAGTACTTAGCGCATGTATGTGTATTACTAGAGACTATGCCATTGAGTCGCACCAAGCCTTTCTTTGATGCGATGGAAAAGACCGTACCGGGCTCTGGTGGCTTATTTAGTGTGGCTGTTGACCCAAGTAAATGTAGCGGCTGTATGGAATGTGTTGATGTTTGTGGGCCTAAAGCACTTGAGAAAGTTCGCCAAACCACCGAACTCAATACGCAAATGCATCAGCTCTTTGACACATTTGCAGGTATGCCTAACACACCAATTCGTTTTATCGAGCAGGCAACAGACTCAACTGGGGAAGCAAAGCGCTTACTGCTTGACCGCGATAATTACTATGCCATGAGCTCAGGCCACGGTGCATGCCGTGGCTGTGGTGAGGTAACCGCATTACGCTTAGTAACGTCGATAAACCGTGCTTTGCAACAACAACGGTATGATGCACACATCGAACAATTAGAACGCTTGATTGAACGACTAGAAGCGAAGGTAGAAAGCCTGATCGTAGATGAAAGCGATCCATCACGTGTTGAGCGAATTCAACAAACAATTGCCACACTGGATAAGCGTCTGTTCCACTTTGAGCATGGCCCGACCGGAAATGGGCCTTCCAGTGCTCTCATTGCGAATGCGACAGGATGCAGCAGCGTCTATGCTTCAACCTTCCCATCCAACCCATATAACGACCCATGGGTAAATAGTCTGTTCCAAGATACCCCAGCTGTTGCTAAGGGGCTGTTTGAAGGGGAAGTCGCCAACCAACTTACCCATATTAAGGCAATCCGAAGCGCTAAGTTAGATGTTGATGATCTATATGATCCACAAGTTCATGACGCGCAGCTACGTTACCTTGAGTGGGTGCACCTTTCAGAGCAAGAACTGGCACTATTACCGACCATATTCAGCATTGGCGGTGATGGGGCGACTTATGATATTGGCTTTGGTGCACTATCACGCTTGCTCACAACATCAACTCCAATAAAAGTCGTCGTACTGAATACTGGTAGCTACTCCAACACGGGTGGTCAAGCATCTACTTCTAGCTACACCGCGCAAGATTCAGATCTAAGCCGTGTTGGCAAGGCGCATAGCGGTAAACAAGAGTCTCGTAAAGAGCTCGGTATTATTGCCACGTTCCACCCGAAAGTCATGGTGGTGCAAACCTCAACAGCACTGCAAGGGCATTTCATGTCGAGCTTGATGGAATATTTAAACTATCAAGACTCCCCTGCACTGTTTGATGTCTATACCCCGTGCATGGGTGAACATGGTATCGCCGACGATGCGAGTACTCGTCATTCACGGTTAGCAGTTGAAAGCCGAATGAGTCCAGTGTTTGTGCATGATCCGCGTAAAGGCGAAACATTGGCGCAGCGCTTCTCGCTCGATGGCAACCCAGAACTACAGCACGATTGGGCAACGCAAACCATTACCTTCACCGACAGTGACGGTATAACGCAGCTAAAACAAGTACCGTTCACACCTGCTGATTTTGCGCTGTATGAAGGACGCTTCAAGAAACACTTCAACACAGCCGACACGGCAAAGAAATTGATAGAAGTTGCCGATTACATCACGCTTAACCCATCAGACCGGTTAGAAGCGACACCGTTTATCTGGTCAACAGACAAACAGCACCGATTAATCCAATTGAGCGTGTCTGATTCGATTATTGCACTCACCGAAGAGCGACTACAAAATTGGCGGATGTTGCAATACATCAGTGGTCTACATATCACTCAAATAGAACAAGGTTACCAGCAGCAAATCGACCAGTGGAAACAGCGCTACGAGCAAGCGGTTGAGGAAAAAGAGCAAGCCATTGATAGTATCGCAAACGGCCTTGCTGAGCTGGCTATGACAGCTGGCAGTTTCTCACCAGAGCAAACCATACCGGTTACACAATTAGAAGTAGCTCAATCAGTCGCAACAGACAGCACTTCTTCGTTGAAACAGCCACTAGTATCCATCTCAGAAGAAGAGCAAGGCGAATGTACCGATTGTAAAACCTGCTATCAGCAACTCGGTGAGTTATTTGAAAAAACCACCATTGTCGATAACGGTATAGCAAAGGTGGTAAGCCGCGTTATTCCTGGCTCTCTCGATAACATTGCGGTTACCGATGAGTTGCTCAGCCGTGCTTCTCGTATTGCAGATGAATGTGATGCTGAAATCATCCACTTCAATGCACCTGCTGCAGCGGAGGTATAATCATGGCAATAACCTTATCGCAATCACAGCGCGATTTATTGATGCAACGGATGGAGCAAAACCCGCAACGCTTCCAGAAAATGATCATTGAAGATAGCCAACAGGCTATCCGTCAAAGCCTTAAACAAGGAAAGCTCAATGCCTCATTTACTGAAAAACTATGGGAATTGCTACTGGCAAACAATGCACTGAGTATCGCGCTACAACGCTATTTATGGCGTATCCCGCTTAAACAGAAACGCGCCTTCATTCAAGGGTTAGATCAGCATTTATCTGATCGCTACCCAATGTTTAAAGGCTTATCTGATGGCTGGCCGGGGAAAAACAATATTCCCCCTTATGTCCGTCCAGCAGAAGAACGGCGCAAAGACTTCGACCTCGTGAGCCAAGGTTACCTTGGCTACATGGGGCTAGGTTACAGTTTACGTGAAGTAGAGCTTTTCGTTTGGCTCGAAGTAATACGGGATAAACAATGTGAAGATCGTCCCTGTGAAATCGGTGTCCCTCGCTGTGATGAAAAAGGTGAGATCACCGGTGAAAATGATGGTGGCTGCCCAGTAAAGATTCACATTCCACAAGCGCTTAACCTAATGGGAGAAGGTAAGTTTAAAGCTGCCTTCGAACTGATCCGCGATGCCAACCCGCTGCCAAATGTTACTGGCCGGGTTTGTCCTCAAGAACTTCAGTGCCAAGGCGTATGTACTCATAATGAGCGCCCTATCGAAATTGGTCAGCTTGAGTGGTTCTTACCGCAAAGGGAGCGAGAGCTTGCGAATGATACACCCAGTGAGATCACTACACCGAATCCTTGGGCAGTCGCAACAAAACCGCCAGTTGCCATCGTTGGCTCAGGTCCTTCGGGGTTGATAAATGCCTATCTGTTGGCCAAATCTGGTTACCCTGTCACTATATTTGAAGCTTTCCACGCTTTAGGTGGTGTACTTCGCTATGGTATTCCGGAGTTCCGCCTACCCAACCAGCTAATCGATGATGTCGTTGCCAAAATCAAAACGCTGGGTGGCCGTTTCGTGACCAACTATATTGTGGGTAAAACAGCGGCGTTTGCTGACTTAAAACGTGCAGGCTTTGCTCGTGTATTTGTCGGAACTGGCGCCGGTTTACCTCGTTTTATGAATGTGCCAGGCGAACACCTTCTCAATATTATGTCAGCCAACGAGTTTCTAACTCGGGTTAACCTAATGCATGCCAATGAATCCGATTACGAAACCCCGCTTCCGGAAGTTAAAGGAAAAGAAGTAATCGTCATCGGGGGTGGTAACACCGCAATGGACGCAGCTCGTACAGCCTGCCGTTTGGGGGCAAATGTCACCATTGTATATCGCCGTACCCAGCAAGAAATGCCAGCGCGAGTAGAAGAACTGCATCACGCTTTGGAAGAAGGGATCAAGCTAAAAGAGTTACGTTCACCTTGTGACTTTCATGGTGATAAACACCATATTGTTACCAGTGCAACACTCGATATCATGGCATTAGGCGAGCCAGATTCCTCTGGTCGTCGCCGTCCAAAATCAACAGGACAAACCGAACTGATGCCGGTTGATTTAACCATCATGGCGCTTGGTAATAGCTCCAACCCTATCGTTAAAGATGCAGAGCCAGATCTAGAAACCTCAAGATGGGGAACGTTACTCTTGAATAAAGGCTCTCAGGAAACGTCATTGAGTGGGATCTATAGTGGTGGTGATGCAACCCGTGGCGGCTCGACGGCCATAAAAGCCGCAGGAGATGGACAAGCAGCCGCGCGAGAAATTATGAAGAACTTGGATTTCAACCCTAAAGAGGTCCAAAACTTAGTCGAGCAAGCAAGCCGTTATACCGATTTAGGCCAGACACCACCTGAAATTGTTAAACGTCGTCAGTTAACTGAAGAAATTGTCGAGTTCACGATTAAGGCTCCATTTATCGCCCAGTCGGCCAAAGCAGGTCAATTTGTACGTGTGCTTGCTGATGATAAAGGTGAGCTAATCCCGTTAACACTTGCCGATTGGAATGCTAAAGAGGGAACGATCGATCTAGTTATTCAAGGATTAGGCTCTAGCTCAAAACTCATGAACCTGATGCAAGAAGGTGATTGTTTCGCTGCTATCGCAGGACCACTAGGTCAACCAAGTCATGTGGTAAAGCACCCCGAAAATCATCGTGTGATCTTCACCGCCGGCGGTGTGGGACTACCAGCCGTGCACCCTATCATGCGTGCTCAGCTTGAAATGGGCAACAAAGTCACCCTTATCACTGGGTTCAGAAGTGCCGACCATTGCTTCTGGACAGAAGAAGGTGATCGTGTTGAAACGTTACGCCATCAGTTCCCTGATCTGTTGGATGTTATTTACACCAGTAACGATGGCAGTTTCGGTATCCAAGGCTTTGTTACCGTTCCACTCGAAGAGTACTTAATCAAACATCACGAAGCCGTTGGTGATCCTATTGCAGAGGTGATAACGATTGGTCCTCCAATGATGATGCGTGCGGTCAGTGATTTAACACTGACTTATGAGGTTGCATGTGTCGCTAGCCTTAATTCTATTATGGTCGATGCAACCGGGATGTGCGGTGCGTGCATGGTGCCAGTGATGGAAAATGGCAAACTGATACGCAAACACGCATGTATTGATGGCCCTGAGATCAACAGCCATATCATCGACTGGGATAAGTTCTTACCAAGATTTAATCAATTTAAACCGCAAGAGCATCAGAGCCAGATTGAACATAAATTAATTGATGCTTAAACGTGGTTTCCACCTAATAGTTACATAAGATAAATAGGAAAAAGATACATAAAGTAAAATAGCTAACTCTGCTGTAACCAACCTTTCATTAATGGAAGATTGATGACAAAAGAGTTAGCTATCACCCCAGTCCACTTTCTCGCTTAAATCAGTATCGATAATTTTTAAGTGTCGAGTACTTTAACTTCGCCGTATGGCGGCTTGGGCGATCATAACCATAAATGTCTTCTCGCATCTGAAGTTGATTGTTTTCATCAACCCAAGCAGTAACATACGTTACATCAACATCTATTCGCCTCGGTAACGAAATAGTATCGGTTTGCCGATTACTCACTAGCTGATCATACGAGCGCCAGCTCGGCCGCTGTTGATAATCCAATATATATGAAGCAAGCTCTGCCGCTTTCTCAACCCTTACACACCCTGAACTTAAATTACGTTTGGTTTTATTAAATAAGCCACGGGACGGCGTATCATGTAAATACACTGAATAGTCATTAGGCATGAGAAACTTAACATTGCCTAGCGCATTTTTAGGTCCAGGCCCTTGCATAAACTCGTATGGAAAGGTTTCTGGGTTAACATTGCTCCATTCAACGAGTTCTGCTGACAATTCACTACGGTCACGCCAGCTTCTGATCATTTTTAAGTTTTTCTTTTCAAGGTAATCAGGCGATGCTTTTATGCCCGGTATGACATCTTTTTTCTTGATGGTTTCAGGTACATTCCAACGTGGATTGACAACCATCGTATTGAGTGATGAAGAGAATAAATTGGTCGGCCGTGCTGTACGCCCTACAATCACTTTTGATTCAAATACCACTTGCTCATGGTGGGTGATCTGTAATTGATAATCAGGAATATTGACTTTAATACGCGGCCTATCTCCCCCGCTTCTCCCCAGCTGACTGCGCTGTAAGTTAAGAGCAATTAATCGAGAGACTTCTTTATAAGGTAGCGACAATTGATACATTGTCGCGGGCCCTAGAATACCGTCACTCTCTAAGCCGTTACGCGCTTGAAATTGCCGTATAGCTTGATTAACCAATCCACTATTTACAATCTCGGCGTGCAATTTAAGCCAGTCAAAGTCTTCAGCGCTCAAGTCACCGTAATTATACAGTACATCCAATAATGCTTGCCCATTTGGAATAACCTGATCATGTTTAACCAATTTTTTTGATGTTATCTCGTAGCTGTGTGCAGGTAAGCGGTTAAAGGTATCAGCTAAAGCGATAGAGCGTTTTAATTGAGTATGTTGCTCGGAGTTGCTCAGCAAATTATAAAAAAGAGCCTCTTTCGTCAGCTTAAGTGAGTCAACAGCTGAACTTTCCACCGTAGAGGCAGGCTTTAATTCTTGGTGACGAAAAAGCAGACTTGGCGAGTCGGCTATCTGCTGCTGAAAAGACAAGTACACAAGATAAGAATCTGTCGCGAGAATATCGTAGCCACGTTGATCTCGCTTGGCTTTTAAACGACTCAACTCGCTAATCCTTTGAGTAACACCAGAAGCAATACCTGAATACGATAGCGTTTTAAGTCGAAGAATTAAGGATTCTTGTAATTCTGGCGCTGTCCATAAAGGTAAGTAATCATTTTCTTTATATATTTTGTCTAACTCATGATCAAAGCAAGTTTTTCCTGTGGCTTGGTAACATAACTGTCCATTACTTGCCAAAGGCTGATCAATAAGCCCAAAATCCAATTGAGTAGGAATGCTCGAATCGTTTGCTGCTGCACTAAAGGAGCAACAAAGAATGGTTAATAAACCTAATGTTTTAACCTGTATGCAGTTTCGCTTAGACATCGTAAACTACCTTGCAACTAAAAAACGATCCCATCCATGCAATGACCGGCTACTAACACGAGTATCCATTGTCCCGATTACGTTGTTTCTTTACCCTATTAGTTTTAGTCAAAAAATTGACAAAAGAACAGATTAAACAGTGTCTCAAAGTCTAAACACTCCCTATAATTATAAATAAAGCGGCCAATATTCAATATATTAAAGACGACTAATATGACGACAAAAAAACACTCTCTTTACAGATTGAAAATCTCCTAATCACAATRAAGACATATAACTCGACAAGTTTGAACTCAAGCATACAATTTCCATTATGGAAATCTATCTAGTCATTATTTTCACTTCAAGAAATTCAATACATCCCGTATCTTATAA